>NZ_JBIRCY010000028.1:0-102193 GCF_044326205.1 Mesorhizobium sp. IMUNJ 23232
CGACGGCGGCATCCCCAAGCACCAGCGACAGCGGCCTGCCAAACCCCATCTCGGCCATGCCGACGAGCATCAACAGGATATGCTTCAGCGCCTGCCGGTATCGCTCGATTGTCGTACTCGCGTCTCCAAACTCCACCGATGCCTCCTCCGGACAAGGCCGGCATCCAATATGGAACATATCGGGAACAAATGCAAGTGTCCGAGGAAAATAATCCTTAGTGATAACAGAAAGGCGCGACTGCCCTCACGCCGTCAGTACAACACTTTGAAAAAGCTTGATTTTTCGAGAGGCAGCGACGCGCCTCAGGGCCTTCCCAGCCTGGGCGCAAGGCCGGTCGAAAACAATGTCATGCTTGCAAAGCCAAGCGGAAGCAGAGAGTTAATCGGAACCCGCGTCGATTTTGGCGGAACAAGCATGACCAAACTGGGCTGACAAGGCCGACAAAGCGGCGATCGGAAATCCAGCCTGAAATCCGGAAATCCGGGGACAGTTTTACCCCGTCCACCCGGACCCGAAATTCGCCTGCACGAGGCCGATGCCGGAAGGGGAACTGCAGGGGACAGTTTACTTAACTCCGCAGAAACGCGCGGCGCTTCTGAGTTGATGCAGGTGGAATTAAGTAAACGGTCCCCGGCGTTCGAACCGTCTCGGGCACAAACTTCCGAACTGGTTTCGGGTTTCCAAGTGGACTGAATATTACTTCTTTCCGGTTGCGCTTTGTTCTGAACTGTTGCTGCTTTTCTGCGGAAAGAAAGTAAACTGTCCCCGGAAGGTGCCGTTGGCCCCGTCTCGCCCGCATCGTCGTTCCCGGCGTGCCTCATCACGTCACACAACGGGGAAACCGGCGCGAGCGAATCTTCTTATCGCCTTCAGATTATCGTTTCTACAAATGGCTCTTGTCCGAAGCTGCGCGCGAGGCGAGCACCGAAGTTTGGTGTTGCTGCCTGATGCCGAACCATGTTCATCTGATCCTGACGCCGTCGGATGCGGACGGGCTGCGGGCAACCCTTGCGGAAACCCACCGGCGCTACACCCAGTTCATCAACGACCGCAACGGTTGGACCGGTCATCTATGGCAGGGCCGCTATGGATCGGTTCCGATGGACGAGGATCATCTGGCTGGGGCTTTGCGATACGTGTCGCTCAATCCGGTAAGGGCCGGGTTGGTGCGGCGCGCGGAGGATTGGCCGTGGTCGAGCGTGCGGGCGCATTTTTCCGGGCAGGGCGATGGGCTTGTTTCGGTGCGGCCCGCACTGGACCGCTATCCGGATTTCGCTTCCATGCTGGAGGTTATGCCGAGCGGGAGCGAGATGAAATGCATTGCGCAAAGCCGAGACGAGCGGGCGGCCGCTCGGCAGTAAGGAATGGGTGGAGGGGCTCGGCGTGAAGACGGAGAAACGGGGACGGAAGGGGAGGTAAGCGCAGGGACGGTTGCGGATAAGCGCAGGGGACAGTTTACTTTTTTCCGCCCGCGCCAACCTTGAAGCGGCTGCGCCTTTCGGCGGAAAGAAAGTAAACTGTCCCCGGAGGTGCCACTTTCGTGTCCGTCTACAGTGTTTGTAACGCGTCGATGAACTTCTTCCTATTCCGGTCGATCTGCAATCGAAATTCTTCCATAATTCTCTTGAGTATAGGGGTTGGCGACTCATCCGAATGGATTTGGACTTTCGGTCCTCGAACAAATGCCCTACAACTCGGCTCATCGATATCGCAGGTTATCTGGAAAACGCAGCTCGTCATGTTCGTAACCATCACGGAAATTACCGCCTCGTCGCTATTTGCATCCCTGATGATAGAAAGGTATTTATTCATCAGGACGTTGTTCGACGATCCATCCTTTTGATGGTGGATGATAAAATCGTTTCCGAAAATCGAAGCAAGATTTCTTCGTTCTTCGGCCAGAAGGTCGTCGACGTCGTGGCCAAATTCTGACATCCATTGCGGAAGGCGGTCAGTCATGATGCAGCCTCGCACCCCGTCACGAACCCGTCCAGCAACTTTTTCTGCCCCGTCCCGTCAAAGTCGATCGTCAGTTGCCCGCGACCGGCGCAACACCACCGTTGCCGAATTTCCGGTGCAAGGCGCGATCGCCGACGTTAAGAGGGGAGGGGGTGACGAATGCGCTAACCAGCCAATGTCCCCTCAAGCGATCGCCTTGTCGCAGCCGCCGCCACCGATTGACTCGAAAAACCTCTGCCCCTATAAGCCCGCCACGCTCGGGCTCCGTCGTCCGGCGCGCTGTTTCGCGCGTCCCGCAAGGCCCGGCAAAGCTCCTGTTACCTGGTGACAGAATCAAGAAGGGCCGCACCCCGCGGTATTAAAACAAATGAAGCGTACCTATCAGCCGTCCAAACTCGTCCGCAAGCGCCGGCATGGTTTCCGCGCGCGCATGGCCACCAAGGGTGGACGCGACGTCGTCGCGGCGCGCCGCAACCGTGGCCGCAAGCGCCTGTCCGCCTGAACGGACGACCGGCGCGTTGCCGGTTTCCGGCATCTCTGAGCCTGCTGCTCCCGCGCGTTTGCGCAAGCGGGAAGAGTTTCTGGCCGTCCGGCGCGGTGAAAAGCGCCGTGGGCGGCTTTTCCTGCTGGAGGTGCTCGACCGCGGCGACGGCGGCGCGCCCCGCGCCGGCTTCACCGTGACCAAGAAGGTCGGCAACGCCGTGGTGCGCAACCGCGTGCGGCGGCGCCTGAAAGAGGCGGTGCGCGTCCATGCCGCCCGTGACATGGCGCCCGGCCATGACTATGTCATCGTCGGGCGCGAGGATGTGCTGACGGCGCCCTTCACGCAGCTTGCTGACGAACTGGCGCGGCGCATCCGCCCGAGGCGTTGAGACCTAGGACCCGATGGAAAACAACCGGAATTTCTTCATCACCATCGCGGCGTCGGTGCTGATCCTGACCTTGTGGCAGGTGTTCTACATGAACCCGCGCATCGAGCAGCAGCGGGAAACCGCGCGGATCGAGGCGGAGCGCGTGGCGGCGGAGCAGAAGGCGGCGCAGCCGGCCCAGCCGGGAGTCGCCGGAACCGACGCGGCCGTACCGCCGCAGGGCACCGTGCCGGGCCTGCCGGGGACCGACGGCGCGACGGAAGCCAGCCGCGAGCAGGCGCTCGCCAAGGGGCAGCGCGTGCCGATCGATACGCCCAGCCTTTACGGCTCGATCAACCTCGCCGGCGCGCGGCTCGACGACCTGCGCCTGAAGGATTTTCGGCTGACGGTCGATCCCAACTCGCCGACCATCGAACTTTTGAACCCGCAGGTGCTGCCGAGCGGCTATTTCGCCGAGATCGGCTTTGTCGGCAACGCCGAGACCGGCGCCGTTCCCGGCCCCGATACGGTCTGGACCGTCGAGGGCAACCCGACGCTGACGCCCTCCACGCCGGTCACGCTTTCCTGGACCAACGACAAGGGCCTGACCTTCAAGCGCACCATAAGCGTCGATGCCGACTATATGTTCACGGTCTCCGACACGGTGAGCAATGCCGGCACGGTGCCCGCCAGCCTGTCGAGCTACGGACGGGTGACGCGCTACGACAAGCCGCTGCACGCGGCAGCCTATGTGCTGCATGAGGGCCTGATCGGCGTGACCGGCGAGGAAGGCCTGCAGGAGATCGGCTATTCCAAGATCGAGGAGGAAAAGCAGATATCGCCCGGCAAGTCGACCGACGGCTGGCTGGGCATAACCGACAAATACTGGGCGGTGACGCTGGTGCCCTCGGGCAAGCAGCCGTTCCAGCCGCGCTTCGCCTTTTTCCCGGACGGACGCCCGCGCTATCAGGCGGATTTCCTGACCGATGGCATTTCGGTGGCGCCCGGCCAGTCGGCCACCGTCGAGACCATGGTGTTCGCCGGCGCCAAGGAAGTCGCCAAGATCAACGCCTACGAGCAGGACCGGCAGATTCGCCAGTTCAACCTGCTGATCGACTGGGGCTGGTTTTATTTCATCACCAAGCCGATGTTCTGGCTGATCGACAACCTCTACAAGCTGCTCGGCAATTTCGGCCTGGCCATTTTGGCCACCACCGTGCTGGTCAAGGCGGTGTTCTTTCCGCTCGCCAACAAGTCGTACAAGTCGATGGCGAACATGAAGAAGGTGCAGCCGAAGATGCTGGAAATCCGCGAGAAATACGCGGACGACAAGATGAAGCAGCAGCAGGCGATGATGGAGCTGTACAAGACCGAGAAGATCAACCCGATCGCCGGCTGCTGGCCGGTGCTGATCCAGATCCCGGTGTTCTTCGCGCTCTACAAGGTGCTCTACATCACCATCGAGATGCGGCATGCGCCGTTCTTCGGCTGGATCCAGGATCTTGCCGCGCCCGATCCGACCTCGCTGTTCAACCTGTTCGGCCTGCTGCCCTTCGATCCGAGCACGGTGCCGATGTTCGGTCCTTTCCTGATGCTGGGCGTCTGGCCGATCATCATGGGCATCACCATGTTCCTGCAGATGCGCATGAACCCGACGCCGCCGGACCCGACGCAGGCGATGATCTTCAACTGGATGCCGCTGATCTTTACCTTCATGCTGGCCTCGTTCCCGGCCGGGCTGGTGATCTACTGGGCCTGGAACAACTCGCTGTCGATCCTGCAGCAGGGCGTCATCATGAAGCGCCAGGGCGCCAAGATCGAGCTGTGGGACAATCTCGCGGGGCTGTTCAAACGGAAACCGACACCGGCGGAGTAGTTTTCGACCTCAAGAGAAGGCTCGTTTCGGCGGGCCTTTTTCTTTAGGTGGCCAGCAATACCGCCAGCGCCATGCGTTTGTAGGCTTCCACCAGCGCGTCGCCTTCGGCGCGCGGCACCGAGATCGCCAGCCGCATCGCTTCCTCGCCGAGATGCATGGCGATGAAGGCCGATGTTTCCAGCGCCTCAGAGTCGGCATCGGGCCGAAGCCGCTTGAGGGCCGCGGCGACCAGCGCGCCGTTGCGGCGGCTGTCGGCAAGCTGCGCGTCGCGCAGCGCCTTGTCGGCCTGCGCGCCGAACCAGATGTCGCGCATCACCGGCTCCGCCAGGAAGATCTTGTAGTAGATGTCGATTAGCGCCGAGAAGGCGCGGCGCATGTCGTCGTCGTTTGTCACATCAGCCAAGCCATCGGCGATGCAGCGGCGGCCCGCTTCGTTGTAGCGATCGACCAGCGTGCCGACGATCGCCTTCTTGTCCGGGAAGAACTGGTAGAGCGAGCCGATCGACACGCCCGCCCGCTCGGCCACCTCGCTCATGCGCAGCGCGTCGCTGCCCTGCTCCGAAATCAGCGCGGTCGCGGCGGCCAGCATGCGCTCCACCCGCTCACGGCTGCGCTTTTGCGTCGGCGTCCTGCGCGGCCCCGCCGCGTCGCCGGCGCCGGCCTCGGTCGCCCCTGTCGGATTCTCCATGCCCCGTTCGTCCTTCGCCTGGAATGCCGCTTGACATTCATAATATGAGGATTTATCACATTTGCAAATATGAGGGTTGCTCATATTTAGACGGAGGTTTCGATGACCATCAATGCTGAGGAAAAGCCGGTCCTTCTGGTTGGCGGCTACGGAAAAACCGGGCGGCGTGTCGCCGAACGGTTGCAGGCGCGTGGCGTGCCGGTCCGCGCCGGCTCCCGTTCGGCAACGCCGGCGTTCGAATGGACCGACCGCGAAACGTGGGCCGGGGCGCTCTATGGCGTGCGCGCAGCCTACATCACCTATTATCCCGACTTGGCTGCGCCGGGCGCCGCCGACGAGATAGGGGCCCTCGTCGAGGCCGCGCTGAAGGCCGGCGTGCGCCGGCTGGTTCTGCTGTCCGGCCGGGGCGAGGAGGAAGCACTGAAAGCGGAAGAGGCGCTGAAGGCGTCGGGCGCCGATTGGACGATCGTGCGCTGCGCCTGGTTCAACCAGAACTTTTCCGAAAGTTTTCTGCTCGACCCGATCCTAGCCGGCGTGGTGGCGCTGCCGGTCGGCGGGGTGCGTGAGCCGTTCGTCGATGCTGACGACATCGCCGACGTGGCCGCCGCCGCGCTCACCGACGACCGCCATATCGGAAAACTCTACGAACTGACCGGCCCGCGCCTGCTGAGTTTCGGCGAGGCGATTGCCGAGATCGTGGTGGCGACGGGCCGAAAAATCAGGCTGGAGCAGATATCGGTCAGCGAATTTTCGAACCTGCTGGTCGCGGAAGGCGTTCCGGACGAACTCATCGGCCTGCTGCTGATGCTGTTCACCGAAGTGCTGGATGGCCGCAACGAATCGCTGGCGAATGGTGTGTTCGAGGCGCTTGGCCGGCCGGCTCGCGACTTCGCGGATTATGCGCGGGATGCGGCGGAGACCGGCATATGGGCGCCGCGCCGCCGCCGGGCCGTGGGAGAGTAGGATGAGCGAGCGTGTGTTCCAGACCCTCACCATCCTGGCCGCCGTCGGCTCCGGCGTCATGGGCGGGCTGTTCTTCGCCTATTCGACCTCGGTGATGGGGGCCCTCGGGCGGGTCGCGCCGGCCGGCGGCATCGCCGCCATGCAGGCGGTGAACGTCGTCATCCAGAACCCGGTGTTCTTCATCGCCTTCTTCGGCCCGGCGCTGCTCAGCCTCGTGCTGGCGGCGGCGGCGCTGCTCGGCTGGCACGGCGGCAGCGCCGTGGCGATCTATGTAGGTGCGGCCTTCTATCTCGCCGGCATCATGGCTGTGACCATCGCCATCAACGTGCCGATGAACAACGCGCTCATGGCCGTCGATCCGGCAAGCGCCGAAGGCGCGCGATACTGGGCCACCTACCTCTCCAACTGGACGGCGTGGAACCATGTCCGCACCGTCGCGGGCATCGCCGCCTGCGTGTCGTATATCCTGGCGCTGCGCTAGGCTTTTCCGCCAGGCGCCAGGGGACGGCCGCCTCGCGCGGCCGTTTCCGCTTGAACGGTTTCCGGCCCCGTGCAATGAGCCGAAGGAATTGAGAAGCACGCGTCCGGGCCGCCGGGCGACCGGCGCGGAAAAAGATGCTTCCGACCGACGGAGCGAGGCGCGCCATGCACGGACCCCACCCGAATATCAAACACCCGATACCGATGCATTCGCGCGTCGGCTATCTGAAGCCGCTGGTCGACGCGCCGAACATCGAGATCGGCGACTTCACCTACTATGACGACCCGGACGGTCCCGACCGGTTTGCGGAAAAATGCGTATTGCACCACTATCCGTTCATCGGCGACAGGCTGGTGATCGGAAAGTTCTGCGCCATCGCCGAGGGCGCACGTTTCATCATGAACGGCGCCAACCACGCCATGTCCGGCTTTTCCACCTATCCGTTCAACATTTTTGGGCACGGCTGGGAGGAGGGGTTCGACGTATCGACATGGGAGCGCGAGGTGCGCGGCGACACGGTGATCGGCAACGATGTGTGGATCGGCATGGATGCGGTGGTCATGCCCGGCGTCAGTATCGGCAGCGGCGCCATCGTCGGGGCGAAGTCGGTGGTGACGCATGATGTGCCGGCCTACGCCATCGTCGCCGGCAATGCGGCGAAGGTGGTGAAGAAGCGTTTTGACGAGCGCACCATCCGCCGCCTGCTCGACATCGCCTGGTGGGACTGGCCGGTGGAAAAAATCACCCGCAATCTCAACGCCATCCGGGGCTCCGACCTGAAAGCGCTGGAGGCGGCACGGTGAGCATGACGACGAGCCAGGCCGACGTGGCGCCGGATTTTTTCGCAAAACCGTGGGTCTTCATCCGCAGCGTGCCGTCGATGACCCTGCTGCCGCCGGAAGGGCCGGCCGAGATCGCCTTCGCCGGCCGCTCCAATGTCGGAAAATCGTCGCTGATCAACGCGCTCACCGGCAAGAAGGGGCTGGCGCGGACCTCCAACACGCCGGGCCGCACGCAGGAGCTCAACTATTTCGTGCCGGACGGTTTTTCAGGCGAGGGGGCCGACCTGCCGCCGCTGGCGCTGGTCGACATGCCCGGCTACGGCTACGCCAAGGCGCCGAAGACCGAGGTCGACCGCTGGACAAAACTGGTGCTCGACTATCTCAGAGGCCGCGTCACGCTGAAGCGCGTCTACCTGCTGATCGACGCGCGCCACGGCATCAAGGCGAATGACGAGGAGGTGATGACCCTGCTCGACAAGGCGGCCGTGTCTTACCAGATCGTCTTGACCAAGATCGACAAGATCAAGGCCGCCGGCGTTCCGCGCCTGCTGGAGGAAACGGCGGAGAAGACGAAGAAACGTCCGGCCGCCTTTCCGGAGATCATCGCGACGTCGTCGGAGGAAGGCGAGGGGATCGAAGAGTTGCGGGCCGCTATCTCGCTGGCCGTGACGCAGTAGAGCGCCGGGGACAATTCCACTTTCTGGATACTACTGGATACAACAAGGCGCTATCCCCTTGAAGCAAGCAGGCGCGGCTTCACGGAAAATCGACCTACACGTCTTTGTACATAGCCAGCCGCCCCGCATGGGCGTACGGTCATCAAGTCGTCCGCACCCAGTCGAGGCACGCGGACGCTTGAAAGAGTCCATCACGCTTTCGCCCCGCAATGAGGGAGGAAAAGCGTCATGGCTTTCTCTGGATATATTGGCATGCTTACCCCGACCGACCTTCAGATGGTTCAGCGGGTTTTCGACCAGTTGTGCAAGGAGAGACGCCTGGCGCAAAGGGACAGGGAGCAGCGGGAAGATTTGGCTGCGGAGTTGATCCGCACCTTCCGTCAAGGCGCGACAAACGAGGTCGACCTTTGGCAGCGAATTTCCAAGTTGCGGCGAGCGCAAACAGGTGTGACGCAAGCCGCCGGCACCGCTGGCGGCTGTTAGCTTGAAGCCCAGCAAGACGATCCGACTTCTGGCACCATGGCAACGGTCCCGTAGAGCCGCTTATCGATTGGTTTTCTCCGGCCCGTACGCCTTCAAAAACACATCCACCCCGGCCGTCACCACCTCACCGATCTCCTCCTCGCTCGGCGTCGTGCTGCGGTAGCCGAACAGGCACTGGCGGAAGATGCGGGACATGCTGAGGTCGCCGAGCTGGTAGGCGGCAAGGTCGATGTCGGGGATATCAAGCAGGCCCTTTTCCACTGCCCGCGTCAGAAATACGGCCAGCTTGTCGTGGCCGCGCTTCGGGCCGCGTTCGTAGAATCGCACGCCGATCTCGGGCATGCGCTCGCAGATGCTGATCACGGTGCGCTGTGCTTTCAGCACCGTCGGCGAGGTGATCTTCCGGGCCAGCGCGATGCCGTAGCGGATCAGCGTCTCGCGCACGTCGCCATCGCCCTCCAACGCGTCGTAGAGATTGGCGAAGATGGTCTGGCGCTCGTCCTCGATCAGCGCCTCGAACAGTTCTTCCTTGTTGGCGAAATAGACATAGATGGTGCCCTTCGAGACGCCGGCCTCGCGGGTGATGTCGTTCATCGAGGCGGCGTCAAAACCCATGTTTATGAAGATGCGGCGCGCGCCGTCGATGATCTGCTTGCGTTTGGCGGGATCCTGGCCCGCCGCCCGACGGCCTGGGCGCAGGCTTTCCAGCGTGTCGTCATGCGCCGCTGGAGCCACCATGGTGTCAGGAGACATCGTTTCCTCGAAAATTATTCGAACCAGGCGGTTCGATTGCCTCTTGATATGCCTCTTTTAACGCGCTAAGTCAAGATCGAACCGAACGGTTCAGTTTAATCTCAAGGCCGATGTCCATGTCCGTCCGTACAGCCACAGCCCCGGTATCCGAAGCGCTCGCCGATGCCTCCGTGCATCCGTTCCCGGCCATGAAGAACGTGCCGGATGCGGAACGCCCGCTTCCCGAGATTGCGCCGCCGCCTGCGGCTCCGGCCGAGGCCGCTCCGCCCGCCCGCAAGAAGGGGTCGGCGAAGTCGTTCCTGCTGCCGATTATCGCGGTTGCCTTGCTGGGCGGAGCGGGCTGGTACGGCCATCAATACTGGACCGAAGGCCGCTTCATGATATCGACCGATGATGCCTATGTGCAGGCCGACATGGCCTTCGTCGCTCCGAAGATCACCGGTTATGTCGCGCAACTCAATGCGGACGAGAACCAGCACGTCAAGGCCGGCGACCCGCTGGTGACCATTGATGACGGCGACTATCGCATCGCGCTGGAGCAGGCAGAGGCGCAGATCGCCGTGCAGACCAGGACGCTGGACCGCATCAAGGCGCAGACGGAAGCCGCGCGCGCAGCCCTTGGACAGGCCGAAGCACAGAAGACTTCGGCCGTGGCCGCCGCCGGCAATGCCAAGAGAACCTCCGATCGCGCCAACAAGCTGCTGAAGACCCAGGTCGCCACCCAGGCGCAGGTCGACGATGCCCAGACGGCGGTCGACCAGGCCAATGCCGGGCTGGTGGGCGCGGATGCGCAGATCGCCAGCGCCAAGGCCAATATCGATGTGCTCGACGCGCAGTATCAGGAGGCGCAGGCATCGATGCGCAACCTGGAACTCGCCCGCGACAAGGCGGCGCGCGACCTGTCCTTCACCGTGCTGCGCGCGCCCTATGACGGCGTGGTGGGAAATCGCGCCGTCGAGGTCGGCGACCTCGTGTCGCCCGGCCAGAAGCTCGCCGTCGTCGTGCCGCTGAACAAGCTCTACATCGTTGCCAACTTCAAGGAGACGCAGCTTGCCCAACTGGTGCCCGGTGAGAAGGTGAAATTTTCGGTCGACGCCGTCGACGACGGCGAATTCGAGGGCACGGTATCGTCGCTGGCGCCGGCTTCCGGCGCGGTGTTCTCGCTGTTGCCGCCGGAAAATGCCACCGGCAACTTCACCAAGGTGGTGCAGCGCGTGCCGGTACGTATCGACGTGTCGGAGGAAGCGCTGGAATCCGGCAAGCTGCGCGCCGGCCTGTCGGTGATCGTCGACGTCGACAACCGCACCGCGCCGCCGGCGACGACGGCCAGCATCAACTGAAGAGCCTCCTGGAGGCACGATCATGGCCACCGCCACCGTTACAATGGGCGCCGCGCCGGCGGCGTCGCGCGACGCGATGCCCACGCGGCGCGTCATCGCTTTCCTGGCGATGGTGTTCGGCATGTTCATGGCGATCCTCGACATCCAGATCGTCTCGGCCTCGCTGGCCGAGATCCAGGCCGGCCTCAGCGCCAGCTCTGACGAGATCTCATGGGTGCAGACTTCGTACCTGATCGCCGAGGTCATCATGATCCCGCTGTCGGGTTTTCTGGCGCGCCTTGTCTCCACCCGCGTGCTGTTCGCCGCCTCGGCCGCCGGTTTCACGGCGGCGAGCGCGCTTGCCGCGACCGCCACCAACATCGACCAGATGATCGTCTACCGCGCCATCCAGGGTTTCATCGGCGGCGGCATGATCCCCAGCGTCTTCGCGGCCGCCTTCACCATCTTCCCGCCGTCGCGCCGCGCCATCGTGTCGCCGATGATCGGCCTTGTCGCCACGCTGGCGCCGACCATCGGCCCGACCGTCGGCGGCTATCTCACCAACGCCATGTCGTGGCACTGGCTGTTCCTGATCAACGTCGTGCCGGGCATCATGGTCGCCACCGCGACGTGGTTCCTCATCGATTTCGACAAGCCGGAGCCCGGGCTGCTGAAGAAGTTCGACTGGTGGGGTCTTGTCGGCATGGCCGCGTTCCTCGGCTCGCTCGAATTCGTGCTGGAGGAAGGTCCGACCAACGACTGGATGCAGGACGAGGCCGTCTTCATCTTCTCGATTGTGCTGGTGGTCGGCGCCATCATGTTCTTCTACCGGGCCTTCACCCAGGAAGAGCCGATCGTCGATCTAAAAGCCTTCACCAACGTGAATTTCGCCTTCGGCTCGCTGTTTTCCTTCGTGCTGGGCATCGGCCTCTACGGCCTGACCTATCTCTACCCGGTCTATCTCGGCCGCATCCGCGGCTATGATTCGCTGATGATCGGCGAAGCGCTGTTCGTCAGCGGCCTGGCCATGTTCCTGACCGCGCCGGTCGCCGGCTTCCTGTCCAGCAAGATGGATCCGCGCAAGATGATGATGATCGGCTTCCTCGGCTTCGCCGCGGGCACCTGGCGGATGACATATCTAACCGCCGACTGGGATTTCTACGAACTGCTCGTCCCGCAGATCCTGCGCGGCGTGTCGCTGATGCTGTGCATGGTGCCGATCAACAACGTGGCGCTGGGCACGCTGCCGCCCAACCGGCTGAAGAACGCGTCGGGCCTGTTCAACCTGATGCGCAACCTTGGCGGCGCGGTGGGGCTGGCTGTCATCAACCAGGTGCTGATCGACCGCAACGCCTTCCACTACGAGCGGCTGGCCGAGCACGTCACCTGGAGCAATCCGGAGGCGCTGCAAAAGCTGAACAATATGACCCAGAATTTCCAGTCGCACGGTTTCGACGGAGCGACGGCCGCACTGTCGAAGATGAGCGGCATGGTCAGCCAGCAGGCGTCGGTGCTGTCCTTCATGGACGTTTTCTACATGCTGACCATCCTGTTCGCATCATTGGCTTTTTTCGCCCTGATGATGCGTAAGCCGGCGCCTGCCCATGGTGGCGGCGGAGGCGGGCATTGAGGCAGTCAGGCGGGCAGCCCGGCGGCCTCCTCGCCGACCGCCTTCGCCAGTGCGAAATAGCCCGGTTCGACGCCATCGACGAGTTGGCGGATTTTAGCGGCATGCTCGGCGAAGCGGTCGGTGGCGTGGACGCGCTGGTGGTCGGCGATCGAATCGAAAGTGGTGACCATGATCGCCCTGTTGCCGTCGAGTTGGCGGTGCAGGCGGCTGCCGCGCCAGCCCGGAACTTTTCCACGCGAATCCTCCAGATAGGCCCGCTGGAGGGCGACGAATTCCTCCAGCCGCCCCGGCTTCACCGTGAAGATGTTGATGAAAACAACGGGTTCTTTTTCCATATCGACGACGCGGTCCATGGCGGTTTCCTTTCGGGTTTGTCCAGGGAGGAACGCGTACGACCTCAACTATAGTTGAGGTCAAGAGACCAGCGAGCGCGCATTTCACAATTGATGTCGGCGCCAGCGGTCGGATAGCCAGGCTCAGGACAAATCGATCAGAACCAGAAGACGGCGTTTGCCGCCATACGGATCGCCGACTTGAATCTGATTTGCAGCCTTGGAAATCCCTCAGGTTCAAGACAAGATCATCCCGCTCAAGCTTTTGGGGGAGACTCTGATGGAAGATCACGAGCCGTTTTTGCGCGAGGCGATTGCGCTCTCGAAATCGGCGATGGAAAACGGCGACGAACCGTTTGGCTCGGTGCTGGTGAAGGACGGCGAAGTCATCCTGCGCGCCGAAAACAGCGTCTTCACCGGCCACGATATGACGAACCACGCCGAGATGAACCTGGTCAAACTGGCGGCGCGGCACTACGACACGGCTTTTCTCGCCGACTGCACGCTCTACACCAGCACGGAGCCGTGCGCGATGTGCGCAGGGGCGATTTACTGGTCGGGCATCGGGCGTATGGTGTTTGCGTGCTCCGAAACGCGGCTTGGCGAGATTGCAGGGATCGGGTTGAACGTGCCGAGCCGCGCGGTGTTGCAGACCGGCGCGCGCACCGTCGAGGTGGTTGGCCCGACCAACCTCGAAGACGAAGCCGCGGAAGTCCATCAGCAATTCTGGCCGAAGCATCTGGGCAAGGTTTAGAGCCTGGTCATCGGCATAAGGCGACGTGTCGCGGGAACCTCTGTGCGGTCTTGCGGGTTCAGTCGGTCGAGGGAGCCTTTGGCGCGCCCATCACCCAGACTGAAAGCGAACCCGCCGACCGATGCGAATTGCCCAGATTGCACCCCTTTTCGAACCCGTGCCGCCGCCGCTTTATGGCGGGACCGAGCGGATCGTCTCCAACCTGACCGAGGAACTGGTGGCGCGCGGCCATGAGGTCACGCTGTTTGCCAGCGGCGAGTCGAGAACCACAGCCAGGCTCGTGCCCGGCCGGGAGCGGTCGCTGCGGCTCGACCCGGCGCCGCTGAAATCGGAGATCGCGGCGCATCTTTCGATGCTGGACGAGGTGCGCCAGCGGGCAGATGATTTCGACATATTGCATTTCCATTTGAGCCATTTTCAGCATTTCCCGTTCTTCGAGCATATCAGGGAAAAGACGGTGACGACGCCGCATGGCAGGCTGGATTATGTCGACCTAGTAGGGGCGTACCGGCGCTGGCCGGACTTTCCGATGATCTCGATCTCGTTGCGCCAACGAAAGCCGTTGCCGAAAGCCAACTGGGTGGGGAACGTCTATCACGGCCTGCCGCTCGACCATTATCACGTTCCCCCCGAGCCTGACCGGAGCGGACAGCCGTATCTCGCTTTCCTCGGCCGGCTGTCGCGCGACAAGCGGCCGGACCGTGCCGTCGAGATCGCAAGGCGTAGCGGCATGCAATTGCGAATTGCCGCCAAGATCGGAGACGGCGACCGCACCTATTTCCACGAAAACATCGAACCGCTGATCGATGGCAAGCAGGTGGTCTACCTCGGCGAGGTCGGCGAGGAGGCCAAGGCAAAATTCCTGCATGAGGCAGCCGGCCTGCTGTTTCCGATCGACTGGCCGGAACCGTTCGGGCTGGTGGTGATCGAGGCGATGGCCTTCGGCACGCCGGTCATCGCTTGGAACGAGGGGGCAATGCCGGAGATCGTCGACGAGGGCGTCACCGGGTTTGTTGTCGAATCCATCGACGAGGCGGTCGAGAGGGTAGGGCGGCTCGGCGGGCTGGACCGGGCGAGGATCAGGCGGACGCTGGAGCAGCGCTTCTCGGTTCCGCGCATGGTGGACGATTATGAGGCGATCTACGCGGCCCAGGTCGCGCGATTGGACGGCGGCCTTCGTGCGCCGCTGCGGGCAATCTCCGGAGGGCCGGCATGAACGAGCTTGCTCAAAACATTCCGCCCGCCGGGCTATCGTTGGATGAGCAGCGTCTCGACCCGGCGGTGGCGCTGTCGTCGATCGACGAATCCGCGCCGCGCGAGCCGCATCGCCAGTTCGCGCTGAAGCATGAGGACTGCTTCATCGTCTCCGACGCCTATGGCGACATACGCGGTTCCGGTGACGGGCTGTTCCGCGACGACACCCGCGTGCTGTCGCATTTCCGGCTGCTGATCGGCGGCCGCACGCCGTCACTGCTCGGCGCCTCGCTGTCGCAGGACAACATTCTGTTCACCGCCAATCTGACCAACCTGCCGCTGAAGCTGCCGGACGGCCCGGACCTGCGCCAGGGCGTGCTGCATATCGAGCGCACGCGCTTCCTCTGGCAGGAGCGCATGTATGAGCGGCTGACGCTTTCCAACTATTCCGGAAGGCCGCTGCGCATCCCGCTGCGCCTCGAATTCGACGTCGATTTCCGCGACATGTTCGAGGTGCGCGGCTCGACCCGCAGCCGCCGCGGCCGGTCCTACGACGCCGAGACCGTGCCGGACGCCATCACCTTCCGCTATGACGGGCTGGACGAGGTGGTCCGCCATTCGGTCGTGGCGTTTTCGAGGAGCCCGGACGATCTTTCCCGCGCCCACACCGAATTCAGCGTTCCTGTGGCGCATCGGGCGCGGGAGGTTCTCTACATCGAGGTCGGCAAGGAGCACGCGGTTCCCGACCGCGAACGGTTCCGCGCCGCCGCCGCCCGCGCCCGCTGGGCCATGCGCACCAAACGCCGGCTGGGCGCCACGGTGCACAGTTCCGGCCGCGTCTTCAACGACTGGCTGACACGCACCCGCGCCGACATCTCGCTGCTGACCACCGATCTCGCCACCGGACCTTACCCCTATGCCGGCATCCCCTGGTTCTCGACGGCCTTCGGCCGCGACGGCGTCATCTCGGCCTTGCAGATGCTGTGGCTCAATCCCGGCCTGGCGCGTGGCGTGCTCGCTTTCCTCGCCATCCACCAGGCGACGGAAACCGCGCCCTTCAGCGATTCCGAGCCCGGAAAGATCATGCACGAGACGCGCAAGGGCGAGATGGCGGTGATGCGCGAGCTGCCTTTCGCCCGTTATTATGGCGGCGTCGACACCACGCCGCTCTATATCTATCTCGCTGCTTCCTATGCCGAGCGCACCGGCGATCTCGCCTTCGTCGACCGCATGTGGGCCTCGCTGTGCGCAGCCGCCGGCTGGATCGAGGAAGCCTGCGCGCGCAATGCCGATGGTTTCCTTACCTACAAGCGGGCGGCCGATTCCGGCCTCTCCAACCAGGGCTGGAAGGACAGCGCCGACGCCATCTTCCATGCCGACGGCCGTATCCCGCCCGGCCCGATCGCGCTGGTCGAGGTGCAAGGTTACGTCTTCGCCGCCTTCCAGGGGCTGGCGGGGCTGGCGACCCTACGCGGCGAGGAGGAGCGCGCCGCCCATTGGCAGGGGCTGGCGGAAAAGATGCGCGACGCGGTCGAGGACCGGTTCTGGATGGAGGAGCAGGGGCATTATGCGCTGGCGATCGACGGCGACGGGCTGCCTTGCCAAGTGAAGGCCTCGAATGCCGGCCATCTTCTCTATGTCGGCCTGCCCTCGCGTGAGCGCGCGGCGCGGCTTTCCGAGCAATTGCTGGCCGGCTCGCTGTATACGGGATGGGGCATACGCACGCTGGCCGAGACCGAACTGCCCTTCAACCCGATGTCCTACCACAACGGTTCGATCTGGCCGCATGACACGGCGATCTGCGCCGCGGGTCTCGCTCGCTATGGCGACCGCGACAACGTCGTGAAACTGATGAGCGGCACCTTCGAAGCGGCCGTGCATTTCAGCATGCGGCTTCCGGAACTGTTCTGCGGTTTTACGCGCTCGCCCGGCGAGGCGCCGGTCGCCTATCCCGTCGCCTGCCTGCCGCAGGCGTGGTCGGCGGGCTCGGCCTTCATGCTGCTGCAGGCGTGCCTTGGACTCAAGGTCGACGGCTGGAAAGGCGAGATCGAGGTGACCAATCCGCGCCTGCCGATCGGCATCGACAATCTCGAGATCCGCCATATCCGCGTTGGCGACGCTAGTGTCGACGTTGTCTTCGAGCGCGTCCGCGACCGGGTCGTGTGTTATCTCGACCGCCGCCATGAGGGCATGGCGCCGCTCATCGTCAGGAGTTGACGACTTTAGCCAAAACGCAATGCCGAGCAGGGCGAAAAAGGTGGGAACATATTGCGCTGCGAAAAGTTAACCGTCCGCCGCCTGCTGAAAGATCGGTGCCGGCAGCGTCCCACTGACGGCGTTGTCTGGCGCCGATTGGCAACAAAAAGTGGCGATCAACGACTAGAACAAAGAGACGATGACGCCAGACAGTTTGTTTCCTGCCGCCCTCCACTGGACCATCCTTGCCGCAAGTCTGATCGTATCGCTGGTCGCGCTGGCCTGCGTGATCGTGCTGTTGAGACGGCGCGCTCCTGTTCCGACTTTCACCGCGTCCACGCCCGATGCGGCGCCCATTCTGCGCGAAGGCGAAAAGAACGGACGTTCGCCGGACGAAGCCTTCATGCAGTGGTCACCCGATATGCTGCGGCAGATTCTGGCGAGCGAGCTGCCGAATACCGAGCTGATCGTGGTGTCGAACCGCGAGCCTTATGTGCACGAACATGGCGCGGACGGCATCGAGCTCAAGGTGCCGGCGAGCGGTCTCGTCTCGGCGCTGGAACCGATCACCCGCACCTGCGCCGGCACCTGGATCGCGCATGGCGGCGGCTCCGCGGACCGCGAGACCAGCGACCGCAACGACCATGTGATGGTGCCGCCGGACGCGCCCGCCTATACGCTGCGCCGGGTGTGGCTGAGCGAGGAGGAGTACAAGGGTTATTATCTCGGCTTCGCCAATGAGGGGCTCTGGCCGCTCTGCCACATCGCGTTCACCCGCCCGCAGTTCCGCGCCGCGGATTGGGAGTGCTACCAGGCGGTCAACCGCAAATTCGCCGATGCGGTGGTCGAGGAGGCGAAGACCAAGCGGCCGATCGTGCTGGTGCAGGACTATCATTTCGCCCTGCTGCCGCGGCTGATCCGCGAGCGGCTGCCCGACGCCATCATCATCACCTTCTGGCATATCCCGTGGCCGAACTCGGAAGTGTTCAGCGTCTGCCCGTGGCGCGAGCAGATTCTCGACGGCCTGCTCGGCAGTTCGATCCTCGGCTTTCACATCCAGCTTCATTGCAACAATTTCGTCGAGAGCGTTGATCGTTTCCTCGAATCGCGCGTCGACCGCGAGGGCGCAGCCATCTCCTATGGCGGCCGCACGACGCTGGTGCATTCCTATCCGATCTCGATCGAATGGCCGGAGGAAAGGGTGCGTTCGGAGACCGTGGCGCAGGCGCGCAGGCGTATCTTCAAGCGCTACGATCTTTCCCCAGACGTCAAACTCGCAGTGGGGGTGGAACGCCTCGACTACACCAAGGGCATTCTGGACCGTTTCCATGCGCTCGACGAGTTCTTCCACCAGCATTCCGACTGGATCGGCCGGCTGGTCTTTTTGCAGATCGCAGCACCCAGCCGCGGCACCCTGCCAGCCTATCAGGCACTCTATCAGGAATGCCTGGACCTGGTCGCCGAGATCAACGAACGGTATGGCAGCGACGGATATCAGCCGATCGTACTGGTCCCCGAGCACCACGACCATGAGGAGCTCGCCGACCTGTTCCGCGCGGCGGATGTCTGCGTCGTCTCCAGCCTGCATGACGGCATGAACCTCGTCGCCAAGGAGTTCGTCGCGGCGCGCGACGACGAGGCTGGCGTGCTGGTGCTCAGCGCCTTCGCCGGCGCCTCGCGGGAACTGCTGGAGGCGCTGATCGTCAACCCGTTCGACGCGACCGGCATGGGCGAGGTGTTCTTCCAGGCGCTGACGATGCCTGTCGAGGAGCAGACGATGCGCATGCGCCGCCTGCGCGAGGTGGTGCGGTCGAACAATGTCTACCGCTGGGCCGGCAGCATGCTGCTGGACGCCGCCCGGTTGCGGCAAAGGGAACAGTTTCGTGATCTCGGAGGGTCGTCCGCCCCGTGGGCGGTGAGCCGCCCGGTCGAGGAAAACGTGATCAGACTGAGAGCATGAGGACCGGCATGAATCCCCCAAAACCCGAAAGCCCGTTTGCGCTGTTCCTCGATATCGACGGCACGCTGATCGAGCACCAGGCGCATCCGGACGGCATCGCGGTCGACGATGAACTGCGCGACCTGCTGGTGGCGGCGGGCGAGGCGGTCGACGGCGCGCTGGCCTTCGTCACCGGCCGTTCGGTGGCGATGGTCGACCGCATCTTTGCGCCGCTGGCGATCCCCGTGGCCGGGCTCTATGGGCTGGAGCACCGGCTGACGCCTGGTGGCAGGATCGAGACCGCCGACGAGCCGGAGGACGTGGCGGCGGTGGCGGAAGCCATGCAGCGCGAGTTCGCGGAGGCTCCGGGCGTTTATTTCGAGCGCAAGGGTCCGGTTCTGGCGATCCACACGCGGGCGGCGCCGGAGGCATTCGACGCGGTGAAGGCTTCGGCCGAGGCGGCGCTGGCCCGGCTACCGGCCGGCTATCGCATCGTCGCCGGAAATGCCGGGCTGGAGTTCCTGCCGGTAGGCGCGCTGAAGAGTGCGGCGATCGACCGGTTCATGCAGATCGAGGCTTTCAAGGGCAGGGTGCCGGTGTTCATCGGCGACGACGTTTCCGACGAGAGTGGCTTTGCCTTCGTCAACGAGGTGGGCGGCGTGTCGATCCGCGTCAGGCCGCGCGGCGAGACCGAGGCGCGCCATACGCTGCCGGATGTGGCGGCGGTACGGAAATGGCTGGCGGAGGCGATTCTCGCTTGCCCGGTCAGATCTCGTCGAAGCGGCTCCCTTCCCGTGACGGATCCCGCTGGATGACCTTTTCCTCCAGATCGTCGGGCAAAGCCTCGTCGCTCTCCTGGTAGGGGTTGTCGTCGTCCTCGTCGGGGAGGTCGCCCGGCGCCTCGCCCTCGATCTCTTCGTCTTCAAGCTCTACATCCGGCGCGAACGGGTCGGCGGCCTCGATGTCGTCCCAATCCGTCTGCTCGAGTTCCGGAGCTTCCTTGGCTGCGTCGAGGGCGGATCGCTTCTTCGTGTCGTTCTGCATGGTCCGATCCTTATGCTGCTTGCGTTTTAAACTCGCCACGGGGAGAAACGCTCCGGCAAACTGAGAGATTCTGCCGGCGAACCGGCAGGCGAGGAGGCATGCTGAAGACGTTCTTTTCCCGAAGCGCGGTCGAGGTCGCGAGAGAACTGATCGGCGCGAAGCTTCTCGTCGCCGGCGTCGGCGGCCTCATCGTCGAGACGGAAGCCTATCAGCCCGACGACCCGGCCTCGCATGCCTTTCGCGGCCCGACGCCGCGCAATCTCGCGATGTTCGGCCCGGCGGGACATGCCTATGTCTACCGCTCCTACGGCATCCACTGGTGCCTGAACTTCGTCTGCCTGCCGGGCAGCGCTGTGCTGATCCGCGCGCTGGAGCCGCGCGACGGTTTGGACAAGATGCGCGAGCGGCGGGGACTGGAGGCGTCGCGGCTGCTGTGCTCCGGACCTGGTCGGCTTACGCAGGCGCTGGGCATCGATCTGTCGCTCAATGCGCTGCCGCTGGATCGCGCGCCGTTCGAGCTGACACTGGCTGCGGCGAAGGCCGAGACGGTCGCCGGCCCGCGCATCGGCATCACGCGGGCGGTGGAATTGCCATGGCGGTTCGGGCTGGCCGGCTCAGCCTTCGCCAGCAAGCGCTTCTAGCGGGCGTGAAGGCGCCGGCGACTGAGCCGGGCCGCTGAAACGGACCACCAGCAAGGTGATGTCGTCCGACTGGTGCACGCCGTTCTCGAAGCTCTTGACGGTCGACAGGATGCCCTGCGCCACCGCATCCGGGCCGCTGACATCGCGAAATCCTTCCAGTGCGCTCAGCAGGCGGGTCTCGCCGAACTGGTCGCCCTCGGCGTTGAACGCCTCGCTGACGCCGTCGGTGTAGAGCACGATCATTTCGCCGGGCGAAAGGTCGATCGAATGGCTGGTGAACTCGACGGCGTCCATGACCGCCACGGCCATGTCGCTGTCCTCCGGGACCACGGAGACGCCGCCGTTCGGGCTGACGCGGATCGGCGCGCTGTGGCCGGCATTGACGTAGTCGACGTGTCCGGTTCGGGGGTCGAAGACGCCGAAGACCAGGGTGACGAACATCATCTGGTCGTTGTCGACGACGAGCAGGTCGTTCAACTGACGCACACAGACGGCCGGATCGTTTTCGAAAAGCGCGATGGCTTTCAGCAGCGTGCGCGAGATCGCCATGAAGAAGGCGGCCGGCACGCCCTTGCCCGACACGTCGGCGATGACGAAGACCAGCTTGCCGTCGCCGCGCTCGAAGAAATCGTAAAAATCGCCGCCGACCTCGTTGGCCGACTGCATCAGGCCCTTGACCGCAAAAGTCGGCCGCTCCGGGAAATCGGCCGGCAGGACGGAACGCTGCAGGTCGCGGGCGATGGCCAGTTCCTGCTGCAGCGTGGCGAGTTGCGTCTCGCGCACCAGCGCCTCGCGCAGGCGGGCGACCAGTTCGGAAAGCCGTCGATGCTGGTCGACGACGCGGCCCGACATTTGCTGGAGCACGGCAGCGATCGGGCCGAGCTGGTCGTCCTCGCGAATCAGCCGGGCGATCGGGTCTATGTCCTCGACTGGCTCGGAGCCGCCTTTGGTCGCAGCGACAATGCGGCCGAGATCGCCCAGCACTTCCTCGCGGGCACCGGGCTCCAGCGTCTCGGCGAGTGATTCCATCTGCCGGCGCACGAAGCGCTCCTGCCGCCGCCGCTGCAACTCGCGCTGCCGCCGCGCTTCGTTGAGCGCCACGAGGTTGTGCCTGAGTTCGGTGATCGCCGAGGCGATCTGGCCGATCTCGTCGTCACTCCTGCGCACCAGCGTGGCCGAGGTGTCGCCGCGCGCCAGCGCCGCCAGAATGGTGACCGCCCGGCGGAGCGGGTTGAAGCTGTAGCGCAGGTAGAAATAGAGCCCGCCGACGGTGAGGATCGCCACAACGGCCATGACGATGACGGTGAGCATCGTCAGCCGGTCGAGCGCCCGAAGGCTTTCCGTGGCGTCCTGCGCGGCAACCAGCAAGCCCGCCGAACCGGCAGAGATGTCTGCGAGCGGGATGGCGGTGACCGCATAGAGGCGATCGTCGACCTCGGCCTGCTGGACCGAGCCGATGCGCTGCGGGAAGGTCAGGTCCAGCTTCTGCCAGAGTTGCGATTCCGTGCCTTCGACCAGCCTGCCGCGTGTGCTGACCAGATAGCTTTCGGCGTTCATGGCCTCGGCGAAGCTTTTTAAAGGCCCGCTCGCCTTCGAGCCGATGGCGAGCACCGTCGGCGTGCCGTCCCAAGCCTCGTAGCGTTTGGCCGCGACGATGCGAAAACCGTCCGACGAGACCTGGCGGATGCCGGTCGGTTCCTGCCCGTCGAGGATGGCCGCGATGGTGCTGATGTCAAGCAGGCGCGGCGGCTCGGCTAGGGCGGAACTGGCGACGATGATGCGGCCCTGATGGTCGAGGATCTGCAGGTCGGAGAGTTCGCCGGAGGTCAGCCAGGGCTGCGTCCAGTTGAGCGCCAACCGCCGCAGCGTCGGCAGGTCCTCCTTGCGGAAGGCTTCGGTGACGGCGGTATCGGCGACGATGCGTTCCCTGAGCATCGACAGGCGGCGGGTCTCGGTGTGCAGGATCTCGCGCCACAGCGCTTCCTGTCCGGCGATGGCGATGCGCGTATACGGCTGCGCGGCCAGCGTCTCGCGCTGCAGGCCGATGACGGCGAGCGAGCCGAAGGCGAGGATGAAGGCCAGCGAGACGAACAGGGCGATACGCGTGCTGAGGAGCATGATCGTCCTCAGGCGGGAGCTGTTTCGGCCGGACGCCGGCCGAGGAAATGACCGGCGGCGACCGCCAGGGCGAGCGCGACGATGACGGCCGCGAACGGGACGCCGGATTGGGCGGTCGTCCCTGCAATGACTAGCCCGGCGGCGGCCGCAAAGCCGAGCGCCAGCCATGGCCGGCTGGCCGCGCCGCAGAAGGCGCGGATCGCACCGCCCGCCGCGAATCCCAGTGCGGCGCAGGCAATAACCGTCGACACGACCATATTGGACAGCGGATCGAAGAGCGCGACCGCCGCAAGCAGCAACGCCGTGCCGCAGGCGAGCGGAGACAGCGCCGGGGCGGCCAGCGCGGCGATGGCGAGCACCGCCGCTGCGCCCGTACCGACGAGATAATTGTCGAAGCCGATCCCGGCCGGCAGCCCGACAAGCACCATCGCCGCCGCCGGGATGGTGGCCAGGCCGAGCAGCAGGTCTGCGGGGGCGGGGGAGGTCCGCGATGGACCTAGGGGTTTGCCGGCCTCTCCCGATCCCGCGGCCAAAAAGGGCGTTGCAACCAGCATGGCGATGCCGAGGACAAGGAATCCGGAGCGCCGGCCGATCGCCTCGGCATAGAGGCCGCTGGCAAGCGGAGCGGCGAACAGCGCCGAAAAGATCAGCGGTGTCGCGAGGCTGCGCGGAGGCAGGTCGATGTGGCGGTGGAGGAGCAGCGCGGCGGCGATGAAGCCGCCGGCAAGGCCCGCGCAGGCGCGCAGCATGACGAAAACGTCGTAGGTGCGGCACCAGTAGGTCGCGCCGAGCGCTGCTGCGAGCAAGAAGCCGGCCAGCGCCAGCAGTGCGCCCGAAGAGCCGGCCCGCGTCCGGCCGAGCATCGTGCCGGCAAACACCGCGGCCAGTTCGGCCAGCAGCGGCAGGACGGGCAGCCAGGGCAGGGGGACCACGTCGGATTCGCGGTCGATGGCAAAGTTCGCCACGTAGGGGAAGGCCGCGGCGTAGAGGCCGAGCATGAGCGCGACGCGCCAGACACCGCTCCGCGACGCGACTTCGGCAAAACCGTCCCGGTCCTCGCCGGCATCGGCGAAGGCATAGCGGCTGTCGATCGGCTTGAGGATCGCGTCGACGCGGCGCCCAAGGCTGCCGTCGAAATCGATGGCGCGGATGGTCGCGACGGCCTCGACCATGCCGCGCCGCGCGGCCTTGACACGTTCGATGTTGCGGGAAAGCGCACGCGACGCCGAAAACAGCGGGCCGCGATCCTCGCCCACGAAGTGAGCGCTGAAATCACCCTTCGCAACGCGCTCCATATCGTCGAGCAGCCTGCCTTGCGCAGGCCTGAGATGGAACGCGACGAAACAGGCGACCAGGCCGCCCGTTACCGCACCGGCAAGCAGGGCGGCGATAGCCAGCGCCACCCGTACCTGCAGCACCGCCTGGTCGATCAATGGCGACTCCATCTCGACCATCAGAGTCGCCTGTACGCCATTGCCGGAGATCGGAAAACTCTCGCCTGCAATATCGCCCCCAGTGGTGAAAAGCGTCTTGCCTGCACTGTCGATGATCGCCAGACCATCTACCTGGGGCGAGTTGTCAGCGATCCGCTTGAGATAGGGATCGACGCCCGGCAGCTTGTCGAACGGAATGCCGAGGTTCAGCGCATGCGAGAACTGCCCGGCGACCGCCTGGCCGACCGCCGCCGCGCCGGTCCGGCTTGCCTGCTCCAGCGGGGGAGTTGCATGCCGCAGGCCTGCGTCGAGGAACAGCCACGCCGCCAGCCCCACCGCGATCACCACGACTGCACCCACGATCGCCGCCGGAACCCAGGCGCTGGCGCGTTCAGGCTGCATTGCGGTCGTCGCTTTCATCGACCTTCAGCACCTCGGCGGTGGTGCGCTCGAAATCCTGCACGGCGCGGTCTACCGACAGCCGCACCCCTTCCACTCCCGAGAGGAGAAGCGCTGGCGCGGCGCCGTCGGCCGCCGGAGGCGCGGCGGAAGCCAGGCGCTCCGCCAGCCGCTTCAGCGGACGTCCGGTGAGGTTGAAGACGATCATCGACACGACCAGCACCGCCAGCAGCGCGAGCGGCACGATCACCGCCGCACGCTTCGCAAGCCCGGTGAGCACTCTTTCGGCAAGCTTGCTGCGGGCTTCGCCGGAAACGGTGATCGCCAGATACCCGACCGCTTCGTTGAAATCGTTGCGGATGACCTGGCCGACAACGATGTTGCCGAACTCCTCGACCCGCCAGCGTTCGTTCACGACGCGGTATCGGACGGCGTTCTGCCAGGACGCGGAGATGGCCTCGCCGATGCTGCCGCGGTCGGTGTTGAACAGCGACAGGCCGTCGGGTGAAAACACTTCGACCGCCAGCACCTGCGGGTCGGTGGCCTTGGCCCGTTCGATCAGATCCTGGACGACACGGACATCCGCCAGCGGCAGGCCAAGGCCGACATTGGCCTCGATCGTGTCGCGCAATTGTGTGAGCAGGAAGTCGACATTGGATTCCGCCGTGCGCAGGCTGAGCCGGTCGAGGCTGCCGAAAACCAGCGCCGCGCACAGGGCAAGGCCCGCGCTCGTGACGCCAAGGATAGCCAGAATGATCCTCGTACCGGGGGCCATGGGCGGGTTTGTATGAGTCGGAATAGGGTGTGGCAACGGTATTCGAGCCGTCCCTCGCTGTCATCCGACAAAACCTATTGATTATAATAATATTCTGCTAATCTCGCGGTGCTCCAATGGGGCGGGCGAACTCCAGTGATTCCCACATGATACGGCTAGCGCTGCGCACAGTACCGGTATTCGCCGTGATCATCGGCTTCGCCATGTTCCTGGCAGCCTACATGAATTTCAGCGGGGTGCGCTCGGCCTATCTCGACCTCATCCGATCGCGCATGGCGATGACGGCCGACGGCATCGGCAACGACATCTCCACCGCGTCGACGCTGGGAATCAGGCTGACCGAGCAGGCGACCCTGCCGGGGCTGCTGGCGCGGCAAAAAGCGACGGATCCGCTGACGCTGTCGATCGACGTCGCCGCCGACGACGGCACGGTGGTCTTCAGCAGCGACGCCAAGCGCGTCGGCACCAACGACGCGGCGGCAAACGACGCAGGCGCCTTCCGCCAGGAGGAGCATATCGCCAACGATATCGGGGCGGCGGTGGGCAGCGTCATCGTGCGGCTGGACCGCGCGGCGATCGACGCCGAGATCGACCGGCTGCGCTTCGACATCCTCAACGGCGCGGTGCCGGCGGGGCTCGCCGCCGTTGCCGCCGGGAGCCTGATTTGCCTGCTGCTTCTCACCAATCTGCATCGCCGCGCCCGGCAATCGGCGCTCGGCGCGTCGGATGACGATCCGATCGGCCGCGCCACGCGGGAAATGCAGCGCCTTCAGCCGGAATCGCACGCATGAACAGCCTGCGCGTCCGCCTTTCCGTCACCGTTCTTGCGGTGCTTATCGTCGCGCTGGTGTTCCTGTCGTTCCAGACCGCGCAGCGCGCCCAGTCGATCCTCCAGCCGGAACTCGAGCGCAAGGCGGCGACCGTCGCCGGCTCGACGGCTTCGCTGATCGGCCGGGCACTCGAGGTCGGCGTCCCGCTTGACCGGCTCCAGGGCCTCGACGCCTATCTGCAGCGCATCCTCGCCGGCAATCCTGACCTATCCTACATCGCGCTTCGCGACGCCGGCGGCGCAACGCTCTACCAGGCGGTGACCGGCGACGCCGCGGCAGCGGCTGCCACGGACGATCCGGCTCAGAGCGTCAGCGTGCCGATCGCCGTGCAGGGCGGCGGCCAGGAAACCCTCGTCGTCGGCCTCGATCCGGCCTATGCACGGCAGGTCGTCTCGACACTGTGGATCGACCTCGTCATCGTCATGTTCGTGACCGCGGTGGTGGCGCTGGAACTGGTCTATGTCGGTTTCGGCGCCGGGCTCTATGGGGCGATCGAAGGCGTCGAGAGAAGGCTGAAGACGATCCGCAAGGGCGATCTCAGGCTGCATCCGCCGGTCGATGCCGGCAGCGAGTTCGGCAGCTTTGCCCGCTCGCTCGACGACCGCCTGGGGCAATTGCACTCGACCTACACCTCGCTGCGCAACAATGTGGTGGAGCGCGGCGACCAGATATCGCAGCAGGCGCTGGACATGATGCGCGGCCGTTTCGGCCTGGGCGAGGGCGTCATCACGGCGCCCGCGCAGGTCATCGCGATGCGTGCGCCGCTGTTCGTGTTCATGCTGGCCGAGGAACTCACCCGGCCGTTCCTGCCGGTCTATATCCGCTCGCTGGCGACGCCGATCGCCGGCCTGTCTCCCGAATTCGTCATCAGCCTGCCGATGATGACGTTCCTGATCGTCGTGGCGCTGTCGCAGCCGCTGCTCGGCAACCTCACCGAGCGCATCGGCCGCCGCAACTGCCTGATGGCGGGCGCGCTGTTCGGCCTGATCGGCTACTGCGCCTCGGCCTTCGTCGGCGACCTCATCGGATTGACCGTGGCCCGGGCGATATCGGGCCTGGGTTTCGCCCTGGTCTTCGTCAGCGCGCAAGGTTTTGTCATCGATTCCACTGACATCCGCCAGCGGTCGAGCGGCATGGCGATGTTTATCAGCGCCATCCTTGTCGCCGGCCTCTGCGGCCCGCCGATCGGCGGCATCATGGCCGACCGCATCGGCATTCCCGGCACCTTCATCATCGCCGGCCTGTTCGCCTTGTGCAGCCTCGTGCTCGCCTGGTTCTGCATGCCGGCGACGGCGTCGCGCCTGTCGCAGGGGCCGGCGATCCGCTGGCGCGATTTTGGGCCGATCATCTCCTCGCCGCCGCTGGCCGGGCTGCTGTTTCTGTGCGCCATGCCGGCAAAAATCATCCTCGTCTCGTTCTGCTTCTTCCTCGTTCCGCTGCAGATGGAAGCCATTGGCGCCACGCAGGCGACGACCGGCCGGATGCTGATGATCTACCCGATCGCCATGGTCGTCCTGGTGCCGTTCTTTGCCTCGCTGGCCGACCGCTGGAGCATGCGCGCGCAATTCGTGGCGCTGGGCGGGCTGGTGGCGGGCGTCAGCGCCTTCGTGGTGTATCTCGGCGGTACACAAATCCTGCCGATCGCCTTGATGCTGCTCGGCCTCGGACTGGGCCAGGCGATCAGCATCGCGCCGCTGTCCGGGCTGGTCGGCGAGATGGGGCGGGCGCTGCCTGGCGATGTCAGCGAGAATTCGGTCTACGGCATATTCCGGCTGGTGGAGCGCACCGGCAACGCGCTTGGGCCGCTGGTCGGCGGCGTGCTGCTCGGCATATACGGGTTCTCGACGACGGTGATGATCATCGGCGGTGGCATGGCGCTGTGCGCGCTGCTGTTTTTCGCGGTGCTGGGATCGCGACGCCAGCCCAAGCTCGAACTGCCTGTGACCGGGAGCCGACCATGATCCAACGACGCGCGTTTCTTGGGATGGCAGCGGGCGGCGTCGCCGGCATGCTTTCGCCCGGTATCGCTGGCGCCCAGTCCGGCGGGCAGGCGAAGCCGTACCGGATCTACCGCGTTACCTATCGCGGCCGCACCGAGGTGGAGGACGGTTTCGACGACTATCTGGCCAGCAACGGCATCGCCGCCGAATTCATCGAGCGCGACGCTGAACGCGGCGTGACGAAGCTGCCGGGCTTCGTCGAGGAGATACGCGCGCTCAAGCCGGACCTCGTCTACACCTGGGGCACGCCGGTTACGCTCGGCATCGCAGGCCGCTACGACGCGCCCGACAAGGCGAAATTCATCACCGATATCCCCATCGTCTTCGCGCTGGTCGCGTCGCCGATAGCGGCCGGGCTGGTGGCCGATCGCATGGTGCCGAACCGCAATTTGACTGGTGCGGTGCATGTCGTGCCGACGGAGACGCAGCTCAGGGCCATGCAATCCTATCGGCCGATCACAAAGCTCGGCGTGCTTTATACGGCGACCGAGCAGAACTCCGTGTCGATCGTCAAGGAATTGCAGGGCCTGCAGCAGACGATGAATTTCGGTCTGATCGAACGGCAGTTCCGCGCCGGCGCCGACGGACGCCCGGTGGCCGACGGCATCGAGGAGCTGGTCGCGGAGATCAAGCAGGAGGGCGCCAATTGGCTCTATCTGCTGCCCGACACGTTTCTCGGCACGCAGTATGACCGCGTCACTCCGGCGGCGATGGCCCAGAGCCTGCCGACATTCGGCGCGGCGGAACTGGCGATCCGTCAGGGCGGGGCGCTGGTGGCGTTGATCAGCCGCTATTATTCGGTCGGCCAACTCGCCGCCTCGAAGGCGGTGAAGATCCTCAAGAAGGAAACGCCGGTCGGCGAGATCCCGATCGAAACGCTGAAACGCTTTTCGCTGATTATTAACATGCCTGTGGCAAAAAAACTCGATCTGTATCCGCCGATCGACATGCTGAACTATGCGGAAGTCCTTACGGGCTAGGTCTGTCGCTCTTCACGTTCCGAAATCCATCTCAGGCCTTTCGGAACCGAAATATCGACCGGTCGTGAACCGCATCCGGGGCCGGGGGGCCGCCGAATGATCGAGATGAAAGAAGCGCCGGACACAAGCGCGCGTCATGTCAGCCTCTCGGTATCGGACCTCGATGCGGTCTACGCCCTGCATCTGGCCGCCACCGGCGCCGTGGGCCGGCCGGAGCTGATCAAGCCGGAATCGCGCGATTTCTTCGCACGTATCCTGTCGGGCGGCGGGCGCATCATGGGCGTCATGCGGGGCGACGCCTTGGTCGCTTACGGTGTCTTGCAGCTCGAACTGCCTCCGTCGGAGGACGCCCGCCCGTTGCTCGGGCTGTCGCCCGCCGACCGGTTGGCGAAGCTCGCCGGAGCGGCGGTGCTGCCGCAAGCCTGGGGCGGCGGCATCCATGACGATCTGATCCATCTGCGCGTCGAGGATGCGCGCCGCATCGGTGTCGGCCATCTCTACGCCACCTCGGCGCCCGGCAATTTCCGCAGTTGGCCGAATCTGGTCGAAGCTGGTTTTGCCGTGCGCGCCATCGTGGAAAAATATGGCGGCCACCTGCGCTATATTCTCTATCGCGATCTGGCCGCGGCCGAGCCGCGAGATGCGGACGGTGTCTGGTGCGGCGTCGAGGATATCGAGCGCCAGCGCTCGCTGATTGCCGCCGGCTGTGTAGGCGCGCGCTGGCGCAAGCGCGCCGATGGCGGCCGCGACCTGTGGTACCGGGCGGCGGCATGAACAAGGTCTTTTCGCTTCCAACTCCAGCAAAGGTGAACGCCACGTCGCCCGAGAATGCACCGTCATTGCGCATCGACCTTGGGGCGGTGCGCTCCAACTACCGGGAAATGCGCCGCCGCTACCACGGGCAGGTGCTGTCCGCCGTGGTCAAGTCCGACGCCTATGGCGTTGGCTTGGAGCCGGTCGTGCGCACGCTGGCCAAGGCAGGCTGCCGGGATTTCTGGGTCAACGATCTGGAGGAGGCGGCGCGGGTCAGGCTGAACGCCCCCGAGGCGACGGCCTATACGCTGATGGGGCTGGGCAATGCCCACATACGCGACTTCGAGGCGCTGGGCGCCATGCCGGCAATCGCCACTCTGGCCGAGTTGGAGCATTGCGCCCGGCACGCCATGCTGGGCGGGCGCAGGATTCCGGTCGCCGTCCAGGTCGATACGGGACTTGGCCGGCTGGGTCTCTGCGAGGAGGAACTGGCGTTTCTCGCCGGCCAACCGGACATACTGGACCGTCTCGACATAAAACTGTGGGTGTCGCATCTCGCCGCCTACAACCTTCCAGGCGACCCGGAAAACGCCGAGCAGCGCCGCAGGCTGCGCGACTGGGTGTCGGCCCTGCCGCATGCGCCGATCAGCCTCGCCGCCTCGTCGGGCGTGTTCATGGCCGACGAGTGGCATTTCGACATGGCGCGCGTCGGCAGCGCGCTCTACGGCGTGCAGACCTCCGCCGTCTGGCAGGACGGGCTTGTGCCTTGCTACGAACTCAGCGCCCCGGTGATCCGCGTGGCGGAATTCCCGGCCGGAAGGCATCTCGGTTATCGCGGCACCACAGAACTGAAGCGCCCGTCACGGATAGCCACGATCGGCATCGGCTACGCCAATGGCCTGCCGCAGCGTTTTGCCGAGATCGGCAGGGTGCGCTTTGCCGGAACATCGGTGCCGCTGGTCGGCGGCATCGCCATGAACATGACGATGATCGACCTGACCGATGTGCCGGCTTGTGTCGATCTGGCCACGGAACGGGCGATCTTTCTCGACCGCGACCAGCCGGTCGAGCCGCTCGCCGAAAAGCTCGACTGCGCCCCGAACGTGCTGCTGACGCAGATCGGCGCGGGCACGCGGAGAATTTATCTCGACGATTGACGGGCAGCCAGGTGAGGGGGCAACGAAAGCGGCAAAAGCCAAGGTGGCCGGATAAGGCGATCGGAACCGGCGCGCCGGTTTCGGCCGGCACCGAGTTCTCATGAAACGTCCACGCTCCGCCGCTCCCGCGCGCTGCGCACCGCTGCCTCGATCAGTTCGATGCCCCGCAGCCCGTCGGCGAAAGTCGGGAAGCCGGATCTCTCGCCGCGCATTCCGGCCCAGATCTGCGAAACGACATTGCGGAAGGCGTCGAGATAACCTTCGGCATGGCCGCCGGGCAGCGTCGTCATCCACGCCGAGCCGGGCTCCATCAGGCCGGGAGAGCGTTGGCGTACCAGCTCTCCTTCAGTGGAGCGCTCGCGAAAGACGTTCGGCTCCTGCTGGTTCCAGTGAAATCCCTTTTCCGACCCATCCACCGAGAGCACGATGGTGTTGGGGTGGCCGACGGAGACGCAACTGATCGTCGCAGCACCCGCCGCGCCGCAGTCCAGCCGGATCAACAGGTCAGCCTGATCCTCGACATCGACCTCCACCGGCACGCCGCCATCGGGGTCAGACGCGCCTGGCGGCCGCGGCCCCTGGCCCTCGCCACCGCGCCAGACGCGCTTCTTCTGGTGCGTAGACAGCATCGCCGAGAGTTCGCGGATGCGCTGGCCGGTGACGTGCTCGACGAGGTCGAGCCAGTGGACGCCGATGTCCATCAGCGCGTAGCCGGGGCCGACGCTGCCCGGTGTGAAATGCCACATGTATTTCCGCGGATCGTAGCCGTCGTCCGAAAGATAGCAGCCGCCGACCCGACGCAGCGCGCCGAAATCGCCGGCCGCGACGCGCTGCTTGAGATGCGCCACCAGCGGATAGCCGCGATAATTGTAGGTGATGCCGCCGACCCGACCGGCCTTGCCGGCGGCGTCGATCATGTGGCGGGCCTCGTCGGACGAGGTCGCCATCGGCTTTTCGCAGACCACATGCGCACCGGCGGCAAAACCGGCCTGGACCTGCTCGGCATGCAGGTGGTTGGGCGTGCAGACATGCAGCACGTCCGGCTTCTCCGCGCGCAGCATGGCTGCCAGATTGTCGTAGGCCGCGCCCGCGCCGAAGGATTGCGCCGAGGCGAGCGAACGGCCGCAGACGCCGACCACCTCGCCGCCGAGTTCGCGGATCACGCGCCTGTGGACGCGCGCAATGCCTCCGGTGCCGACGATTGCTGCACGCATGGTTTCCTCCCGAATTCGCCGGCTGAGGCAGGCATCACCGTTGCGCAATCGCTTGCAGATCGGTGAGTTTGCCTGACACGGCCACGACCACCGTATCGCGATCTGAATATCGGAGTCAATTCGCTAAAAGGTAATGAGAATTCAGTTATTTGAGTAGCTATCAGAGCTTTTACAAGTTTGATGATCGAGAATGAAAACGGCTCTTACAAGCGCTTACGCAGATGTTATTCTCTTAGCGAACCGGCGATCTGTACCGGTTGCTGGAAGGAATTTTCCGGACGTACGGCGACGCGGACATTTGGCGGTTCGCCGCATGATTGCGTCGGCAAAAAGGACCGATCTGGTTTCACAGGGATTTGAAACATGGCATTCGAAACGGCACTCGGCGCGGAGCGCCTCTGCACGATCAAGGAGATCGCCGACAAGTCGGGCCTCGGCGCCGGTACGGTGCATCGCGCGCTGAAGGGCGGCAAATCGGTGCATCGCGACACCTGCCGGCTGGTGATCGACACGATGCGGCAGCTCAACGAGGAAAAGATCATGAGGGCGGCGCGTCTCGCCGCGGGGTGAGCTATGGCCGACCACATGCGCCTGTCGCTCGACATCATGTCGGTCGACCGCCAGTCGGACGAGCCGATGCACCGGCAGATATACAGCGCGCTGCGCCGCTACATCCTCGAAGGGCAGATCCAGGCGCAGACACTGCTGCCCTCGACGCGCTCGCTGGCCGAGGATCTGAAGGTCGGGCGCAACACGGTGATCGCCGCCTATGACCAGCTGCTGTCGGAAGGCTTCATCGAGGCGCGCGGCGGCTCCGGCACATGGGTGGCGCCAATCCAGCAGAACCGCAACGCGGCCGCGCCGAGCAAGCTGCAATGCAATTCGCGCCGCCTGTCGCGGCGCGGCCAGACCATCGTCAACGGGCCGCAGCCGCCGCGCAACGCCGGCGTCATCAATTTTCATCCCGGCGTGCCGGAGACCGAGTCCTTTCCCTTCTCGATCTGGAGCAGCCTCTTGGTGCGCAATTCGCGCAGCCGGGACGAGGCGCTGCTGGGCTATCTCTCCTTCGCCGGCCATCCTGAACTGCGCCAGACCATCGCTAGCAACATCAGCCTGTCGCGCGGCATAAGCTGCACCGCCGACCAGGTGATCGTCGTCACCGGCGCGCAGGCCGCGCTCGACCTCGTCTCGCGGGTGCTGACCGACGAGGGCGACCACGTCTGGATGGAGGAGCCCGGTTATCTCGGCGCAAAGAGCGCCTTCCTCGCCGCCGGGGCGCAGCTTGCGCCGCTAAAGGTCGACCGGCGCGGCTGGAACCTTTCCGACCCCGACCTGCCGCGCCCGCGCCTGGTCTATGTTACGCCGTCCTGCCAGTGGCCGTTCGGCACGATCATGCGCATCGAGGAAAGGCTGCAACTGCTCGACATCGCCGAGCGCAGTGGCGCCTGGATCGTCGAGGACGATTATGACGGGGAATACCGGTTCCGGGGCCGGCCGGTGCCGGCGCTGCGCGGCCTCGATCACACCGACCGCGTCGTCTATATCGGCAGCTTCGGCAAGACGCTGATCCCGGCACTGCGCATCGGCTACCTGATCGTGCCGCGCGAGCTATCGGAATCCTTCGACCGCGCCGTCTCCATCACCGGCCAGTTCGCGCCGCTGATCCTGCAAGCCACCGTCGCCGACTTCATCAAGCAAGGCTATTTCGCCACACATCTGAAGCGCATGCGCCGGCTCTACGCGCGCCGCCAGGCGAATTTTGTGAAACTCTGCGAGGAGCATCTGGGCGACTGGATATCGGTGCGCGAAAACGATTCCGGCATGCAGTTGCTCGCCAGTTTCAAGCGGCCGTTCAGGGACAGCGACGTGGTGGCGGCAGCGCTGCGCGAGGGGCTGGATGTGCAGGGCATCTCGATCAACTACCATTCGACCGAGCCCGAGCACGGGCTGCTGCTGGGTTACGCCGCCATGGACGACCGGCAAATTCTCCGGGCGGTTCTGGCGTTGCGCGCCGCATTCATGCGGCTGGAGAAGCGATAAGCGGGCGCCTCACCCCGCGCTGTCGAATTTCTGCAAATCGACCGGCGCGGTCTTGCGCAGGTCGACCTGGTCCAGCGACAGATCCTCCAGCGCGACGCGCGCGGCCTGGTCGATGTTGTGGATGGTATCCTCGATCTCCTCGTCGGTGTGGAGCGGGCTGGTCGCCACCATCACGGTGCGATTGAGGATTTCCAGCGAATCCTTGCACATGCCCTCCGTATAAGTCGTCCGCAGCCCCTTGTTCTGCGGCAGCTTGTAGGGATTGAGCGCCGGATGGTGCGCGCCCTCGTGCATCAGCACCTGGTCCCATTGTGTGAAGGTGTGGCGGCCGGTCTTGCCGGCGATGACGGCCGGCGTCGCCTTGACGAAAGCCTGCGCCGCCGCCTCGCTGGGCAGCGTGTACATCACTTGCGTCGCGCAATCGTGGTCGGCGCTGTTCATCGGGCTGGCGCGCAGGCCGAGATTGTCGAGGTGTTTTGTGCCGGCGAGGATTCTCTTCTTCTCCGCCCGCATGGAGCGGATCATGCCGTCGAGCCGGTCGAGCTGCACGTTGAGCATGGCGCCGAGCAGTTCCGAGGCGCGCGCGCCGACGCCGGCGAAGGGTTTTGTGTCGTCGCTTCGGCCCTGCCAATAGAAATGGCAGGGGTCGATGTAGCAGCGGGCCCGCTCGGCCACCTTCGGGTCGCTGGTGGCGATGCCGCCGCCCTCGCCACCGCTCATGTTCTTGAAGAAATTGAAGCTGAAGGCGCCGGCATGGCCGATCGAACCGAGCTTGCGGCCCTCGTAGGAACCGCCAATACCCTGGCAGACGTCCTCGAGCACCAGCAGGCCATGTTCCTCCGCGATGTCCATGATGGCGTCCATGTTGCAGGCCGCGCCCCACATATGGACGGGAATGATCGCCTTCGTATGCGGGCCGATCGCGTCGCGGATGGCGTCTGGGCTGATGGTGATCGTCTCGTCTATGTCGACGATGACCGGGATCGCGCCGACCGCCAGAACCGCGGTCGCGGTCGCCATGTAGGTGTGCGCCGGCACCAGCACCTCGTCGCCGGGGCCGATGCCCAGGCCGACAAGTCCGGCGGCGATACCATAGGTGCCGCTGACGCCGAGCGCGAACTCGCTGACGCCGAGATGTTTTGCGTAGCGCTTCTCGAAACGTTCGCATTCGCTGTCGTCGCGGTAGCGGAAAAGCTTGCCCGAACGGATGACCTTGGCGATCGCCTCGATCTCTTCCTCGCCCGCAATGTACATGCGTCTCTCCAAAAGTCTTTTGATTGGTTGGAGTGATGCGCCATTGCAAAGGGTTTTTGAAAGAACCAATCCGCCGCTATCGGACGAAACCACTGACAATCGCCGCGTTATCAGAGAACAGCCCCGCCGGATTTCCTTCGCACCGGATCGCCACGCCTGTCCGCAACCGCCAAGACAAAAATCGTATCCATCAGAATCCACAAAAGTGGCTCTGTCGGAACCCACCGTTCCGTCGTTCCATCGCATCCAGTTCGGGGAGTGTAAGGGCTTCATGTCGCGACAGGACGACAATGGCGGGATGGCGGTCGCTATCGTGTTTTGCCGCGCTCCAACCTCGGAATCTCACCTATGACGGACGGCTGGCCGCGGCACAGGAACGTCTTGCACGGGGACGGCGGCCTATGTCGGGGGGAGCGCCTTCCGCGACTGGCGTTTGGCACCGGATATCGACATCATCAGCATGAGGCCGTTGCGCCAGGAGTTGCGCCCGGTTGCCGAAGCGCGCGAACCAGACGAAGCTCTTCGCCAGACCTCGATCAGCGGCGGATGGCGGAGTGGTCTTGCATGACGGCCCAAGGGGCGGGCTGAAAAAGACTTCACGATGGCACAGGGCCCGCAAGAGGCCGCCGTCGCGACAGCGCCGGGATAGCCGACAGGCGTCGCGGCGGACGGACAAGGGAAATTGGCCGCAGAAATGGGAGATAGAAAATGAAATCCGTAATGAAACTGGCGCTCGGCGCGTTGATGACAGCCGGTATGATGGTTGGGCTCGCCCATGCCGATGGACTGAAGGATCCGAAGGACGTGCATATCGCCTTCGTGGTGCACGGTTCCGCTTCTGACCCGTATTGGTCGGTGGTGAAACGTGGCGTGGACGACGCCGCCAAGCTGACCGGGGCGAACGTGGAATACCATGCGCCGCAGGTGTTCGACGTGGTGGAGCAGGCGCGCATGATGGAGGCGGCGATCGCCACCAAGCCGGACGGCATCGCCGTGTCGATCGCCGACGCTGACGCCATGCGCAAGTCGATCCAGTCGGCACTCGCCGCCAACATTCCGGTGGTGGTGCTGGATTCCGGCGAGAAGACCGGCGCCGAGATGGGCACCACGCTCTATGTCGGCACCGTGTCGGAATATGATTCCGGCAAGAAGGCCGGGGAGCGGCTGGCCAAGGACGGCATTCTGAAAGTCGTCTGCATCAACCACGAGGTCGGCAATGTCAGTCTCGACGAGCGCTGCCAGGGCCTGAATGACGGGCTGAAGCCGTCCGGCGGCGGCACGGAAGTCGTCGCCGTGACGCCCGATCCGGCCGACGTGCAGCGCCGCACCGAGGCTTATCTCTCGGCCCATCCGGACGTGCAGGCCGTGTTCGCGCTCGGCGCCACCGCCGCCAACCCGCTGATCCCGATGTTCCGCGAGAAGGAACTGTTCGGCAAGATCAAGCTCTACACCTTCGACATCAGCCCGGAAGTGCTGGACTCGATCGTCGCCGGCGAGATGGGTTTCGGCATGGACGCTCAGCAATACCTGATGGGCTACCTGCCGGTGATCTATCTGGTTGAACAGGCGACGCATGGCTTCTGGCCGATCAACAACTCCTACACCGGCCCGTTGTTCATCGACACGCCGGAGAAGGCGAAGGCGATCCTGGTGCTGGCCAAGCAGGGGATTCGGTGAGTTCTTCCCTTCTCCCCGCTTGCGGGGAGAAGGTGCCCCGAAGGGCCGGATGAGGGGCAGCGCCAAGCTTGCGCAAGCCTGCTCTGCCCCTCATCTGCCTGCCGGCCTCTTCTCCCCGCAAACGGGGAGAAGAGAGCTGACCCACCGATTGCACAACCGGCATTTGGAGCGCCTAATGACCGCCGTGGAACAGCAGGCACCATCGGGCGAAAGCGCCGACCGCTTCGGCATGCGCCGCAAGAGCGCCGGCGGGCCGGACGAACGGCTTGCCGCGACCGGGCGCTTCACGCAACTGATACGACGCCCCGAGGCTGGCGCGGCGGCGGGCCTGCTGGCCACCATGATCATCTTCGCGCTGCTGCCGGGTGCCGCGAACCTCTATTCGCTGCAAGGGTCGATGACCTTCCTGACGCTGTCGGCGGAACTCGGCATCATCGCCACCGCCGCGGCGCTGCTGATCATCGCCGGCGAGTTCGATCTTTCCGTCGGCTCGATGATCGGCTTCGCCGGTGTGGTCATCGGGCTCGCCGTGCGCGAACTGCATTTCCCGCTTTGGGGCGGCATCGGGCTCGCCTTCGCCGCCGCGATCCTCACCGGCTATCTCAACGGCCTGATCGTGGTGAAGACAAAACTGCCGTCCTTCATCGTCACGCTGGCCTCGCTGTTCATCCTGCGCGGCCTGTCGATCGGCATCACCCGCGCCGTCACCGGGCGCACCCAGATCCCCTATATCCTCGACGAGGTGCCGGACCCTGCAACGGCGGCGCTCTTCAACGGCCACATCTTCACCGGCTTCTTCCGATGGATGGCCGATCAGGGCTGGATTGCCGCGCGCAGCGACGGCGCGCCCTTCGTCACCGGCGTCCCGATGTCGATCGTCTGGTGGCTGGTGCTGACGGCGCTCGCCGGCTACGTGCTCACCCAGACCAAATACGGCAACTGGATTTTCGCCACCGGCGGCGACGCTGACGTGGCGCGCAATGTCGGCGTGCCGGTCGGCCGCGTGAAGATCAGCCTGTTCGTCTACACCGCCTGCGCCGCCACGCTGCTCGCCACCATCCAGGTGATGGAGGCCGGCTCGGCGGACACGACGCGCGGCCTGCTGAAGGAGTTCGAGGCGATCATCGCCGCCGTCATCGGTGGCGTCCTGCTCACCGGCGGCTACGGTACGGTCTATGGCGTGCTGTTCGGTGCATTGATCTTCGGGCTGGTGCAGATGGGCATCTTCTACACCGGCATCGACACCGACTGGTTCAAGGTGTTCCTCGGCATCGTCATCCTGATCGCCGTGCTGGTGAACAACTACATCCGGATCAAGGCGCTGGGGCGCGGAGGCGGCAAATGAGCGTTCCGGCGATGGAACTGCGCGGCGTCAGCGTCAATTTCGGCTCGGTCAAGGCGCTGCAGGACATCGACATAAAGGTGTTTCCCGGCGAGGTGCATTGCCTGCTCGGCGACAATGGCGCGGGAAAGTCGACGCTGATCAAGGTTCTGTCCGGCGTGCACCGCCCGAGCAGCGGCGAGATCTTGGTCGAAGGCCGCCCCGTGGCGTTCCGCAACCCGCGCGACGCGCAGAGCTACGGCGTGGCGACCGTGTTCCAGGACCTCGGCATGATTTCGCTGATGTCGATCACACGGAATTTCTTCCTCGGCCGCGAACCGACGAAAAGCCGCCTTCCCTTCTCGCGTATCGACAAGGAACTCGCCAACCGCACGGCCAAGCAAGCGATGGCCGACATCGGAATCGACATACGCGACCCGACCCAGGCTGTCGGCACGTTGTCGGGCGGCGAGCGGCAGTCGGTGGCGATCGCGCGCGCCGTGCATTTCGGCGCAAAGGTGCTGATCCTCGACGAGCCGACCTCGGCGCTCGGCGTGCACCAGGCGGCGATGGTGCTGAAACTGATCGTGGAGGCGCGCATGCGCGGCTTGGCGGTGATCTTCATCAGCCACAACATCCACCACGCCTATCCGGTCGGGGACACGTTCACGCTGCTCAATCGCGGCCGCAATCGCGGCACCTACGCCAAATCCGCCATCACCCGCGACGAGGTGATCTCGATCATGTCCGGCGGCGAGGATCTGAAGGCGGTCGAGGCTGAGATCGAGCGGCTGCTGGCGTCAATCGGAAACAGAGCGGCGGCGTAACGGATGGATATCGCGGCGCCCCTTCACACCCCCCTCTGTCCTGCCGGACATCTCCCCCGCAAGGGGGGAGATTGGCAGCGTCAGTCGCACTGCTTCTCCTGCAATACTGACGATTGGCGAGGGTCAGTATGACAGCCAATCTCCCCCCTTGCGGGGGGAGATGTCCGGCAGGACAGAGGGGGGTGCGAAGGTGCATCCTTCATGCGATTAATGTGCAACAACCCAGAGTTCCTCACATGACCAGACTGAGCGTGGGCGTGATCGGCGCCGGAACCATCTGCCAGGTCGAACATATTCCCAACCTGCTGGCGCTGAACACGCTGTTCGAGGTCAAGGGCGTCGCCGATCCCTCGAAGACCGCGCGCGACTTCGTCACCGAGACTTTTGGTATCCCCGGTTTCGAATCGCCCGGCGCGCTGCTCGACCAGCCGCTCGACGCCGTCGTGATAGGCTCGCCCGACCCGCTGCATCACGAGCAGGTGCTGGCTGCGCTGGAACGTGGCCTGAATGTCTTCTGCGAAAAGCCGCTGTGCTATTCGCCTCAGGAGATCGCCGAGATCATCGCGGCGCGGGACAAGGCCGGCAAGGTGGTGCAGGTCGGCTACATGAAACGCTTCGACCCCAACTACCGGCTGGCGCTGCAATCGCTGCCCGGAACGGCGAAGACGCTGCGCTACGTGTCGGTCGAGGTGAACGACCCGGATTCCTGGCCGTTCATCCATCATTTTCGCACGCGGTTCGGGACCGACGTGCCGCAGGACCTCATCGCGGCGACGGCGGCGAAACGCAAGGCGCAGGCCGAGCGCGCCATAGGCATGCCGCTGACCGACCTTGCCTTCCGGGGCTTCACCGCCGCCTACAGTTCGTCGCTGGTGCATGACGTCAACGCCGTGCACGGCATTCTCGACGCGCTCGGCGTGCCCGACGGCGAGGTCGTCGGCGCGCAGATTTTCGCGAATGGCGGCGGCGGCCAGGGTACCGTACGCTTGCTGGACGGCCAGGCGCTGTGGACGATGATGCATCTCGCCGTGCCGTCGCTCGCCGACTACAGGGAACGCATCTCGCTCTATTTCGACGACGCGATCCTGGAGCTGGAATTCCCGTCGCCCTACCTCAACCACCAGCCGACCCGGCTGACCATCAAGACCTCGGACGGTCACAAGGCCTCGTACAAGGAGCTGCGTGCAAACTATGAAGAGGCATTCGTTGAGGAACTGCGCGCGTTCCATGCGGCCATCACCGAGGGCGTGCCGGTTGTTAACCGGCCCGAGCACGCCGCGCGCGACATGACGCTGCTGGTCGGCCTGACGCGGCATTTTTTGGGGCAGCGATAGATAGGCGTACCGATTATTCCCGCGCCCGCAATAGGTCGCGCAGTTCGCGCATGCCGATCACCTCGATGCCGAACTCGGCGATCCATTCCTTGATGCGCCCCGTCTTGAACACCGCGTACTCCTCGGTGCGCAGATGGGCGTCCGGGGGATTGATCGTCTCGAAATCGCCCGGCGTGTTGAAATGCAGCGACAGGAAGGTCATGCCGTCCGGGATGCTGGCGAACATCGCGCGATAGGCTGTCTCGGCGTCGGTTTTTCTGGCCCAGGGCGTTTCCAGAACGATGTCGAAGACCGGCTCGTTGGCTGCCCGTGCCTTGGCGATCTCGGCATCGTATGGGGCGGTGTCGAGGGGGCCAGCGTAGCTCGCCGGATTGTAGCCGGACAGGTCCTTTACGAACAGCACGGGCACCTTGTATTCCTGCCCGAGTTTTCGCGTGATCGCCGTGAATTCCGGCATCTGCGCCGTGCCCATGTGCGCGTCGAAATGGGTGATGTCGATGCCGGCCGCCTTCGCCGCATCGATCTGGGCGCGCAGTTCCGCCTCCACCGCTTCCGGGTGCGCCTTGCGGGCGCGCGGCACGTCCGGCCAGAAATAGCCAAGCTCGTCGGTCATCCCAGCCGACTTCGGCGGCGCGGTCAGCGGGCGCCAGCGATAGGGTTTTTGTTCGCTGGTCAGCGTCAGGTGGACGCCCAGGTCGAGCGAGGTGTCTTTGCCGGCAAGCTCGGCCGCTTCGGGGAACCACGGGCATGGCGCCATGACCGAACCGGAACTGCAGGTTCCGAGCTTCGACAGTTCGACGAAAGCCATGTTTGCACCATGGCTCATGCCGACATCGTCCTCGTGGATGACGACCCGCTTCTTGCCCTTCTGTGCCATGTCCCGCTCCTGTTTTCGGATCAACCCACGCGCGCGACCAGATCGGTCAACGCATCAAGCTCGATTTCGTCGCGCCGGAAATGCCCGGCGACGCGGCCTTGCGCCAGCACGGTCAGGTCGTCGGCGACCGACAGCGCGTGGCGGAAATTGTGGGTGATCAGGATCGCCGCCTGCCCCTGTTCGCGCGCCTTGACGATATGGTCGAGCACGCGGCCGGCCTGGCGCACCGCAAGCGCCGAGGTCGGCTCGTCGAGGATCAGCACGGAGGAGCCGAAGAACATGGCCCGCGCAATCGCCAGCGACTGCTTTTCGCCGCCGGAGATGTTGGCGCCCCGCTCGTCCAGCCCGCGCTCCCAGCGCACGCCGAGCCCGTGCAGCGCTGAGCGCGCCATTTCCTCGGCGCGCTTCAGGTCGAGGAACTTGAATGGTCCAAATCCCTTCTGCGGCTCGCGGCCGAGCACGACATTGCGCGTCACCGACAGGAGTTCGCAGACGGCGAGATCCTGGAAGACGGTGGCGATGCCGCGCTCGCGCGCGTCGGCGGGATTGTTGAAGACGACCGGCTCGCCCTTGAAGCGCATCTCGCCGCGATCCGGCGGAAACACGCCGGACAGGATTTTTATCAGCGTCGATTTGCCGGCTCCATTGTCGCCGAGCAGCGCCAGGATGCGCCCGGAATAGGCTTTCAGAGATACGTCGACCAGCGCCGTCGTCGCGCCAAATCCCTTGGAGATGCTGACGGCCTCAAGCACCGGCACCGCGCCGGCCGGCACTGGCTCTATGACGCGGCCGGCCACACCCATGTCGTGCGAGCCGCTGCCGGCCGGCAGCCTGCCGCCATTGGCCGGCGCACCCTCTCCCGACCCGTTCATGACGAGGCCTCCTTGCCGGCGGCGCGCGAGGTGAGCGGGTCGTCGTCCTGGTAGCGGCCGCCCTTGTCTGACCCGGCTTTCGAGATGGCGGCGTCGGCTTCCGCGCTGCTGCGCCGAAACCCGCCCAGCGGCTTCGATTTCGCCATGCGGCGGGCAACGGAGGTGTTCAGCACGACCGCACCGACGACGATGACCCCGGTCAGCGTCCGGAAGAAATGGCCCGGTGCGCCGGCCAGCACCAGCCCGACCTGGATCATGCCGAAGGTGATGGCGCCGAGCACCGTGCCGACCACCGAACCATAGCCGCCGGCAAGCAGCGTGCCGCCGATGACCGTCACGGCGACGGCTTGCAGTTCCATACCCTCGCCACGCAACGCGTCGACCGAGGAGAAGCGCGCGACCTGGATGATGCCGGCAACCGCTGCAAGCGCCGACGCCAGCATGAACAGGATGATCGTGACGCGGTCGACCGGCACGCCGAGATTGCGTGCTGCCTGCTCGTTCTGGCCGCGCGCCTGGATCCAGTTGCCGAGTTTTGTGCGGTTCAGCAGGATCGTGCCCAGCAGCCCGATCAGCAGGAACCAGAACATCGACATGCGAAAACCGCCGAGCAGCGGCCCGGCCATGGCGTCCTTGAAGGCAGGCGGGATGCTGACCGTCATCGGAAAACCGCCGGTCAGGGCGATCAGGATGCCACGCCAGATCAGCATGGTGCCGAGCGTCACCACGAAGGAATGGATGCGGAAACGCACGACCATGTAGCCGTTGACGGCACCAAGCAGCGCGCCGATGGCGACCGCGACGAGCGAGGCCGCGACCGGAGGAAAACCGTAGTCGCGCATCAGCACGACGCAGACATAGGAGGTCAGCCCGAGCACCGCGCCGGCCGAAAGGTCGAAATGCCCGCCGATCATCAGCAGCGTGATGCCGATGCTGACGATGCCGAGCTCGGCGGCCACGGCCATGATGCTGATATAGGTGAGTTTGGTCGGGAAGAGCTGCGGGCTGAGCGCCGTGAAGACGGCGAAGAGGATGATGACGGCGGCGATCGAGGTGGCCTCGGGCCGCAGCATGAAGCGGCGGATCGCCTCGCCAAACACGATGCGCCGGGGCGGACCGCCTGATGCGTTCTGTGCCGATTGCTCGTTCATGCCTGCCCCTGATGCGTGACTGCGGCGGAGGGGAACGGGAGGGTTTTTGCCCTCCCGCCACGAGACGTGCCTAGCGGTAGCCTTCCTTCACCAGCGCGGCCACCCGCTCGACATTGTCCTTGTCGACGATGGTCGGACCCGTGAGGAAATAATTGCCCTGGATCAGACCGTATTTCAGATAGTGGGTCAACAGCAGCACGGGCATGTAGCCGCGCCAGAACTGCTGCTGGTCGATGGTGAAGGACTGCCGCCCGTCCTTGATGGCCTCCAGCGACTGGGCGACGATGTCGTAGCCGGTGAGGATCAGGTCGGTGCGGCCGCTGTCGGCCTTGGCCGACAGGAAGCCGTCGATGACGTCGCAGGTGCTGGTCGCGGCGGCGGTATCCGGATGCAGGCGCAGATAGTTGAAGATCGCCTCGGATTGCTGGCCGGGATCCATCGTCAGTTCGAGGAAGTCGGCCTCGACGCCCGCAGCCTTGAGGGCGTCGATTTGCGACGTGGCGCGCAACTGGCAGCTTGCATCGCCGGGCTGCTGGTTGGCGACGACGACGCGGCCCTTGACGCCCATGGCGAGCAGCCGCTGGGCGGTCAGTTTTCCCGCGGCTGCCTCGTCGGAGCCGGTGCGGAACAGGAAGAGGTCGTTGGGATCGCGCACCTGCGCGCCGGACGGCGGGGCGGCCGCGCTGCCGAAGGCGATGCCGGCTTCCTTGGCGCGGGCGGCGACATCGGCATAGGAGGAATCCTCGGTGAAGGCGCAGACCGCGATGCCCTTGGCCTGCGCGGCGATGGCTTCCTCGATCTTCTGCACCTGGTTCGGTATGGTAAGCTGGTCGGGATAGATGTAGGTGACCTTGACGCCGAGGTTCTTGCCGGCCTCTTCCGCGCCGCGCGCCAGATAGCCGTGGAAACCGGTCGGCGCGGCGCAGCCGACGAAATAGATCGAGATGTCGTCCTGCGCCTTGGCCTCGCCTCCAAACGCCAGCACTGCCGCCGCTAGCGTGACGGCCGCCGCCACGCCGGTCTTGGCCCGCGCGATGCGCGTCCATGCCGCGCCGATCACGTAGGCGGCATGCGCGGCCGGCCCCTGCCGCACCGTGAAATCATCGACTTTCCAGTTCTGGATATGCATCGGATTTCCCCTGTCATTGTTCTCAAGCGTGCCTTTACGCAGGACGCGCGATGGGGAGGCTAGGCGGCAGCCAGTCCTCGAAACAGAACCATTTCGCGGCTTTTTTTGCGGACCACTTTGCGGCCGGATACCCGCACCAGACCGTCGACGCTTGCGCACGTGGCGGCGGCCGGCGCGCCGATTTCATGGGAGTGCCACCGCGTGCTGTTGTTTCTTTCGCGATGCGCGGCCATTATCGTGCATGGACAGGGCATGGATGCCGTCCGTCGCATGAGAAGTGGCAAGGTCGGCATATCGTGAACAGATCGGCAGTCCGCGCCGCGGTGCATGTCGCGGCGGTCTTCGCGATCTACCTGTCGGTGGCGATGCTGCTGCCGGCGCTCACCGACCTCTATTATGGCAATCCGGACTGGAAGGCCTTCGCCTTCTCGGCGCTGTTCGTCGGCGGTTTCGCGCTGGCCGTGGCGCTGGCGACCCAGGGCCGCCCGCCGACGGTGACCACGCGCTTCGGCTTCCTGCTGGTCAATTTGCTGTGGTTCACCATGGCGGTGGCCGGCGCCGTACCGCTGATGCTGTCGTCGATAGAGCTCAGCCCGACCGACGCTTTCTTCGAAGCCGTCTCCGGCATCACCACCACCGGCGGCACCGTCATCAACGGCCTCGACCGGGCGCCCCCCGGCCTTCTTCTGTGGCGCTCGCTGCTTTGCTTCATGGGCGGCCTCGGCGTCATCGTGCTCGGCCTGTTCCTGCTGCCCTTCCTCAACATCGGCGGCGTCAGCTATTTCAAGATCGAATCCTCCGACATCGAGGACCGGCCGTTCGAGCGGTTCCAGACCTTTACCATCAGCCTGATCGGCATCTACGGGGCGCTGGGGGTGGCCTGCACCATCGGCTACGCCGCCGGCGGCATGGACACGTTCAATTCGATCAACCACGCCATGTCGACGGTGGCGACGGGCGGATTCTCCACCCACGACACCTCGTTCCTGCGCTATGCGGACATGCCGATCATCCTGTGGACCGGCAGCATCTTCATGTTCATTGGCAGCCTGCCCTTCTCGATCATGATCCTGTTCGCCGTGCGTGGCCGGCTCGACGCGTTGCGCGATCCGCAGATCCGCGTCTTCGCCGGATACTGCATCGTCTTTTCCGTCGCCGTCGCCATCTACCTGCGGGTAAAACTCGACATGCCGTTCGGCGACGCCATCACCCACTCCACCTTCAACTTCATGTCGATCATCAGCACCGCCGGCTTCGCCAGCGACGACTATACGCTGTGGGGACCATTTGCAGTGGCCTGCATTTTCGTCGCCACCTTCCTCGGCGGCTGCTCCGGATCGACCACGGGCGGCATAAAAGCCTACCGGTTCCTGATTCTGTTCGAACTGCTCGCCAATGGCCTGCGCCGGCTGATCTATCCGCACACTGTGCTGCCCGTCCGCTACGGCGACCGCACGGTGCCGTCGGAAATGCAGCACACGGTGATGCTGTTCATCGCCTCGTTCTTCGCCATCTGGGCGATCGGCGCGATCCTGCTCGGCGCCACCGGGCTCGATTTCATCACCGCCACCACCGGCGCGCTGACGGCGCTGACCAATGTCGGGCCGGGGCTCGGGCCGATCATCGGGCCGGTCGGCAATTTCTCGTCACTGCCCGATACGTCGAAATGGATTCTTTCCTTCCTGATGCTGCTCGGCCGCCTCGAAATCCTGGCGGTGCTGGTGATGTTCACGCCGGCTTTCTGGGCGCGGTGAAATCCGGGAAGCGATTCCTTGTTCGTTTGCGCAAGCCCTTGAAAGGCTTCGGCGCTTCCTTGAAAGCAGGAAAACTGTCCCTGGATTGTTGCAGACAGCACTTCTCGCCGCCAGACCGCGGAAAAATCCGCGCCGGCCGTCGATCCCTGGTTTTTTGGCGTCCGGGGGCAGCCGTCTAGGACGTGTCCGGCGCCTTTGGCGCCGAAAGGGCAAGCTCGTGCACGGCGTTCAACGCCGCGTGCACCTCATGAACGGGGTTTCGCCACCAGCCCGGCGGCCGGCGGGTTTTCAGCGGCGATATCCGGCAGGACCGGATCGTGCCACAAGCCGCCTTGCCTCGCGCGCCCGCGCCGCCACCTTGCCCGGCTTGTGCGACCGTGGCGTCCGGGCCTTTGTCTTGCACGTCCACGCCCTCTTGCTCGCTCCGCGCAAGCGCCTCGTCGCGCCTCGCTTTCCAACGGGCAAACCGTCTTGCCTGGGCCGGCAGGTCGTCCAGCGCCCTGGTCAGCGCATCCAGCCGCAACATCAGCCGTGCCGTGCTGAGCGGATCGTCCGGCGACGGCGGCGGCGGTTGTGGCAGCAGTCGCGCGTCGAAATCGAGCGACGGGATGCGCGGGGCCGCATCGGCGGGTGCGTAGCGGTGCAGGCCGCCGAACGGACGTTCGAGCGGATCGAACAGCGGCAGGGAAAGCACGCGCGGACGTGCGGCCCCGAACGCTGCGGTTTTCAGCGCCGCTTCGGCGCACTGGAAATCGGCATGCGGCGGGGTGAGGGCGATGCCGAGACGGCGCAGCCACAACTCAATGGACTCCGGCCTAGGCTCGCACGGCTGAAGCGGCGGCACTTCCGCCACCATGCCGCGCGCCGCCGCGATGACCAGCCGCCGGGCGGCGGATTCGGCCGGCAGCAGCAGGCCGAGCACGAAGCGATGGAGATGGCGGGGCAGGGTTTTTCCGCCGCCCATCATCGCGAAGAGCGGCGCCAGCACGCGCTTCAGCGCCACCAGATTCCGCTCGATCGCCGCATTCCAATCCTCCACCGCCGCCACCTCTTTCCAGCACAGGCTGCGAGGATTATCGCTCCGGATCGGAGAGATGTAAATAGTCCTAGGAAAATAATCCTTAAACTATTTATGATGGCGGCCATGGCGCGCCGTTCTTGCGCAAATGGACCGCCCGATCATGCCGTTCATTTATCCGCAAGTTCGATCGTGCAAGGTTAGGAGGAAAGCATTGCCGGAAGGCGGGCAGGAGGAAGATGGGTTGACATCCGAAGCCGCAATCATGCTCTGCGCCGGACAGCGGCTCGATGCCGCTTCGGCCGGCACGATGGGGCCGGAGGCAATGGCCGCTTTGCGGGAGGAGATTCGCGACGAGTTGGCGCGCCATGAGGTCGCCATCGGCTATGCATCGGCATCGGCGGGCGCCGACATCATCTTCGGCGAGGAACTTTTGGCGCGCGGCGGCGAACTGCATATCTTCCTGCCCTGTCCGCGCGACGATTTCGCCGAGCAGTATGTCGCCCCGGCGGGCGAGGAGTGGATGGCGCGGTTCCGCAGCCTCGTCGCTTCCGCCACGGAGGTCGAGATAAGCTGCGAGGAGCGGCTGATCGGCGACGACACGCTGCTGCGCTTCAACAACCAGGTTCTTCAGGGCATGGCGCGCATCCATGCGGAGCGCCTCGGCGGCCACGCCAGGCTGCTCGCCGTCTGGAGCCCGGAGGCGCCCGCCGATCCCGGCAGCCCGGCGGATTTCATGGACCAGTGGCCGGAACTCGAGCATCTGTCGCTGATCGACCTCGACGATCTGCGCCAACGCACCGGCGGCGGCGACAACGGCACTACCGGAGACCTTTCCGGCGGCGTCAACGCGCTTGCGATCGGGCTCAGCCCGCTTGTGGTGCGGGCGATCCTCTTTGCCGACATGGCGACCTACACCTCGTTCAGCGACGAGCAGGTGCCGCTGCTCTGGGATTTTCTGGCCGAGGTGCAGCAGGTCGTGGAGCAGCGGGCGAAGCCGCCGATCCTCATCAACACCTGGGGCGATGCCGTGCATGCGGCGGCCGAGACCGCGCTGGATCTCGCCGACTATGCGCTGGCTCTGGTCGAAACCATCGCTGCAACCGACCCTGAACCCTTCGGACTGGCGAGTCGGCCGCGCTTCCGCGTCGCGCTGCATGCCGGCCCGGTCTATGTCGGCCTGCATCCGCTGACCGGGCGCAGCATGGTTTACGGCCACCACGTCAACCGGGCGGCGCGCATCGAAACGGTAGCAGCACCCGGCGAAGCCTATGCCTCGCAGCATTTCGTGGCCCTGCTGTGGGCCGAGATGGACTCTCTTCAGCATGAGGCGAGATTGACGGGGGCGGCCTATCGACGGCCTTACCGGGTGGAGTATGTTGGCCGCGTGAAACTGCCAAAACATTTCGGCAGCGAAGCGCTGTATCGAATTCTGCCCGCCGACGCCGAGCGATAGAACGCCAAGGATGTCCCGCCTGCCCGCGCTCAACCTCACCATCGCCAACGATCTTGCCGAGATCGGCCGCATCGCGCCCGTCATCGAGGATTTTTGCGCCGGGCACGGCCTGGGCGAGGAGATCGCTCACGCCATCAACCTGTCGCTCGACGAGCTTCTGACCAACACGATCAGCTATGGCTATGAGGATGGCGGCCCGCATTCCATCGGCATCGTCATCGAGGTTCTGGGTGACCGCGCGACCGTCACCGTCCGCGACGATGCCGTCGCTTTCGATCCGACGCAGGCCGGAGACCCCGATCTCGATCTGGATCTCGACGACCGGCCGATCGGCGGGCTCGGCATCCATATCGTGCGGGCGATGATGGACGAGGTTCGTTACGACCGCGTCGACGGGCACAACCGGCTGACATTGACGAAATTCACCACGCGCTGAGCGTGGCGCATGACAGGAGACTATGATGGACATCCGCAAGGAGACGATCGAGGGGACAACCGTGCTGTCGCCGGTCGGCCGTGTCGACAGCAATTCGGCGCGCGAAGTCGAGGACGCCCTGCTGCCGCTCTTCGACGCCGGCCAGCCCGTTCTGGTCGATTTCGCTGAGCTGAGCTACATCTCCAGCGCCGGCCTGCGCGTGCTGCTGCTTGCCGCGCGGCGCAGCAAGGCCACCGGCCTGCCGCTATCGCTCGCCGGCATGAGCAAGCCGGTCGACGAGGTGTTCAAGATCAGCGGCTTTGCCAAACTGTTCCAGATCCACGCCGACCGCGCCGAGGCGCTCGCGGCGCGCGGCAAGGCTTGAGTTCGCTCGCGCCGTCGCGCCCGGCGGGGCTACAGCCGGGCGAGAGGTAGCGTCATCGGCCGATGTTGTCGGGCGCTACTCCATCGACACGCCTTCCAGCCGCATCAGGCCGTCGGGGATCGGCTTAAAACCCGTCACTTCCTTCTTCGCCGCGAAGAACGGTTTTGAATGGTAGATGACCAGCAGCGGGGCTTCCGGCATCCACAGTTTGTTGGCCTCCGCATACAGCGCGGCGCGCTTGGCGGGATCGGCTTCCTTCGCCGCCGCCGTCAGGATGTCGTCGACCTTCTGGTTGCAGTATTTGCCGACGTTCGACGAGCCCTTGCAGCCGAGATAGTTGTAGATGTTGCCGTCCGGGTCGGCGCGGCCGCTCCAGAACGAAAGATGCGACTGGAACTCGCCGGCCGCCACCGCCGCGCCGGCGGTGCTCGCCTCGATCGGCTTGATGACGATCTTGATGCCGGCCTCCGCCGCCATCGACTGGATCACCTGGCCGACGCGCAGGAAGGTCGGGTTGTTGTTGACCGTGACTTCCAGCGTCGGGTCGGCCACGCCGGATTCCGCGACCAGCGCCTTCGCCTTGTCCAGGTCGCGCGCCGGCACCGGCATCGACTTGTCGTAATAGGGCGACGACGGCGAGACGGGCTGGTTGCCGGGGGTGAAGTTGCCGCCGAACGCCACCTGGTTGATCACGTTGCGGTCGATCGCCGCGTCGATCGCCTGCCGGAGTTTGGCATTCTCGGCAAAACTGTTCTTGGCGCCTTCGCCATTGGCGAGATTGAACAGCAGGTAGAAGAAGCCGAGTCCGTCGATGGAACTGACGGTGAAGCGCGGATCGGCCTTCACGCGCTCGAGGTCGGCGGTCGAGACCTGCTCGATCAGGTCGAGCTGGCCGGCGAGCAGATTGTTGAGCCGCACCGTCGCGTCCGGTACCGGCAGGTAGGTCACCTCGTCGAAATGGAACGCATCCTTGTTCCAGTAGTCCGGAAATTTTTCCAGCACGATGCGGTCCTGCACCACCCGCTCGACCAGCTTGTACGGACCGGAGCAGACGGGGGCGCTGCCGAAGGCGGCGGCATCGGCGGCGGCCTTGATGGCGGTCGGCGACATCATCATGCCGGCGCGGTCGGCGAGCTGCGCCAACAGCGGCGTGAAGGGCTGCTTGAGGTGCAGCTTGACCGTCAGCGGATCGACCACCTCGATCGTGTCGACGGCGCGCACGTCGCCCTTGCGCTTCGATTGCTCAAGCGTCAGCGCGCGCTCGATGTTGAACTTCACCGCCTCGGCGTCGAACGGCGTGCCGTCATGGAATTTCACGCCGTCGCGCAGTTTCAGCGTGATGGTAAGCCCGTCCGCCGACACTTCGTGGCTGGTCGCCAGCCGGCCGATCACGCCGGCCTTTTCGTCGAGGTCGAACAGCTTGTCACAGAGCGCGGAAAACACCTGCCGGCCGCCGAGCGTGCCGCCCTGCGTCGGGTCGAGCGTGTCGACATCCTCGATCAGGCCGATGCGCAGCGCCTTCTCCTGCGCCAGCGCGCCGGTGGCGAAAAGGGCGAGCGCCCCCGCAAGCCCCAGTTTAAGAGTTCTCATCATGGCTTTCCGTCTCCCATTTCGTCGTTCCAGCGGCTTCTGATCGGATGCACCCTGCCGCAGGGGCGCATCAACTGCGTGGATCGAGGGCGCGGCGCAGGCCGTCGCCGAGAAGGTTGAAGCCGATGACGGCGAGGCAGATGCAGAGGCCAGGCCAGATCGATAGCCACGGCGCGGTGGCGATGTAGTCCTTGCCGACCGTCAGCATCGAGCCCCAGGACGGGGCCGGCAATTCGCGGCCGAGGCCGAGGAAGGAAAGCCCGGCCTCGGCGATGATGGCGACGGCGGTGGCGAGCGCGGCCTGCACGATCAGCGGCGGCACGATGTTGGGCAGGAGATGGACAAACAGCAGCCGCCGCACCGGATTGCCGACCGAGATAGCCGCCTCGATGTAGACGGCGGCCGTCTGCTCGATGGTCTTGGCGCGCGCCAGCCGCACGAACACCGGCACCGTCGAGATGCCGATGGCGATCGAGGCGTTGAGCAGGCTGCCGCCGAGGAACATGGCGAGTGCGATGGCGAGCATCACCTGCGGGCAGGCGAGCAGCGTGTCGGCCAGCCGCGTCACCACCACGTCGATCCAGCCGCGGAAGTAGCCGGCCGCAATGCCGAGCGGCACGCCGATGGCGAGCGCGATCATCACCGAGGCGACGCCGGCGATCAGCGAGGTCTGCGCGCCCCAGATGGCGCGCGACAGCACGTCCCGCCCCAGATCGTCGGTGCCCATCGGATGCGCCAGCGACGGCGGCTGCAGCACGCCCATCCAGTCGCTGGCCAGCGGATCGTAGGGCGAGATCATGGGAGCCGTGACCGCCACCAGCACGAAGGCAAGCACGATGCCGCCGCCGATGCGGGCGGACAGGTTGTAGCGGGCGAAGCGCCGCCTGCGCCGGGTCAAGGAGGGGGCCGCGGCGCTCATGGCGCTTCCCTCGCGACGCGCGGGTCGAGGAAACGCTGGGCGAGATCGGCGAGCAGGTTGAGCGCGATATAGAGCGCCCCCGAGCACAGCACGACCGCCTGCACCACCGCATAGTCGCGGTTGAAGACGGAATCGACGATCAGCTTGCCGATGCCGGGCACTGTGAAGACGAATTCGGTCAGCACCGAGCCGCCGAGCAACTGGCCGAACTCCAGCGCGCCGAGCGTGACGACGGGCACCAGCGCATTGCGCAGCGCATGCCGCAGGATGATGCTGAGCGAGCCGACGCCCTTGGCGCGCGCCGTGCGAATGTAGTCGGCGTTGAGCACCTCGATCATGGCGCTGCGGGTATGGCGCATCAGCACGGTGGCGACATGGCTGCCGAGCACGATCGCCGGCATGATCATCGCGCGCAGGTTCCCCCAAAGATCCTCGAAGGGCGAGACGTAGCCCGAGGCCGGCAGCCAGCCGAGCTGCACCGAAAACACCATGATGAACAGGATGCCGAGCCAGAAGTTCGGGATCGACATGCCGATGACGCTGAGCACGCTGGTGGCGCCATCAACCGCCGTGTCGACATAGACGGCGGCGAGAATGCCGGCGGGCACGCCGACGACGATGCCGACGACCAACGCCATGGTGGCGAGCTGGATGGTGACCGGCAGTTTTTCGGCCAGCAGTTGGGCGACGCTGCGATTGAGCCGCATCGACACGCCGAAATCGCCATGCAGCAGATTGCCGAGCCAGGTCAGGTACTGGATCGGCAAGGGACGGTCGAGCCCGTAAAGCGCCCGGATGGCGGCGATGGTCTCGGGCGACTTGTCTTCGCCGGCCAGCACCACGGCCGGGTCGCCCGGCAGCAATTGCTGCAGCGAGAACACGATGACGCTGAGCAGCAGCAGCGTGACCGCGATGCTCGCCAGCCGGGCGATCATATCTGCGCCTCCGCCGTTTCCAGCGCGCGCGCAACGAACCGGTTCTGTAGGCGCATCAGCCGGTAGGCTGCGGCGCTGGACAGCGGCGCCTCGCCGACGGCTGGTGGCAGCACCTCTCCGGCGCGGTAGCAGGCGCTGAGATGACTTGCGGCCTTTGCCTCCAGTGGTGGCAATTCGCGGCGGCATTGGTCGAAGGCCAGCGGACAGCGCGAGACATAGGGGCAGCCGGCAGAGTTGTCTTCCGCTCTGTCTGGCGCGGCGGCTGCCGCTCTCGCCCGCCGCGCGCCGACGCGGGCGACCGGCATCGCCGACAGCAGCGCCGCCGTGTAGGGGTGGCGCGGCGCGGAAAAGATCGCGTCCGTCGGGCCGATCTCGACGATCCGGCCGCGATACATCACAGCGATCCGGTCGACGAGATGGCGCACCACGCCGAGGTCGTGCGAGATGAACACCATGGCGAGATCGGACGAGCGTTTCAGGTCGTCGAGCAGGTTGAGGATCTGGGCGCGCACCGACACGTCGAGGGCCGATACCGCCTCGTCGGCGACGATCAGTTGCGGCTCGGCGGCGAGCGCGCGGGCGATTGCGATGCGCTGGCGCTGGCCGCCGGAAAATTCGTGCGGATAGGCTTTTGCGCGTGATGGATCGAGGCCGACGGTCGCGAGCAGGCCGGCGACGCGCTCGCCGATGGCGCTTCCCGTGGCGAGGCCGTGGACGAGCAGCGGCTCGCCGATCTGCGCGCCGACGGTGAGGCGCGGGTTGAGCGACGAGAACGGGTCCTGGAACACCATCTGGATGCCGCACCGCCGTTTGCGCAGCGTCTCAGCGTCGAGCCCGAGCAGGTCTTCGCCGTCGAGCTTCAGCGCGCCGGATGTCGGCTCGACCAGCCTGAGCAGCATGCGTGCCGTCGTCGACTTGCCCGAGCCGGATTCGCCGACGATGCCCAGCGTCTCGCCGCGCGCCACGCTGAAGCTGACGTCGCTGACCGCGGCGAACCCTGGGCCGCGCGAAGTGAGCCAGCGTTTTCGCGCGCCGAAGACTTTTCCCAGTCTGATGGCCTCCAGCACCGGCGCGCTCATGCCAGCGCCTCCAGCGGCGCGCGCCAGCAGGCGACGGCCTGGCCGCCCGGCAATGTCGCCAGAAGCGGCTCCTCGGCCTCGCAGCGCTCGACCGAGAACGGGCAGCGCGGCGAGAACCGGCATCCCGGCATAGGGTCGGCGGGGGAGGGGACGCGGCCGAGGATCGGCGTCAGCCGGCCGCGCTTCTCAGGTGACGGAAGCGCGCCGAGCAGGCCGATCGTGTAGGGATGCTCCGGCACCTCGAACACGTCGCCGACCGCGCCGTTCTCGACGATCCTGCCGGCATACATGACGGCGACCTCGTCGGCGATCTCCGCCACGACGCCGAGATCGTGGGTGATCATCAGCATCGCAGTGCCGGTCTCGGCCTGCAGGTCGGCGAGCAGGTCGAGGATTTCGGCCTGCACCGTCACGTCCAGCGCGGTGGTCGGCTCGTCGGCGATGAGCAGCGCCGGCGAGCAGGCCAAGGCCAGCGCGATCATCACCCGCTGCCGCATGCCGCCCGAGAACATGAAGGGATAGTCGTCGGCGCGCTGGGCAGAACGCGGGGGGCGGAACCGCAAAAGCAACTCCACAGTGCGGCTCTTCGCCTGTCGCCGGTTCATGCCGAGATGGATGCGCAGCACCTCTGCGATCTGCTCTCCCGCCGTCATCGTCGGATTGAGCGAACTCATCGGCTCCTGGAAGATCATGCCGATCCTGCGGCCACGGATTTTTCGCAGCCGCCGTTCGCCGATCGTGGCGAGGTCCTGCCCGTCGAAGCGCACCGCGCCGGAGGCGACGCGGGCGTTGCGCGGCAGCAGCCCGAGCAGCGCCATCGCCGTGATGCTCTTGCCGCAGCCGGATTCGCCGACGAGGCAGAGCGTCTTGCCGGGGCGGATGGAAAAGTCGATGCCGCGAACCACGTCGACACCCTCGCCGTCCAGGTCGAAGCGAACCGAAAGGCCCTCGACGGACAGGAGCGGCGCGGCGGTCATCTTAGAAAACCCCTCCCGTCATAGCGCCAGCGCGATCCCGTCCTTGCGCGGGTCCGACCCGCCGGACAGAACGCCGGTGTCCCAGTCGATCCAGACGCCATGCGCGCCGCCGACGGCGCGCATGGCGGGTGCGACGTCATATCCCGCCGCGGCAAGCGCCTCCTGCTGCACAAGCAGGGCTGGCTCCAGTTGCAGTCTGCCATCGACCAGAAAACTGCGGGGCCGGTCGATAACGTCCTGGATGTCGAGCCCGTGGTCGACGAGCCCGGTGATCATCTGCGCATGGCCGATCGGCTGGTATTGCCCGCCGGTGACGCCGAAGGCCAGCACCGGCCGGCCGTTTTGCGAGACCATGCCGGGGATGATGGTGTGCAGCGGCCGCTTGTTCGGCGCCAGCGCGTTTGGATGGTCGGCGAGGGCGGAAAAGCCGGAGCCGCGATTGTGGAAGATAACGCCGGTATCCGGGTCACGCAAGCCGGAGCCGAACCCCTCGAACAGCGAACTGATCAGCGAGATCGCATTGCGGTCCTTGTCGACGACCGAGACATAGGCGGTGTCGCCGCGCGCCCTCGGAGCCTTCGCCTCGTCGGCGCGCGCGGTCCGCGCCTCGGCGGCCAGCCATCCCGCCTCGCTCTTGTCGAGGAAGACTTCGAGCGCCACCGGCCCGAACTCCGGATCGGCGACCAGCCGGTTGCGCTCGCGAAAGGCGACCCGCGCCGCGTCGGCCAGCTTGCGATGGCGCTCAAAACCGTCGAACTCGCCGGCATCGCCGCCAAATGCCTCGAGCAAGTTGAGCATCAGCAGCGCCGTCGCGCCCTGTCCGTTGGGCGGTATCTGCCAGACGTCGTGGCCATTGTAGGTCGTGGAGATCGGCTCCACCCAGGCGCCGCGATGCGCCGCGAAATCCGTCGCCGAATGGAAACCGCCATTATCGGCGAGGAAGCGCGCCATCGTTTCCGCGACCTCACCCCGGTAGAACGCATCGCGGCCACCGCCGGCAATCCGGCGCAAGGTCGCGGCCAGTTGCGGAAACCGTATGACATCGCCGACGGCGGGCGCTTCGTAGTTGCGCAGCAGGACGTTGCGCGCGCCCGGCGTGCGCGCCAGCTTGCCGGCGGCGAACGCCCATTCCTCGGCGACGCGCGGGTGGACAGGAAAGCCGCGCTCGGCATAGCCGATCGCCGGCTCAATCACCTGTTCCAGCGGCCATGTCCCATATCGGCTAAGCAGTTGCGCCATCCCGTCGACCATGCCGGGGATGGTCACAGAGTGCACGCTGGTCTCCGCCAGCGGCGCGCCGCCCTCGGCTCGTGCGCGAGCCGGATCCAACCCAGCCGGCGTCCTGCCGCTGCCGTTAAAACCCACCGGGCGATCGGCACCGGCCGGAAAATACAGCGCGAAACAGTCGCCGCCGATGCCGGTCGACTGCGGCTCGACCACCGAAAGCACGAAAGTCGCCGTCACGGCGGCGTCGACCGCGTTGCCGCCCTCGGTCAGCACCCGCAGCGCAGCACCACTCGCCAGCGCATGCGAGGATGCGACGGCCGCAGTCAGCCCTGTGGCGGACGACCGGCCCGGCCGGAAGAAATCACGCATCGGCGCTTCCCGGTCTCACCCGCGTTCGTCCGCGACGACGTATCATGCCGCCGCCCGCTCGATCACGTCGAAGCCGGCCGCCCGCGCCGTCGCCGCCAGCGAGCGGTAGCCCATCGTCGCATAGGTCAGCGGATGCGCCTTTGCCGGGTCCTGTTCGGCCTCGACCACGAACCAGCCGTCATAGCCGCGCTCGGCCAGTGGTTTCAGCAGCGACAGGAAATCCACAAAACCGTCGCCGGGCACGGTAAAAATGCCTTCCATCACCGCGCCCATGAAACTCATGTCGTCGCGCCGCGCCTTTTCCAGCACCGGCCGGCGCACGTCCTTGCAGTGGAAATGCACGACGCGGTCGATATGCCGTCTTAGAAGCGACGCCGGGTCACCGCCGGAAAACAGGCAATGCCCCGTGTCGAACAGGAGGCCGACCGCCTCGCCGGTCGCGCCCATGAATTTGCCGATCTCGGCGTCGGTCTCGACGATGGTGCCCATGTGATGATGGAAGGCCATGCCGACGCCGAAATCCGCCATGCGTTCGGCCAGCGCCGTGACTTTCCGGCCATAGGCTGGCCATTCGTCGTCGGCGAGTTTTGGACGCTGCGAGATCGGCGCGAAAATGCCGTCATGCCGGCCGCGCGACGTATCGGCGTAAACGACCAGTTTTGCGCCGAGGTCGCGCAGGAGCGTCAGATGCGGCCGGATCGCCTCGAATTCCTCCTCGACCGTGCGATCGAGGATACGCCCGTCATACCAGCCGGACACCAGTTCGAGGCCATGGGCAGCCAGTATAGGTCCGAGCGTCTCCGCCTGGCGCGGGAATTTTCCGCCCAGCTCGGTGCCGCGGTAGCCGGCCTGCGCGGTTTCCGAAAGACAGGTTTCCAGCGGCGTGTCGCCGCCGAGTTCCGGCACGTCGTCATTCGTCCAGGTGATGGGATTGATGCCGATCCTGACGCTCATGCGGCGGGTCTCTCATAGGTTTCGGGCTGCTCGAAGCGCCGGCTGTCCAGGAAGCAGAGTTGCAGCGGGCAGGACCCGTCGCTAGGTCCGGTTCGGTTTGATTTAAGGGAACCACTCTGGGTGCGTGCGCCGCGAGTGCCGGGATCGGCTTAGTTATCGAGGCACTGATAGTCGAATATTCTTCACCGGCTTTGATATCACCACCTCCGAGGCATGGATTCCCGACACGCTCCGTTCGCTTCGCTCACTCACGAGGTCGGGAATGACGACAGCGATAGAGCCCTTCCGCCAGTCTCCAACGTTGGCGATTGGCCAGGAATATCAACGATGTCGTCATTCTCGACCTCGTGAGCGACCGCAGGGAGCGGAGAGTGTCGGGAATCCATTCCTCGGCATTGCGGAAGCCAGAGACGGCCAATGGGATGGACAACCCCTTCGTCAACCGACGATATGTCCAGATGCGTGAACGCCATGGGCGAAGGAGAGGACAGCGACGCTTTCCCGCTCGCGCAAATGTCGCAGCCTCAAAGGCGGGACTCCGCGTCAGGACCGGCGAGGACATATGCGGCCAAGCTTTGCACCGTCGCTACAACCCTCGAAACGGCATGTTAGAGGGCCGCCGGCGAAGCGGCCGTCGGAGCAGATAGGATTGGTTTGGGGAAAAAAATTTCCGCATCCGCCCGCCGGCAGCGTGAAAAATGCGGAACGAATTCCAAGTTTGGGGATTTTGCTACGCCCCTAATCTCTACCCAACAGATAGAGTAAGTTCGTTATCGAAACGGAGGCACCACATGACCCTCAATCGCAGATCCATTCTTCTGTCGGCGCTTATCGCGGGTTCGGTCCAGTTCGGTGGGCTCGGCTTCGCCTTCGCGGACACCACTCTCCTCAACGTCTCGTACGATCCGACGCGCGAGCTCTACAAGGAATACAACGCCGCCTTCGCGGCCCACTGGCAGAAGGAGACCGGCGAGACCGTCACCATCCAGACCTCGCATGGCGGTTCCGGCAAGCAGGCCCGCGCGGTGATCGACGGCCTTGATGCCGACGTCGTCACGCTGGCGCTGGAAAGCGACATCAACGCCATCGTCAAGAACGGCGGCAAGATCAGTGCCGACTGGCGCGGCAAGTTCGAGCACAACTCCTCGCCTTACACATCGACCATCGTCTTTCTGGTGCGCAAGGGCAATCCGAAGGGCATCAAGGACTGGGGCGACCTGGTCAAGGACGGCGTCGAGGTCATCACGCCCAACCCGAAGACTTCAGGCGGCGCCCGCTGGAATTATCTGGCGGCCTGGGCCTGGGCCAACAAGGAATATGGCGGCGACGAGGCCAAGGTGAAGGAATATGTGGGTGAACTCTACCGGCATGTGCCGGTGCTGGACACCGGTGCGCGCGGCTCGACGACGACCTTCGCGCAGCGCCAGCTTGGCGACGTGCTGCTTGCTTGGGAGAACGAGGCGTTCCTGGTCGGCAAGGAATTCGGCGCCGACCAGTTCGAGACCGTGATCCCGCCGCAGTCGATCCTGGCCGAGCCGCCGGTTGCGGTAGTCGACGCCAATGTCGACGCCAAGGGAACGCGCAAGGTTGCGGAGGCCTATCTCCAGTATCTCTATTCGGAGGAAGGTCAGCAGATCGCTGCGCGCAACTTCTACCGTCCGTCCAAGCCCGAGTTGGTTCCGGCTGCCGAGCTGGAGCGTTTCCCGAAAATCAACCTGGTGACGATCGACGACCCGCAGTTCGGCGGCTGGGCCAAGGCGCAGCCCTATCACTTCGGTGACGGCGGCATCTTCGACCAGATCTACAAGCCCGCGTCTTCGAACTGATGGCGACGGCCGCCGCTTCAAGCGTCGGTTGGAGTTTCCGCAGGCCGAGCGTCATCCCGGGTTTCGGGCTGACGCTCGGCTTTACGGTTACCTACCTGACGCTGATCGTCCTCATCCCGCTTGCCGGTGTGGTGTGGCGCACCACCGAGCTTGGTTGGGCCGGGTTCTGGGCAATCGCCATGGATGGGCGCACGTTGAACGCACTCCGGATTTCGTTCGGCACGGCGCTGATTGCCGCGCTGGTCAACGTCGTCTTCGGCGTGGTCATCGCCTGGGTGCTGGTGCGCTATCGTTTTCCGGGCCGCCGGATCGTCGACGCGGTGGTGGACCTTCCCTTTGCATTGCCGACGGCGGTGGCGGGCATCGCGCTGGCCGCCATCTACGCGCCGAACGGCTGGATTGGCCAGTTGCTCGCACCGCTCGGCATCAAGGTGGCGTTCACGCCGCTCGGCATCGTCGTGGCGCTGATCTTCATCGGCCTGCCTTTCGTCGTGCGCACAGTGCAGCCGGTGATGGAGGAGATCGACAAGGAGGTCGAGGAAGTGGCCGCCACGCTCGGCGCCACGCGCTTCCAGACGATCACGCGGGTGATCTTGCCTGGTCTCGCGCCGGCGGTGCTGACCGGCTTCGCGCTGGCCTTCGCGCGCGCCGTCGGCGAATACGGCTCGGTGATCTTCATCGCCGGCAACATCCCCTATGTCTCGGAAATCGCGCCGCTGCTGATCATCATCCGGCTGGAGGAATTCCACTATGCCGGGGCGACGGCGATCGCGGCGATGATGCTGGTCATCTCCTTCCTCATGCTGTTCGTCATCAATCTCATCCAGGCCTGGAGCCGCAAGAGGTACGGTCATGGCGGTTGAAGCAGTCAGCGGACCTTTGCCGAACCGCTCGCGGGCTGGTACGCTGGCAACGGTGAGCAAGCCGGTGCGAGCGACGACGGAATCGACCGCCACCAAGGCGGTGCTGATCGGCGTCGCGCTGATTTTCATGGCGCTTTTCCTGATCCTGCCGCTGGTGTCGGTGTTCTTCGAGGCGTTCCGCAAGGGCGCCGGCGAGTTCCTTTTTTCGCTGAACGACCCGGACACGCTGTCGGCAATACGGCTGACGCTGCTGGTCGCCGCAATTGCCGTGCCCTGCAACCTTATCTTCGGTGTGGCGGCGGCCTGGGCCATCGCCAAATTCGAGTTCAAGGGCAAGGCGTTCCTGACCACGCTGATCGACCTGCCTTTCTCGGTGTCGCCGGTGATTTCCGGCCTGGTCTATGTGCTGCTGTTCGGTGCCGGCAGTTTTCTCGGACCCTGGCTGAAGTCGCACGGAATAGAAATTTTGTTCGCGGTTCCGGGCATCGTGCTCGCCACCATCTTCGTCACCTTTCCCTTTGTGGCGCGTGAACTGATCCCGCTGATGCAGGACCAGGGCTCGGGCGACGAGGAGGCGGCGATCTCGCTCGGCGCGAATGGCTGGCAGACATTTTGGTATGTGACGCTGCCCAACATCAAATGGGGCCTGCTCTATGGCGTGCTGCTCTGCAACGCCCGCGCCATGGGTGAATTCGGCGCGGTCTCGGTGGTGTCCGGCCACATACGCGGCCTGACCAACACCATGCCGCTGCATGTCGAGATTTTGTACAATGAATACAACTTCGTGGCGGCTTTCTCGGTCTCGACCTTGCTGGCGGCGCTTGCGCTGGTGACGCTGGTGCTTAAATCCATCCTTGAATTCCGCTACGGCGACGAGATCGCCGCGGTCGCCAAGCATTAGAACCGGGAGTATTCGTTGGACGTTTCAATCCGCCATGTCCGAAAGGAATTCGACCGGTTCCCGGCGCTGCGCGACGTTTCGCTCGACATCCGCTCGGGCGAGCTGATCGCGCTGCTCGGTCCGTCCGGTTCGGGCAAGACGACTTTGCTCAGGCTGATCGCCGGGCTGGAGCGGCCGACCGAAGGCGCAATCTTCTTCGGCGACGAGGACGCCTCCCACAAGAGCGTCCAGGAGCGCAATGTCGGCTTCGTGTTCCAGCATTACGCGCTGTTCCGCTACATGACGGTCGCCGACAATATCGGCTTTGGCCTCAAGGTCCGGCCGGGCGCCTCGCGGCCGCCCAAGGCCGAAATCCGCCGCCGCGCTTCCGAGCTGCTCGACCTCGTCCAGCTTTCCGGGCTTGAGAAGCGTTATCCCAATCAGCTTTCCGGCGGCCAGCGCCAGCGCGTGGCGCTGGCCCGCGCGCTGGCCATCGAACCGAAAGTGCTGCTGCTGGACGAGCCGTTCGGCGCGCTCGACGCGCAGGTTCGGCGCGAGTTGCGCCGCTGGCTGCGCGAGATCCACGACACGACCGGCCACACCACCGTCTTCGTCACCCACGACCAGGAGGAGGCGCTGGAACTCGCCGACCGCGTCGTGGTGATGAGCCAGGGCCGCATCGAGCAAGTCGGCACCTCCGACGAGGTCTACGACACGCCCAACTCGCCCTTCGTCTACGGCTTTATCGGTGATTCGAGCTCCCTGCCTGTGCGGGTCGAAGCCGGCCAGCTCTGGCTGCAGGACCGGGCGCTCGGCCTGACGGCGGTGAATGTGCCCGACGGCCAGGCAACGCTGTTCTTCCGGCCGCACGAAGTGGAACTGCTGGACGGCTGTGGCGGCTGCATCGCCGGCACCGTGGCCGCGACCCGCCGGGTAGCCGGCACACGGCATGTCGAGCTTGAGATCGGCGGCGAGCGGCACCGGGTCGAGATCGAACTGCCGATCGAGCACCCCGCTGCCAACAAGAGCCGCATCGCCTTCCGGCCTCGCCGCTGGAAGGTGTTTCCGGACGGCAATGGCGAAAACCATTACGGCATCGTGCGCCATCAGCCGGAAGAGGCTCCGCCGCTGGCGCTGACCGGGAGTTGATTCAAGTGCCCCGATCAGTCGTGTCTCAGTTTAAAATCTCAAGCGACACTCGCCGCAATCCGATCCGATTGGCGAAGCTTACTTTCGGCTGTACTTGGCCCCAAAAAGCGTAAGCACTAGAAGCGTCAGGATGGTGATCAGGGTTCCCATCCATGGCTCGCTAACGCCTGACACGCGCTGCGTCAGCACGAACACCGTAGCGAAAATACAAATTGTGCACAAAGCTACCATCAAGGCTATTAGGCCAAACAAGCGTCGAAAAGTACGGGTATCGGAATTTTGGTAAACGAGTCCAGTTTTCGACTGAATTGAACCGGCTTTCCACGCGGACCAGAGTTCACGGACGCCATAGAACGTGGCCATGACAAGAATGATGCAAATAATGATAGTGGCCGTTGTGTCACTCATTATCTTCTCGTTCGATATGAATGGCCGTCCTCCATTAAACGCTGCATAGTTGAAATGGCCGCCGAAGACGATCGCCAGTGCGCGACAATATCACGATCCGTCTTCGCATCCTAACCGCTGGAACGGGGTCAGATCCGGTAGCCCTGGGTCGTGAGAACACGATCCGTCGTCTGCGCGGACAATTCATCAACCGACTCCAAGCCATTCAAATTTATAGCGAATTCGTCGGCCTGCGGCAGTTCCAGTGCGGCGAACTGGCTGTCCACCAGGCTGGCGGGCATAAAATGGCCCTTGCGGCTGCCGACGCGTTGCCATGCCGTCTCCCGGTCGATCACGAGATGGACGAAGAGGATGTCGGGCTGGAACGATCGGAGCCGGTCGCGGTACTTGCGTTTCAGCGCAGAACAGGCCACCACGACACCGCCTCCATCGGCGATGCCCTCCGCGATCGCCGCCCCGATGGCGTCCAGCCAACCCGAGCGGTCGGCATCGGTCAGCGGCTGCCCGCTCGACATTTTTGCAATGTTTTCAGGGGGGTGCAGTCTGTCGCCCTCGACGAAGCGCCAGCCGAGGTGTCGCGCGATCGCCTCGCCGACCGCCGTCTTGCCGCAACCAGTGACGCCCATCACGACGATCGCCGCGACGGGACCGTCCGGTCCCGTTCGACCGGGTAGGTTTTCGAAATTCCTCATCGCTCAGCGGCTCGCCGGGCTGCGGCCGTAGAGCAGCAACATCGCAACAATGACAATGCCATAGATGATCTGGCGGCCGGCTTCCGGCATCTGCATCACCGACAGGATCGACTGCAGCAACGTGATCAGGATGACGCCTGCTACGGTGCCGAGATAGGAGCCGCGGCCGCCGAGGATCGACGTGCCGCCCAGCACCACCGCGGCAATCGACGGCAGCAGGTAGGCGTCGCCCATGGATTGCGCCGCCTTCGACGCATAGCCGGCGAGCAGCACCCCGCCGAATGCCGAAAGTCCGCCCGAAACCGCGAATGCAATCAAGACGATACGCCGTGTGTCGATGCCCGATAGATAGGCCGCCCGTTCACGGTTGCCGATGCCGTAGACGGCCCGGCCAAAACTCGTGCGGGTGAGCACGAAGACCGTCGCCGCGCCGATCAGCGCCCAGATCACCACCGCGTTCGGCACGCCGGGGACGGTGAAGCCGGTGGCGAGGTAGCGCACCGCGGCCGGCGCCGAATCCTGCGGCGAGAACCCGCCCGTGTAGACCACCATCAACCCCTGCGCGACCGCGTTGGTGGCGAGCGTTATGATCATCGAGGGGATGCGCAGATAGGCGACGCCGATGCCGTTGACCAGGCCGATGAGCACGCCGCAGAGAATGCCGAAAGGGATGGCCAGGAAGACCCCGACGGGCCCGTAGGCCGCGGCCGCGCAGGCCATCATCGCGCCGACCGCCACCACCCACGGCACCGAAAGATCGATTTGTCCCAACAGGATGACCAGCATCATGCCGGTGGCGATGACGCCGAGGAACGAGGCCACTTTCAATTGCTGCAACAGATATTCGGGCGACAGGAAGCTCGACGAATAGAGGCTGCCCAGGAACAGCAGCAGAATGATGCAGGCAAACGAGGTCGCGACCGCCGGATCGGCGCGGCGGATGAATTTCGGCATGCGGCCGGCGAAGCGGCCGGTGGTCGTGGTGGCGCTCATCCGAACCACTCCAGTCTGTTGCGTACCCTGAACAGGGCGAAGGCTCCCAGGCTGACGGCAATCAGCAGGACCACGCCCTGGAACAGCGGCTGCCACAGCGGATCGAAATCGAACACGAAAAGCAGGTCGCCGATGGTGCGGAAGGCGAGCGCCCCGAAGATCGCGCCGATCGCGCTGCCCCGGCCGCCGAACAGCGAGACGCCGCCGAGCACGACGGCGGCGATCGAAAACAGCGTGTAGGCGTTGCCGCTGGCATAGGCCGCTTCGCCCGTATAGGTGAAGAAGGTCAGGAACAGCCCGCCGATGGCCGCAAGCAGGCCGGCAAGCGTATAGGCGGCGAATTTGGCGCGGCGGATCGGAACGCCGGACATATAGGCCGCCGTCTCGGAGGAGCCCGCCGCGTAGGCGGCGCGGCCGAGCACGGAGCGGCTGAACGGCACCCAGATGACCAGCACCACCACCAGCAGCGCGACGAGGCTCGACGGTATCACCCCGAACAGCCGGCCGGTCAGCGCATCGGCCAGATCTTCATTGACTGATCCTCCCGGAAACGGCCGCAGCAGCAAGGCTATGCCGAAATAGACCGCGCCCGTGGCGATGGTCGCCACGATGGGCTGCAGGCGCCCGTAGATGACGATCGCGCCGTTGATGGCACCGCAGATCGCACCGGTCAGCAGCACGGCAACGACGCCGAAAGCCGTTTCCATCGGCGTGCCGAGGACCAGCCACGAGGCGAGGCAATTGGTCAGGATGAAGATCATGCCCACCGAAAGGTCGATGCCGGCGGTAATCACCACCAGCGTCTGCGCCATCGCGACAAAGGCGAGCAGGACGCCCTTGTTGGAGGCGGTCTGCACCACGTTGGCGGTGAGGCCGGCCGGATGGTTCGAGGCGTAGATGATGAACATCACGACAAAGATGCCGACGGCCAGCAGCGTGCCGCGCTGTTCGGCGAGCCAATAGCGCCAGTCCTTCACGCGACCGCTCCCTGCCTCATGCCGGCCTCCCCGCCGTGGATGTTGAGCGCGCTGGCGATCAGCGCGCGTTCGGTTATCTCGGCCCCGATCAGCTCGCGCTTGACTGCCCCGTCATAGAGAACGAGCACCCGGTCGCAGCAGCCGATAAGTTCGTCATAGTCGGTCGAGTAGAACAGGATCGCCGCCCCGGCATCGGCCAGCTTGCGCAGGAGCTGATAGAGCTCCTGCTTGGTGCCGACGTCGATGCCGCGCGTCGGATCGTTGAGCAGGATGATGCGCGGTCCCCGCATCAGCCATTTGGCGATGACGACCTTCTGCTGGTTGCCGCCCGACAGCGCGCCGACCGGAATATCGAGTCCCGCCGTCTTGATCGCCAGAAGCTTTATCATGTCGTCGATGTGCCGCTGTTCGGCGGCGCGGTCGATGATGCCGCCCCTGGACAGCCGGTCGAGCGCCGAGAAGGACAGGTTCTCCCGCACCGTCATCGGCAGCATCAGGCCCTCGGTCTTGCGGTCCTCGGGGATCAGCGCCATGCCGATGCCGTCCTGTCTGGCTGCCGCCGGGCTGGCGATCGACACCGGCTTGCCGTCGATCAGCACCTCGCCGGAAAGCCCGCGCAGCACGCCGAAGAAAGCGAGCAGCAGCTCGCGCTGGCCCTGGCCGTCGAGGCCGCCGAGGCCGACGACCTCGCCCGGGCGCACGCTCAGCGATATGTCGTTCAACCGGTCGGTCCAGGAGAGGTTCTTGCATTCCAGCACCGGGGTCTTGTCCGCGCCGTCGCGCTCCGGCTTAGGCGGAAAGACGTGGCTGTATTCGCGCCCGATCATCATTTCGACGACTTCGGTGTCGGATTTCGTCCCGGCCGCATAGGTGGCGACGTTCCGGCCATTGCGGAACACGGTGCATTCGTCGGCGAGTTCGGCAATCTCGTTCATGCGGTGCGAGATGTAGAGCAGCGCCAGCCCTTCCGCCCGCAGCCGCTTCAGCACGGCAAACACCTTGGAGACATCAGCCGCGGTCAGCGCCGACGTGGCCTCGTCGAGGATCAGGATGCGCGGCTTGCGCGCCAGCGCCTTGGCGATCTCGACCATCTGGCGGCGTGACAGCGGAAGATCCTTGACCAGCGCGGACGGATGGATGTCGCCGGCGCCGGCCCTGGCGAGCGCCTCTTCCGCGATGCGGCGCTGGGCCTTGCGGTCGATCATGCCGAAACGCTTCGGCGGGTCCGAGATGACGATGTTGTCGGCGACGCTGAGTTCGGGGATCAGCGACAGTTCCTGGAAGATGCAGACGATGCCGGCCTGATTGGCGGCGGCCGGCGACGCGAAATTCACCTCGCGGCCTTGCATCGTCATGCGGCCTTCGTCGGGCGCGACCACGCCCGCCATGATCTTGATGAGCGTCGACTTGCCGGCGCCGTTTTCGCCAAGGATGGCGTGGATGCTACCGGGCGCGACGCTGAGTTCGGCCTTTTCCAGCGCACGAACGCCACCGTAGCGCTTGGATATGCCTTCCATGCGGAAGAGCAGTGTTTCGGTTTCCGTTTTTTCGGAAAGCATAGGCACTCTCGATCGGCCCGAGCTAGATGTAAACAGGTCGGCGCTGCCCCTCATCCGCCTGTCGGCACCTTCTCCCCGTGAAGGACGGGGAGAAGGGACAAGCGGCTACGTGGACGCCTCCCTCTCCCCGTGCTTCACGGGGAGAGGGTAAGGGTGAGGGGCTGCGTAGACCTCGGCTAGGGAGCTTACTGGTTTTCCTTGGACTGGCCCATGATTTCCTGCGCGGTGAAATTGATGCCGCAGGTCGGGAAGGAATTGCCCACGAAGAAGTTGTCGGACTGGTCGGGGAAGTAGTCCTCACCTTCCTTGAAGTTCGGATCCTCGACGATGGCCAGCGGCAGCTTGACCGATTGCGGCACGACCTCGCCCTCGAGCGCGGTAATCGCCGTCTTGATCGCCACGGCGACCTGAGCCGGGCCGGTGCCGGCCGACGAGCACTTCAGGCCCTCGCCAGCGAACTTCGCGCAGAACTTGCGAAAGCCGTTTTCCGTCTCGCCGCCGAACGGCACGAACGGGTGCTTGGCGTCCATCATCGCCTGCACGACGCCTGTGTCGCCGCCCTGGGCGGTGAAGCCGGCGAACGGGCCGTTGGTGGCGATCGCGTCGGCGGTTGCCTTCTGCGCGACGCCGTCGTCCCACTTGCCGACGACCTCGGTGACTTCCCACTTCTTGCCCGATGCATCGAGCGTCTCGTGGATGCCGTTGTGGCGGTCGGTGTCGACCGACGTGCCGGCGACGCCGCGCACTTCCAGCACCTTGCCGCCATCCGGAACATTCTTGATCAGCCAGTTGGCCCAGAGCACGCCGAGGCCCTTCTGGTCGACGTTGACGTTGATGGCGTCTTCGGTGTCGAGAATGTTGTCGAAGGCGACCAGCACGACGCCGGCTTCCTTGGCGCGCTTGATGACCGGCGCGAAGGCGGTCGGGTTCTGCGCGTTGACGACGATCGCGTCATAACCGGAATCGATGAAGTTGTTGATCGCCGAAATCTGCGCCGGAACGTCCTCGCCGGTCGACACGACCTTGAATTCCTTGAGCTTCGCGGCGACGTCGGGCTGCGCGGCGTAGGCTTTCGCGGTCTGGATCATCTGGATGCGCCAGGTGTTGGCGATGTAGCCGTTGGCCAGCGCGACGCGGTACGGGCCTTCCTTCTTCGGAAACTTGAAGAACTTGGTTTCCGCCGTCCACGGTACGAAGCAGCCGGCATCGGCGGCCGGTCCGCTGACGATTTCCGGCTCCGCGAAGGCGACGGTGGAGGCAAGTGTAAGCGCGGTGGCGGCGACGATGCCGCCGACGAGTGACCTGATCATAGAATTCCTCCCAGAATTTGATGAAACGGCGGCGACAGGAAACGTCCCGATCCGTGCGCCCTGCGGAGAGCGGATGCCTTAAGGCATTCTCATCGCCTGCCTGGCCTTGGGTCGCCGACGAGTCCTTGGTCGGATGCCGGCCGATGGTTCCTCCCGAGAGCCAGCATCGTTGAAGATGTTAGCGCTACCACATTCGCCTGTAAAGCCAGATTTTAGATTTGACGACTTATCCTGGCCCGGCAGTGCTTTCGCGGATCTTCAGATCGAATCCGACATCGAGCACCGCCGGCTCAACGTTGTTTCCAGCGAGCTTTTCCAGGGCAAGCGTCACCGCGCGCCGGCCGATATCGTATCGCGGGGTGCGCACCGTGGTGATCGAGGGGAAGGCGACATGCATCATCTCGAGATCGTTGAAGCCGCAAATGCCGATCCTGCGCGGCACGTCGATGGCGGCGCGGTGGCATTCGAACAGCACGCCGAGCGCCAGATCGTCATTGTTGCAGAAGATTGCATCCAGCGTCGGCATGCGGGCCAGCGCGTCACGCAGCAGTTCGCAGCCTAGCGAAACACTGGAGGGTGTCGGCGTGGTGGTTATCAGGCGTGAATCGTAAAGGCCGGCGGCCTCGACCGCGGCGCGATAGCCGGCAAGGCGGCGCTGCGAGCGCGGGTCCATGCGCGCGCCGATGAAGCCGATGCGCCTGTAGCCCCGGTCGATCATGTGCTGGGTGGCCGTTCGGCCACCTTCGAAATGCGAGAAGCCGATCATCATATCGACCGGGTCGTCGCCGATCTCCATGATCTGCACGACCGGGCATCCCGCGCCTTCCAAAAGCTTGCGGGAGGCGAATGTCTGGTCAAGCCCGGACACGATGAGCGCCGCCGGCCGCTGGCCGAGGAAGACCTGCAGCAGGCGTTCCTCTTCCAGGCCGGAATAATGCGTATTGCCCATCTGGATCTGGAAGCGGCGGTCGGCGAGGCCGTCATAAATGCCGCGCACCACGTCGGCGAAGACGTTGTTGGTGAGCGACGGCACCAGAACGCCGATGACGTCGGCGCGCGCCGAAGCCAGCGCCCGGGCATTCGGGTCCGGCACGTAGCCGAGCGTTTCCACCGCAGAGTCGATCTGGCGGCGCAACTCCTCCGAGACGCGCTCCGGTTCGCGCAACGCCCGCGACACGCTGATCGCACTGACGCCGGCGAGTTTCGCGACATCGGCGATGGTCGGGCGTCCGCCGCCGCGGCGGGACCGGCTTCGCATGGAGAATGTTCCTCAGCCCTCGGAACCGCCACGTTTGGCGGACGGTAGCGCTAACATACTACGCTTCGGCACGCCAAACGCGCAACCATCCGCCGTTCCACGGCCGTTGTTGCAGAATATGAGGCGCCGAGCCGTCGCTTTGATGATGGTGGCGGTGGCGGCTCAGATGAGATAGAAGCCGGCGCGACATCGAACCGTGCTTCGCTGGTGCGAAGGCGGCCCAACCCCGACCGCCTCCCGCTATCGACTGCTCTTGATGCTGCCTCTTTCCCGTCTTGCCGTTGCGCTTGTCATCACCTCCGTCGCGTTGGTCGAAGCCGGCTGCGCGCGCCGGGCGGCTTCCCCCGTGCCGGCTGCGGACCTGTCGCAGGGAGACGTATCGGCCGACGAAAAACCCGAACCGCTGCCGCCGGGCGTAAAACCGCTGACGGTCGAGCAGGAGGAAATGATCGCGCAATGACATCGACGACAGCGCCGGCGCTATATCTGGGCATCGACACCGGCGGCACATACACGGACGCCGTGCTTTGGTCGGAGACAACTGGCGTCGCCGCCAAGGCCAAGGCGCTGACCACCCGGCATGATCTTGCGGTCGGGATCGGCGGCGCGGTCGATGCAGTGCTGGAAAAGGCCGGCACCGATCCGAAGTCGATCAAGCTTGTCTCCATGTCGACGACGCTTGCAACCAATGCATTGGTCGAAGGGCAGGGCGGCCGGGTCGCACTGGTGATGATCGGTTTTGCGCCCGCCGACCTGACGCGCGACGGGCTGGAAAAGGCGCTTGGCGGCGATCCGCTGGTCGTCTGCGAAGGCGGCCACGATGTCCACGGCAACCCTCGGACGCTTGATCTCACGGCACTTGAGGCCGGGCTTCCGACGCTTTCAGCCACCGTGTCGGGTTTCGCCATCTGCGCCTATTTTGCGACGCGCAACCCGGCGCACGAGCTCTTGGCGCGCGATCTGATCCGGGAACGCACCGGCCTGCCGGTGACCGCCAGCCACGAGCTTTCGTCGAAACTCGGCGGGCCGCGCCGCGCTCTGACGACGCTGCTCAACGCAAGGCTGATCTCCATGATCGACCGGCTTGTTGCGGCCACCGAAGGATTCCTGGAGCAGCGCGGCATCGCCGCGCCGCTGATGGTGGTGCGTGGCGACGGCGCGCTGGTGTCTGCGGGTTTCGCGCGGCAGCGGCCGATCGAGACGATTCTTTCGGGACCGGCTGCCAGCCTCGTCGGCGCGCGCCATATGACCGGCCTCGACAATGCCGTCGTCTCCGACATCGGCGGCACCACCACCGATGTCGCGGTGTTGGACAAGGGCCGGCCGCGGCTCGATCCGGAAGGTGCGACCGTCGGCGGCTTTCGCACCATGGTCGAGGCTGTCGCAATGCGCACTTTCGGCTTGGGCGGCGATTCCGAGGTGCGCCTGGAGGAAGGCGCGCTGACCCCAAAAATATTGCTCGGACCGCGCCGGCTCGTGCCGCTGGCGCTGGCCGGCCAAGCGCATGGCGAGGCGGTGACAAAACATCTGGAGCGGCAGTTGCGCGCGCCCAATCCCGGCCGCATGGACGGCCGTTTTGCCCTGCGCACCGGCGTGCCGGAGCGGCTGGCGGCCGGCCTGACCGGGCCGGAGCAGAAACTCTATGACGGCATCGGCACCGTGCCGCTGCCGCTCGACACGCTGCTGACGTCCACGGCGCAGATGGCGACGCTGAACCGGCTGGTGTCGCGCGGGCTGGTGCATGTCTGCGGCTTCACGCCCTCGGACGCCGCCCACACGCTCGGACGGCAGGCAAACTGGGACGCGTTTTCCGCGCGCCTCGGGGCCGAACTGTTCGCCAGGCGTCGCGACGGACGCGGCCAGCCGATCGCCGAGACGCCGGAAGCGCTTTCGGAGCGCGTGCTCGTCGCCGTCACTCGGCTTTCCGCCGAAGTCATATTGGAGACTGCCTTTGCCGAGGACGGCCTGGACGGCGCGGCGACGGTGGCCCATGCGCTGGTGCAGCGCGCCGTGGATGGCCGCGAAGGCATCGCGCGGTTTACGGTGGCGCTGGACCGCCCGGTGATTGGATTGGGCGCTTCCGCGCCGCTGCACTATGCGGATTTGCCGGCCCTTGTCGGCAATGGCTGCATCGTGCCTGAAGATACCGATGTCGCCAACGCGCTGGGCGCCGTGGTCGGCCAAGTCCGCGTCTCGGCGGAAGCACTGGTCAGCCAGCCCAAGGAAGGACTTTTCCGCCTGTCGGCCGGCGACATTTTACGCGACTTCACCGATGAAAATGCCGCCGTCTCCACTGCCGAAGAGAAAGTGCGCGAACTGGCGTCCGAACGCGCGAAAATCGCCGGCACCGACATGGCGGAGGTCGCGGTTTCGCGTGATATCCGAATCTCGACCATCGAAGGTCAGCGCATGTTCATAGAGGCGCGTATCGTCGCCGTGGCCACGGGCCGCCCGCGCATCGCGGCGTGACAATTGCCTCCCGATCGGGGGCGTTCGTCAGCCGCGACGCCTGCGGCCCTTTCTAAGCCGCTTGGTGAATTGACCATCCGGTTGCGGCGTGCCAAAGCCCGGAAACCCAAGACGAAAACGGACCGCAAGGACTTTTTGAGATGACGGATTTCATCCCGGTCGCCGGACTGCGTGTCAACCGCATTCTGCACGATTTCGTGGTTGGCGAGGCGCTGCCGGGCACCGGCGTCGAGGGTGGAGCGTTCTGGGATGGACTTTCGGCGCTGGTCGAAGACCTCGCGCCGAGGAACCGCGCGCTGCTTGCGAAGCGCGACGCGTTGCAGGACAGGATCGACGCCTGGCATCGCGACAATGGCGCGCCTGTCGACCTTGCCGCCTATCGCGCTTTCCTGACCGAGATCGGCTACCTCCTTCCCGAGGGGCCGGACTTCAGAATCTCGACGCAAAACGTCGACCCCGAGATCGCCGAAATCGCCGGGCCGCAGCTTGTCGTGCCGGTGATGAATGCGCGTTATGCGCTGAATGCCGCCAATGCGCGCTGGGGTTCGCTCTACGATGCGCTCTATGGCACGGACGCGATTCCCGATGCGGACGGTGTCGAGAAGGGTAAGGGCTACAATCCGAAGCGCGGCGCCAAGGTCGTCGCCTGGGCGCGGAAATTCCTCGACGAGAGCGTGCCGCTCGATGGCGCAAGTTGGAGCGATGCCAAGGCGTTTGCGGTGAGCGATCGCAAGCTTGCCATCTCGCTGCTTGATGGCCGTTCCACCGGACTCAAGGATACGCAAAAATTCGCCGGCTATCTCGGCGAACCAGGCGCGCCCGGCCAGTTCCTGCTCAGGAACAACGGCCTCCTGATCGAGGTGTTGGTCGACGCAACTTCGCCGATCGGCAAGGACGATCCGGCGCATATTTCGGACGTCTGGATTGAGTCGGCGATCACCACCATCATGGATTGCGAGGATTCAGTCGCGGCCGTCGACGCTGAGGACAAGGTGTTGGTCTACCGCAACTGGCTCGGCCTGATGAAGGGCGATCTCGCGGAAGACGTCACCAAGGGCGGCAAGACGTTTACGCGAAAACTTAATCCGGACCTCGACTACCTGGCGCCGGATGGCTCGACTTTCCTGGCAAAATGCCGTTCGCTGATGCTGGTGCGCAATGTCGGCCACCTGATGACCAATCCGGCGATCCTGCTTCCCGATGGCAGCGAGATGCCGGAAGGCATGATGGACGCCGCCATAACCGCGCTGATCGCGCTGCACGACATCGGCCCGAACGGCCGCCGCGCCAACTCGCGCGCTGGGTCGATGTACATCGTCAAGCCGAAGATGCATGGCCCGGAGGAAGTCGCCTTCGCTGTCGAGATTTTTTCGCGCGTTGAAAAGTTGCTCGGCATTGCCGAAAACACCATCAAGATGGGCATCATGGACGAGGAGCGGCGCACCACCGTCAACCTCAAGGAAGCGATCCGCGCGGCGAAAGACCGCGTCGCCTTCATCAACACCGGTTTCCTCGACCGCACCGGCGACGAGATCCACACCTCGATGGAAGCTGGGCCGATGATCCGCAAGGGCGACATGCGCCAGGCGCCGTGGATATCGGCCTATGAGAACTGGAACGTCGACATCGGGCTCGCCTGTGGGCTCGAGGGCCGCGCCCAGATCGGCAAGGGCATGTGGGCGATGCCGGACCTGATGGCGGCGATGCTGGAGCAGAAGATCGCGCATCCGAAGGCCGGTGCCAACACGGCCTGGGTGCCGTCGCCGACGGCCGCCACCCTGCACGCCACGCACTATCACAAGGTTGATGTGCACGCCGTGCAGGAGACCTTGAAGAGCCGGCCCCGCGCAAAGCTCGACGATATCCTTTCGGTGCCCGTCGCCATTCGTCCGAATTGGACGCCGGAGGAAGTCCAGCACGAGCTGGACAACAATGCGCAAGGCATCCTGGGTTATGTCGTGCGCTGGATCGACCAGGGCGTCGGCTGTTCGAAAGTGCCTGATATCCACGATGTCGGCCTGATGGAGGACCGCGCCACGCTGCGCATCTCGTCCCAGCACATCGCCAACTGGCTGCATCACGGCGTGTGCTCGCAGTCGCAGGTGATGGCGACGATGAAACGCATGGCCGGCGTCGTCGACCGCCAGAACGCCCACGATCCGCACTACCGGCCGATGGCGCCGTATTTCGACGAGTCGATTGCCTTCCTGGCTGCCTGCGACCTGGTGTTCAAGGGTGTATCGCAGCCGAATGGCTATACGGAACCGGTTCTGCACGCACGGCGGCTGGAGTTGAAAGCGACGGCTTCAGCCTGAGCGAGACCTTATCGGCGGGAAACATATCCCGTATCGTTGTATTGATGGCATTCTTTCGCACCCCCCTCTGTCCTGCCGGACATCTCCCCCTCAAGGGAAGAGATTGGCCGACCGCTTGTATTTCGCCAATCACCAACGTTGCAAGGCGAGTGGCAAGGCTGACGCCGCCAATCTCCCCCCTTGACGGGGAGATGTCCGGCAGGACAGAGGGGGGTGCGAAGGAACGCTGGCCTACCCGCCGAAGGGCTGGCTCATATCGGCTGAATGTCGAACTGGCTTCCCGTCCATGATCCTCCTCGCCATCGACTGTTCGGCCAATCTTTGCGCCGCTTGCGTCTACGACGCTTCGGCGGACTGCGAGTTTAGCCGTTCGGTGCTCGACCTGGGCAAGGGTCACGCCGAACATCTGATCGCGGTGGTCGATGCGGCACTCGCCGCCGCCGGCAAGACATATGCGAACCTCGGCGCCATCGCCGTCTCGGTAGGACCCGGCTCCTTCACCGGCATCCGTGTGGCTGTCTCCGCGGCCCGTGGCTTTGCGCTTGCCCTCGGCATTCCGGCGATAGGGGTGAATACGCTGGAGGCGCTGGCGATGGAGGCGAGGGCTCACATTGGCGCCAGCAAAGTGATGGCGGTGCTTGGCGGCGCAGCGGGAAATGCCCCGGCTACGGTCCAGATGGCCGTTTACGATGAATTCGGACACGAGGTATATGCTCCCTCGATTATGGGTGCGGGGGACGCAACGGAATTGGCATTGCGGCGCGGCGCGGCGCTGGCCGGCACCGCCGCGCGGGCCGTCGCTGCGCTGTCTAGCGGCCGTCTGTGCATAGCGCTGGAAAGCGCCACCGCTGACATCGCCACCTATGCGCGGATTGCCGCGGCGAAGGGCGCTTCCGGCGGCAGGCCGAGCCCGCTCTACCTCCGCGAGCCCGATGCAAAGCCGCAGGCTGGTTTTGTCCTGCCTCGGCGGGAGGAATGATGCGTATCCCGTTCCTGGCGCCACGCCAGCGCGAGTTCTCGATCGCGCCACTTTCTTCCGACGATCTGGCTGCCGTCGCGGCGATCCACCGTGAGGATTTTTCCCGTCCCTGGGGTGACGGCGAATTCGCCGGGCTGCTGGCGCAGGATACCGTCTTCGGCTTCGCGGCGCGCGAAGTAGGCCATGGGGCGGAGGCTCCGGTCGGTTTCGTGCTGGCGCGGTTGGCGGCGGGAGAAGGCGAGATCCTGACGGTGGCCGTCGCCCGCTCGCACCGGCGGCTCGGTCTCGGCTGGCAATTGATGGACGCTGTGCTGCGCGAGCTGCATGCGCGGCGCGCCGAGGCGTTGTTCCTGGAAGTCGACGAATCGAATGCGGCCGCCATCGCACTCTATCGCCGGCTCGGATTTCTGAAGGTCGGACGCCGCCCGAACTATTACGCCAACGACAAGGGACCGGCGGCCGGCGCGCTTGTCATGCGCCGTGATCTTCGTTAAGCCTTCCCTGCCGGATCGGACACAATTCTGTCGCATTGCTTCCCGTCAGGACTTTTGGCTTCAGCCGCAAAACCCGCCTCCGGGCGTTGTCAAGGTCGAGACCATCATTCCTGACCTGAAGCTTTTCGACACAAGCCTTTCTCGGTCGGGTTTTCTGCCTCGCGAATGGTTTGACGGTAGCTTCGGCTAGGTTCTGCACCGCCCGCGTCGCATTTTCCCCGGCCTTGAAACGTCGAACTGCGTCCGGTCCGGCACCGGGCTTCCAGCCGCTGCGGCTGCAATCCGACGGAGCAGCGGCGCACTATGATCGGAACGGTCCGGACGGTTCTGGCGCTGACGGTCGTGGCGCTGACGACGCTTGTTCTCGCGCCCCTCCAGATGTTTTGCCTGAAGACCCGCCTCTGCCGCGGACGCCGTTTGCTGCGGTTCTGGCACAAGGTCGCCACCCGGATGCTCGGCATACGCATCCGCGTCTTCGGCGGCGCCGCGCCCGGCCGTCCGCTGATGATCGCCGCCAACCACGTCTCCTGGCTCGACATCACCGTGCTTGCGGCGGTCGCCGAAGTATCCTTCATCGCCAAGTCAGAGATGTCGGGATGGCCGATCTTCGGCTGGTTCTCGCGCATGCAGCGTTCCGTCTATGTTGAACGCGACCGCCGCCGCAAATCCGGCGACCAGGCCAGCGAGATCGCGGTGCGGCTCGCCGACGGCGACGTCATGGTGCTGTTCGCCGAGGGCACCACCGGCGACGGCAACCAGATCCTGCCGTTCAAGACCACGCTGTTCGGCGCTGCGTCGATGATGCTGTCGGCGAGCAGACATGACGAGATGTGGATTCAGCCCGTGGCGTTGGCCTACACAAGACTGCAGGGCCTGCCGATGGGCCGGCAGTATCGCGGGTTGGCGGCGTGGATCGGCGACGAGGACCTTGTGCCGCATCTCGGCGCGGTGCTGCGCGAGGGCGCGATGGACGTCGAGGTGCATTTCGGCGAGCCTGTTTTGTTCACTGCGAAGAGCAACCGCAAGGAGGTTGCCCGCCTGACCGAGGAGCGCGTGCGAAAAATGCTGTCGGCGGCGCTGGCCAATCCGGCGCCGCATCTTTGAACCACCGGCGCGTGCGGTCTGTCCTTCGCCGCAAAAAGGCGCTAGAAGCCCGGCAATGGAGCATATCGAGATCGACCGCGCGGCCAAACCGGTAGTCGGAACCGGCGCGCAACCGCAGGGCGGCAAGAAGGTTTTCGTCAAGACCTATGGCTGCCAGATGAACGTCTACGACTCCCAGCGCATGACCGATGCACTGGCCGCCGACGGCTATTCCGCGACCGAGCGGATGGAAGAGGCCGACCTCGTCCTGCTCAACACCTGCCACATCCGCGAGAAGGCGGCTGAAAAGGTCTATTCCGAACTCGGCCGCATCCGCGAGGTCAAGCGCGAGCGGGAGAAGGCGGGCGCCGAAATGATGATCGGCATCGCCGGCTGCGTCGCCCAGGCCGAAGGCCGCGAGATCATTCGCCGCGCGCCCGTCGTCGACCTGGTGATCGGCCCACAAACCTATCATCGGCTGCCCGATGCACTGCGCAAGGCACGGTCTGGCGAGAAGGTCGTGGAGACCGATTACGCCGTCGAGGACAAGTTCGAGCACCTGCCGCAGCCGCGCCGCGCGGAAATCGCCAAGCGCGGGGTCACCGCGTTCCTGTCCGTGCAGGAAGGCTGCGACAAGTTCTGCACCTTCTGCGTGGTTCCCTATACGCGTGGTTCAGAAGTGTCGCGCCCGGTCCGGCAGATCGTCGCCGAGGCGGAGAAGCTTGCGGCGGCGGGCGTACGCGAGATCACGCTGCTCGGCCAGAACGTCAACGCCTGGCATGGCGAGGGTCCGGACGGCGCGGAATGGGGGCTGGGGCGCCTGCTGTTCCGGCTGGCGGAAATCCCCGGCGTGGCGCGGCTGCGCTACACCACCAGCCATCCGCGCGACATGGACGACGAATTGATCGCGGCGCATCGCGACCTGACCGAACTGATGCCCTATCTGCATCTGCCGGTGCAGTCGGGCTCCGATCGCATTCTGAAAGCCATGAACCGCCGCCACAAGGCAGCCGACTATTTTGAGCTGATTGAGCGGATTCGCGCGGCCCAGCCGGACATCGCCATGTCTGGCGACTTCATCGTCGGCTTTCCCGGCGAGACCGACGCGGATTTCGAGGCGACGCTCGATCTGGTGCGATCGGTGCGTTACGCGCAGGCCTTCTCGTTCAAATATTCGCCGCGTCCCGGCACGCCGGGCGCCGAGATGAAGGGCCACCTGCCGGAAGCGGTCAAGGATGAACGTTTGCAGCGTCTCCAGGCGCTTCTTGCGGAACACCAGCACGATTTCACGCAAAGCCGCGTCGGCATGCGTTTCGACGTGCTGATCGAAAAACCCGGCCGCCGTGCGGGGCAACTGGCCGGTAGATCGCCATGGCTGCAGCCGGTCATTGTTGATGAAACCGCCGGCGAAATAGGCGACATTGTTCCGGTGCGAATCGCCCGGATGGAAGGCACCACGCTATTCGCCGCGGTTTTGTAGATTCCAGAGAGGAGAGACGTTTGGTCGCCACCGCAGATCTGAAGCAGGCCCCCGCGGGGGCGTCGGATATGGCGCACATCGTCCTGACCTTCGACAACAACAAGCTCGCCAGCGCGCTCTACGGGCAGTTCGACGAAAATCTCGCCAGGCTCGAGCAGAAGCTCGGCGTCGACATCCGTTCGCGCGGCAACCAGGTTGCGATCAAGGGCAGCGCGGCGGCCGCCGAGCAGGCGCAGCGCGCGCTGGATAATCTCTACGGCATCCTGCAGACCGGCGCCAACATTGCCCAGTCGGATGTCGATGGGGCGATCCGCATGGCGATTGCCGCAGACGACCAGTTGACCTTGCCGACGCTGGAACGCAAGGGCAAGATGGCGGCCGCGCAGATCGCTACCCGCAAGCGCACCATCTATGCACGCTCGCTCAACCAGGACGCCTATATGCGCGCCCTGGAACGCTCCGAACTGGTGTTCGGCATCGGTCCCGCTGGCACCGGCAAGACGTATCTCGCGGTCGCGCATGCGGCGATGCTTCTGGAGCGCGGCATGGTCGAGCGCATCATCCTGTCGCGGCCGGCTGTCGAAGCAGGGGAGCGGCTCGGCTTCCTGCCGGGCGACATGAAGGAGAAGGTCGATCCCTATCTCAGGCCGCTCTACGACGCGCTCTACGACATGATGCCGGCCGACAAGGTCGAGCGGGCGCTGACCGCCGGCGTCATCGAGATCGCGCCGCTGGCCTTCATGCGCGGCCGCACGCTGGCGCATTCCGCGGTCATCCTCGATGAGGCGCAGAACACCACGCCGATGCAGATGAAGATGTTCCTGACGCGTCTCGGCGAGAATTCGCGCATGATCGTCACCGGCGATCCGACGCAGATCGACCTGCCGCCGCAGACGAAGTCCGGCCTGGTCGAGGCGCTGCGCATACTGGACGGCGTCGCCGGCGCCGTGATCGTCCGCTTCGGTGATGTCGACATCGTCCGCCATCCGCTGGTGGCGGAGATCGTGCGCGCCTACGACCGAGACGCCAAACTGTCGCGCGGGCTTGGCGTCGGCGAAAACTGAACGACGGGAAACATGGCCCGATCGAGCAAGAAGCGGTCGGCGACCTCCGCCGTCGCCGTCACCATCGACGTTTCCGTCGAGGCCGGCGCATGGCCATCCGAGGAAGCCCTGGGCGCGCTGGCCGCCTATGCCGTCGAGGCGGCGATCGCGGAGGCCGGCGGCCACGCGGCGCAGCCGGTCGAACTCAGCCTGATGTTCACCGACGATGCGCACATCCAGGTGCTGAACGCCGAATGGCGCGGCAAGGACAAGCCGACCAACGTGCTGTCTTTTCCGGCATTTCCGACGAAGATCGGCGACACGCTGCCGCCGATGCTCGGCGACATCGTGCTGGCTTTCGAGACGGTGAAAAACGAGGCCTCACTGGAAGGAAAACCCTTCGAACACCATATCACCCATCTCATCGTCCATGGCCTGCTGCATCTGATGGGCCACGACCATGAGACGGACGGGGAAGCCGAGGTGATGGAGGAGCTTGAGCGCCGGGCGCTGGCTAGGCTTGCCATTCCCGATCCCTACGCGTAACAGAAAGCGTCCAACGACCGGAACGAGATGAACGACACCCCCGAGACTGCCGCCGGCCCCGAGACGGGCAGCGTCAGGAAAACGACGGATCAGGCCGAGGAAGGGCCGAGTCCGAGTACGACCGCCCCAGCGGCTCCCGAACGCCCCTCTTTCATAGACTGGCTGTCGACGCTTTTCCGGGCTCGCAACGGCAGTAGCCTGCGCGAGAACCTGACCGATGCGCTAGCCGAGAGCGACACCGACGCCGAGGCGTTCTCGCCGGCTGAGCGGGCGATGCTCAACAACATATTGCGGCTGCGCGAGGTGCGGGTCGAGGACGTGATGGTGCCGCGCGCCGATATCGAGGCAGTCGAGATATCGATCACGCTCGGCGACCTGCTCAATGTGTTCGAACAGTCCGGCCATTCGCGCATGCCCGTGTACTCCGGCACGCTCGACGACCCGCGCGGCATGGTCCACATCCGCGACGTGCTGGCGCATATCACCCGCGCCGGCCGCGCCAAGAAAACGCGTGCGACGCGGAAGCCGCCTGCAGCCGCGGGGCCGCTCGATCTGGCCAATGTCGACCTTGCCCGCTCGATCGGCGAACTCAATCTCATCCGCACCGTGCTGTTCGTGCCGCCGTCGATGCTGGCGTCCGACCTGATGGCGCGCATGCAAGCGTCGCGCACGCAGATGGCGCTGGTGATCGACGAATATGGCGGCACCGACGGGCTCGCCTCGCTCGAGGACATCGTCGAGATGGTCGTCGGCGACATCGAGGACGAGCACGACGAGGAAGAGCCGCTGATCACCCAGGCCGGCGAGGGCGTCTATATTGTCGATGCCAAGGCCGAGATCGACGATGTCGCAAAAATGATCGGCAGCGATTTTGCGCCGGGCGAGCATGGCGAATATGTCGACACGATCGGTGGCCTGATCTTCAACGCGCTCGGCCGCGTGCCGGCGCGCGGCGAGGTGGTGCAGGCCGTGCCCGGCTTCGAATTCCATGTGCTCGACGCCGATCCGCGCCGCGTCAAGCGCGTGCGTATCGTGGAGGTGAAGAGCGAGCGCCGGCGGCGTGCCGCCAAGACAGAGCCGACGGAATAGGCGACCGGTTTTAATCCTGCCTGCGCCGGACTATCTTCCATCGATGACCGCAGCAGCCTTCACCCCCGACGAACTCGAACGCTACGCACGCCACATCGTGCTGCCGGAGATTGGCGGCCCGGGGCAGCAGAAATTGAAACGCGCCCGCGTGCTGGTGATCGGCGCGGGCGGGCTCGGCGCACCGGTGCTGCAATATCTGGCGGCCGCGGGCGTCGGCACGCTGGGCGTGGTCGACGCCGACACTGTTTCACTCTCCAATCTGCAAAGGCAGGTCATCCACGACACCGGCTCGGTCGGCGAGGCCAAGAACGCGAGTGCTGCGCGCTCCATCGCCCGCATCAATCCGAATGTCACGGTCGAGGTCCATGATTTCCGCATCACCGCGGATAACGCGCGCGAACTGGTCCGACGCTATGACGTGGTTGCCGACGGCTCGGACAATTTCGACACGCGCTATGCGGTGGCCGATGCCTGCGCGGCGGAAGAAAAACCGCTGGTGCATGCCGCCGTCGGCCGCTTCGATGGCTCGCTGACCGTGCTGAAGCCATTCGAGACCGGTGCTGACGGGCGGCGCAATCCATCCTATCGCGACCTTTTCCCGGAACCGCCGCCCGCAGGCATGGTGCCTTCCTGCGCCGAAGCCGGCGTGCTCGGCGCACTGACCGGGGTCATCGGTACGCTCCAGGCGCTGGAAGTGATCAAGCTGGTCGCCGGCATCGGCGAGCCGCTGGTCGGACGGCTGCTGCTCTACGATGCGCTCGGCGCTCAGTTCGACACGATCCGCTACAAAGCTTCCAAATGAGTGACTATGTCACCGTCGCGCAATTGCCGCCGGATTTTGACGACTGGGACGGGCTACTGGCGCTGATCCGTCGCGCCTTCGCCTACATGGACGGCGTCATCGATCCGCCCTCGTCGGTGCATTTGCTGACGCCGGAGTTACTGTGCGACAAGGCGCGGGCAGAAACGATTTTCCTCGCATTTCAAGGTCAACGGCTCGTTGGCTGCGTGGCGCTTAACGATCGCGGCGACTGTCTCTACCTCGGCAAGCTGGCGGTCGATCCCGATGTCCAGGGCCATGGCATAGGCCGCCGCCGGCTGGATGCCGCTGAGCAGTTCGCCTGCGCCCAAGGCAGGCGAATGATCGAGCTTCAAACGCGCGTCGAGCTGAGCGGCAACCACAAAACCTTCGCGCGGCTGGGTTTTGTCGAGACCGGGAGCAGCGCACATGCCGGTTACGATCGCCCGACATCGATCACCATGCGCAAGTCGCTGGCATGAGCCTGATCCTGACTGATGACGAGCGGGCTATTGCCGGCGGGCGCGACGGCGAAGGCGCGGCGATGGCGATGCGTATCGTCGCCGAGAGCGCTCGGCTGCTTGCCGCGCCGCGGCTGATCCCGATTGAATCGGCCCATATCGACGGTGCGCTTTATCACGGCGATTCCGGCACGCTGTTTGCTGAGAGCCTGGTCGAAGGCGGGGCGAAAGTCGCGGTGCGCTCGACCCTCAATGTCGGCGCGCTGGACCTGATAGGCTGTTCGCGAGTGCGGCTGGAAGAGCCGGCGCGCGGCATGGCGCGGCGCATGATGTATGCCTATCGCAGGTTGGGCTGCGAGCCGAGTTGGACCTGCGCGCCCTATCAGGCCGGACATCGACCGGCCTTCGGCACGAATGTGGCATGGGGCGAATCGAACGCGGTGGTCTTTTGCAATTCCGTGCTCGGCGCGCGCACCAATCGTTATGGAGATTTTCTGGATATCGCCTGCGCGATAGCAGGCCGGGCGCCGGATTGCGGGCTGCACTGGGTGAAGAATCGGAAGGCGCGGCTGGTGTTCGATGTCGGCGGGCTTTCGCCGGCATTCATGAAGTCGGAAATCGCATGGCCGGTGCTGGGCAGCCTTTTTGGGCGCGAGGTCGGTGACACGGTCGGCGTGGTCGCCGGTGTCGATGCGCATCCCGGTGAGGACGCCCTGAAGGCGTTTGGCGCGGCGGCAGCTTCGACCGGCGCCGTCGGGCTTTTCCACATCGTCGGCGTGACGCCTGAAGCGCCTGACCTTGCCACCGCGCTGGGACATATGCCCGCGGAAGCGACGATCGTGGTGACGGAACAGATGGTGCGCGACGCGCAGGCGCGACTCTCGACGGCGACCGGAGCGGATCGCGTCGACGCAGTTGCCATCGGCAGTCCCCATCTGTCGCTGGCCGAAGTGGGTCGTCTGGAAGTGCTTGTCGCCGGCCGAAAGCTAACAGTTCCGCTCTACGCCTGCACGGGCCGCCACGTGCTCACCGCGCTGGAAAAGGATGGCCGCCGCAAGGCGCTGGAAAAGGCAGGTGTCGTCATCGTCGCCGACACCTGCGTCGTCGTCACGCCGATCCTGCCCAAACGGGACGGCGGGGTGCTGATGACCAATTCGGGAAAATTCGCGCAATATGCGCCGGGCAATACCGGTTATGCCGTGCTCTACGGCTCGATGGCTGATTGCGTCGAAAGCGCTGTCGCCGGCCGGCCGGTTTTCGGGTTCCGATCATGACGCCGCAGCGCGAGACGATTTTCGCTCGTGGTGAGGTACTGGTTGCCGGGGCTGCCGGCCAGGGCGAGGCGCTGGTGCTGACGGCGCCGATCAGTTTCTGGGGTGGCGTCGACCCTGCAAGCGGCCGCATCGCCGATGTCCGCCATCCCCAGTACGGCCTGACGATCGCGGGCAAGGTGCTGTTCCTGCCGGGCACGATCGGTTCGTCCTCGGCCTCCGCCGTGCTGCTCGAACTTGTGCATAGCGGCCACGAGCCGGCGGCGATCGTGCTGCATGAACCCGACGCGATCCTGCTGCTTGGCCTCATCGTGGCGCGCGAAATGGGCTGGGAAACGCCAATGGCGGTCAAGCTGGAACGCGAGCGGTTCGAAGCGTTTCGCGGCCTGATGACCAGAGTCGGCGACGACGGCGTGATTTCAGCCTGATTGTCGCAACCTGAAAGCACCGGAACCTCATCCGCGTTGTGCCGTCCTCAGAACCGCCACTTCATCCCTTGCTCGGGGATGATGAAATTCACGCCGAGATCATTGCCCGCCTGCAATTCCCCAAGAATTTTCTCTTGCGGCGACGGCCCTTTCTTCAGCGAATATTTTATGTGGCTGATCACCACGGGCAGGTCCTTGAGGCTGCCCTTTCCCGTTTTCTCTTCCAGTCCGTGCAGCGATCTCAGTAGCCAGGCCGGCGTAAGGTGACCGAACAGGAATTTGTCGGGCTGCGCATTGGTGTAGGACACCTCGATGATGATGGCCTTGAGCTGCTTTTGCCGCACCTTGTCGGCGACGGCGGTCCAGATATCGGCGATTCTCGTCGATTTCTCGACCGTGTCCGGCCCGGTGTCGCCGAAACAGAGCAGCGCGTCGTCGCCGCTCTCGATTAAGAAGGCGGTGGATTCCACGCCGCCATGGCTGAGCGGGAAAGCGGTGACGCTCATGCCGGTCCCTGTAAGCTCGACCTTATCGGAGGCCTGCAGGTCGCGGTATTCGTATTTCTTGAGTTGCGGTTCCTTGCCCCGGTTGCCGAAATTGGGCCAGGCCTCCCAGTTGAAATAGGTCTCCTCGATGTCGCTGTTCACCGACGGCAGGGCGTAGATCGGCTTCTTGCCGTCGTCGGGCGAGGCGGCGATGAGGCCGGCGATGTGGTCGAGATGGGCATGGCTGATCAGATAACCCTTGATCTGCTCGACCAGCACGTAGCCGACCCGTGTGTAGGGCGAATCGGCCGGTACGGCCACGCCGTCGAAGACGCCCTTGGCATCCGCGACGCGAAGCCCCGCGACCATCGCGCCGGCGTCGCAGGTCACGGCGCGTGGATCGCCATGCGGCGAGATCATATAGGCGCTGAGATTGCCGTCCTCGATGCCGCCGCGCGCGCCAAGCGTCACGACATCGAAGCCCTGGCCCGCGTAGGCCGTAGCGGGCAGGGTAAGGGATGCCGCGAGCGCCAGCAAAGCCGTTCGATTCATGAGATTTCCCTCTGGGTTGCGAACACGGATGCCATAGCGTCCGCTCATGACGCCATGGTGTAGGGCAAGACACAAAGAGATGCCGGCGCTACGTCCTGTCCGGCAGCACGCGATCTGGCGGGCGATGGCCGTCGAAGAAGGTGCGGATGTTGATGATCACCTTTTCGCCCATGTCGATGCGGCCCTCGATGGTGGCGGAGCCCATATGCGGCAGGATGACCACCTTGCCCTTGGCCGCCAGCTTCACCAGACGCGGGTTGACCGCGGGCTCGTGCTCGAACACGTCAAGCCCGGCGCCGGCGAGCTTGCTGTCCTGCAGCATCTTGATCAATGCCTCCTCGTCGATCAGGTCGCCGCGCGCCGTGTTGACGATGTAGCTGGTCGGCTGCATCAGCGCGAGGCGGCGGGCCGACAAAAGATGGAAGGTCGCCGGCGTCGACGGGCAGTTGATGGAGATGATGTCCATGCGCGCCAGCATCTGGTCGAGGCTTTCCCAGTAGGTCGCCTCAAGCTCGTCCTCGACGCTTTGCAGGGCGCGGTGGCGGTTGTGGTAGTGGATGGACAGGCCGAAGGCCTTTGCGCGGCGTGCCACCGCCGTGCCGATGCGGCCCATGCCGATGATGCCCAGGCGCTTTCCGGTGAAGCGGCGGCCCAGCATCCAGGTCGGCGACCAGCCCGCCCATTTCGCCGGATGCTCCAGTATGTTGGCGCCTTCCGCAAGCCGCCGGGGAACGGCGAGCATCAGCGCCATGGTCATGTCGGCCGTGTCCTCGGTCAGCACGCCGGGTGTGTTGGTGACCGTGATCCCTTTTCTGGTCGCGGCCTCCACGTCGATCTTGTCGACGCCATTGCCGAAATTGGCGATCAGCTTGAAATTCTTGCCGGCCTGCTCGATCAGCGGCGCGTCGATGCGGTCGGTGACGGTGGGCACCAGCACGTCCGCTTCCTTTATGGCCGCGACAAGTTCGGCCTGGGTCATTGCACGGTCGTCGACGTTCAGCCGTGCGTCGAAAAGCTCGCGCATGCGCGTCTCGACCTGGTCCGGGAGCTTGCGGGTAATCACGACGAGAGGCTTTTTCTTGCCCGCCATTGTTTCCTCGAATCCGGGTCCCGTTGAGACCTCTTTAACCAAGACAGGCGAAACTTGATGCCGGTCGAGGCGCGACAGCCTGTGTAACAAGCGGTCGGGCCGATGACAAAGAAAAAGGCGCCGCGCGGCAAGCGCGTCCGCGCTGCATGCAGAGGTACGAGAGTGTCTGGTCCAGTGTCGTTTCGCGCCGCCGCCGTGGCTGCACTGCTTGCTTTGTCTTTCCTGACGCCAGCCGGCGGTGCTGCGCTTGCGCAAGGCGCCGTAATTCAAAGCGCATCGCAGGGCGCCAGCGGCTTGCCGTTGCCCCGCTTCGTCAGCCTCAAGTCGGGGCGGGTGAATTCCCGTATAGGACCCGGCGTCAACTATCCGATCGACTGGATGTATCTGAAGCCTGGCCTGCCGATGGAGATAGTGCAGGAATATGACAACTGGCGGCGCGTCCGCGATTCTGACGGAAGCGAGGGCTGGATCAACCAGTCGCTGCTCTCAGGCAAGCGCACCGCGATCGCCGCGCCGTGGCAGCGCGGCAAGGATGCCAGGATCGATCTGCTCTCCGAACCAAGGCCAGATGCAGGCAAGGTCGCGGCGATAGAGCCCGGCGTGGTCGGCACCATCAAGGAATGCAATGGCGACTGGTGCCGGATGGTTTTTGCCGGCCACACCGGCTGGCTCAACCAGACGCTGGTATGGGGCGCTTATCCCGGCGAGACGATCAAGGACTGATTGCCGGGTTCAGCCCCGGCCGATCCGGCCGAGATGCGTATCCTGGAACGATGTTGGCAATTTGAGCCCGTATCCAAGCGCGCGGTCGACCGCAATGTGGAAGACCCAGACAAGGGCGATTTGCATGACGATGTTACTGTCCGCGACCCAGGCGATTCCGGCGAGCACTGTTGGTCCTATCAGCGTATGCACCAGATTGTAGGCGAAAGCACCGACGCGAGGTCCGGCCAGATAGCCGAACATCGAAAGGTCAGGCGCCAGCACCAGAACCGCGAACAGCAGCCAAGAACCGCCCATGGTCGTGAAGACTGCTGCCGCCACCAAGGCAATGCACGCCCACTCGATCCTGAGCGTGGCGTCCATCCATCGGGGAAACTGCATTTAGCGATTAGACGTCGGACTTCCGGCGCAGGCGCACGACCACGTCGACGTTCACGATTTCCATGCCTTCCGGCGGCTCGGGAAGGTCGCTGACCTTGATCGGACCGGACATGATGTCGAAGACGGTGTTTTCGCCCTCGATGAAGAAATGGTGGTGGTCGGACGTGTTGGTGTCGAAATAGGTCTTCGATCCCTCGACGGCGAGGATGCGAAGCAGCCCGGCTTCCGTGAACTGATGCAGCGTGTTGTAGACCGTCGCCAGCGAAACCGGCACGCCCACGGCGAGCGCTTCCTCATGAAGAAGTTCGGCCGAGAGATGGCGGTCACCCTTGGCGAACAGCAGATCGGCAAGTGCCACGCGCTGCCGCGTCGGGCGGAGACCGGCCCGGCGCACGCGTTCGTCTATGCTCAATGTGCTGTTTGACGACTTCATCGTCCCGCCAAATTCTACCCCGGTTGTCGTCGCATGCTTCACCAAAGTGGCAAATATGCGCTCAAAACCTTAAGAGCATATATTCGGTTGTCCGCGTTCGATCAATAGCCGTGCATTGACCGGGCAGGGCCGGCAGGCTAAGCGCTAACGTCGATTTCCGGGTTGAAACGGTTCGTGATGCCGCTTCTGTAAATGACAAAGGTGCAGCCGGGCGCCAGAGATGAACCAAGGGCGGAACTGATGGCAGCAGCGGCGAAATCCAGCTACGACTATGAAGACCTGCTGGCCTGCGCGCGCGGCGAACTGTTCGGTCCGGGCAATGCGCAACTGCCCTATCCGCCGATGCTGATGTTCGACCGCATCACCGAGATCAGCGAGACCGGCGGCGCCTATGACAAGGGTTTCATCCGCGCCGAGTTCGACATCAAGCCGGACCTGTGGTTCTTCGCCTGCCACTTCATCGGCAATCCCATCATGCCGGGCTGCCTTGGGCTTGACGCCATGTGGCAGATGACCGGCTTTTATCTCGGCTGGCTGGGCGAGCCCGGCAAGGGCATGGCGCTGTCGACCGGCGAAGTGAAGTTCAAGGGCATGGTCACGCCTTCGGTGAAGAAGGTGGAATACGGCGTGGATTTCAAGCGGGTCATGCGCGGACGCCTGGTGCTCGGCATCGCCGACGGCTGGTTGAAGGCCGATGGCGAGCCCATATACGCGGCGACCGACCTCAAGGTCGGCCTGTCCAAGCAGTCCGCCGCCTGACCGGCCGGACGCATCGAATTTAGCGAGGATCGCATCATGAGACGTGTCGTCGTCACGGGCTTGGGGATCGTCTCCTCGATCGGCAACAACGCTAATGAAGTGCAGGCGTCGCTGCACGACGCCAAATCCGGCATCAGCTTTTCGGAATCCTTCGCCGAGCATGGATTCCGCTGCCAGGTCTGGGGGGCGCCGACGCTCGACCCGACCGACATGGTCGACCGCCGCGCCCTGCGTTTCCTGCACAAGGGCGGCGCGTGGAATCACGTCGCGATGCAGCAGGCGATCGTCGATGCGGGGCTGGAAGAGAGCGACATCACCAACGAGCGCACCGGCATCATCATGGGTTCCGGCGGGCCGTCGACCAAGACGATCGTGGAAGCCGCCGAAACGACGCTGAAGAACAACAGTCCCAAGCGTATCGGCCCGTTCGCCGTGCCGAAGGCGATGTCGTCGACGGCATCGGCGACTCTCGCCACCTGGTTCAAGATCCATGGCGTCAACTATTCGATCTCGTCGGCCTGCTCGACCTCGGCGCATTGCATCGGCAATGCCGCCGAAATGATCCAGTGGGGCAAGCAGGACGTGATGTTCGCCGGCGGCCACGAGGATCTCGACTGGACCATGTCCGACCTGTTCGACGCCATGGGCGCCATGTCGTCGAAATTCAACGACCGCGCCTCCACCGCCTCGCGGGCCTACGATATCAACCGCGACGGCTTCGTCATCGCCGGCGGCGCCGGCGTGCTGGTGCTGGAGGAACTGGAGCACGCCAAGGCGCGCGGCGCGAAGATCTACGCCGAGATCGTCGGTTATGGCGCCACCTCCGACGGCTACGACATGGTTGCGCCGTCGGGTGAAGGCGCGGTCCGCTGCATGAAGCAGGCGATCGCCACGGTGAAAACGCCCATCGACTACATAAACACCCACGGCACGTCGACGCCGGTCGGCGATTCCCGCGAGATGGGCGCGATCCGCGAGGTGTTTGGCACGGAAATGCCCTACATCACTTCGACGAAGTCGCTGACCGGACACTCGCTCGGTGCGGCCGGCGTGCAGGAATCGATCTATTCGATCCTGATGATGCAGGGCGGCTTCATTGGCAAGAGCGCCCATATCGAAGAACTCGATCCCGAATTCGAAGGCATGCCGATCGTCCGCGAGCGCATCGACAATGCCAAGATCGATACGGTGCTGTCGAATTCCTTCGGTTTTGGCGGCACCAATGCGACGCTGGTCTTCCAGCGTTTCGCCGCTTAGGCCGCCGCATGGACGGGCTGATGAAGGGCAAGCGCGGCCTCGTCATGGGGGTTGCGAACGACCATTCGATTGCCTGGGGCATTGCCCAGCGGCTGGCGGCGAGCGGCGCGAGTCTCGCTTTCACCTATCAGGGTGACGCCTTCGGACGGCGCGTGCGGCCGCTGGCCGACAAGGTCGGCGCGTCGCTGGTGCTGCCCTGCGATGTCGAGGACAGCGCCTCGGTGGCCAGCGTGTTCGAAACGCTCGGCAACGAATGGGGCAAGCTGGATTTCGTCGTTCACGCCATCGGTTTTTCCGACAAGAACGAGTTGAAGGGGCTCTACGCCGATACCAGCCGCGAGAACTTCATCCGCACCATGGTGATCTCCTGCTATTCCTTCACCGAGGTCGCCCGCAACGCCGCCGCGCTGATGTCCGAAGGCGGCTCGATGCTGACGCTCACCTATGCCGGATCGGTCCGCATCATGCCCAACTATAACGTCATGGGCGTGGCCAAAGCCGGGCTGGAGGCCAGCGTTCGCTACCTCGCCAACGATTTTGGTCCGCGCGGCATAAGGGTCAACGCAATCTCGGCGGGTCCGGTGCGCACGCTGGCCGGTGCCGGTATCTCGGACGCCCGCTATATGTTCGCCTACCAGCAGCGCAACTCGCCGCTCAGGCGCACCGTGAGCCTCGACGAAGTCGGCGGCTCGGCGCTCTATCTTCTTTCGGACCTTTCCTCGGGAGTCACGGGCGAGATACATTATGTTGATTCGGGCTATCACATCGTCTCGATGCCGACGCTGGAGGAGCTGAAGCAGGGCGATTCGGGAGCGGTCTAGGGCCAGCCGCCGGGGAAGACGGAAGCCCGTGCCTAGGGTGAAGCAACCCTTGAGTTTTGTCAGTGAGGGGTTGCTGGTTGTGTGTAAAATGCAAGCGAGGCACGGAGAACTGTATTAAGAACATCCGCGCTAGACGCCCTTTGGGGGATTTTTTCATGGCGTCAACCGCTAACCCAAATCGGGGCAGGGCGTTCCGGCTGATCACGATTGCCGCGTCCGGGCTTGGCAGCTTCGTCCTCGGTCTCTGGGGTTTGAACTTCGGCTTCGGTGACGGCTTGGCCGGCCTGTCTCCGCAGGCCGTTGGAGTGATCGCGGCAGCGCTTTGCGCACTCGCCGCTGCCGGCTCCGCCCTGTCGTTCTTCGCTGGCGTCGATGAGTCGGCAGGCTACGTCTACAACGAGACACATTTCGACAAGCTGACCGGCCTGTTTGCCCGCACCGCGATGGTCGGCAAGATCGCCGAGGCGGCATCGGCCGCCGTGCGGACCGGCGAGCCGATCTACCTCGTCGACATCGATATCGACCGCTTCAAGCACATCAACGATTCGATCGGCTACAGCCAGGGCGATGACCTGATCCGCGCTTTTACCGCGCGGCTGAAGGACAGTTTGCCGCGCGGCGTGACGATCGGCCGGATCGGAGCCGGCGAGTTTGCCGTGCTTGTGCCGGACCGCGTGGCGGACGATCGCCTAGAAACGCTGATCGAGACGCTCATCGAGCGCATGGGCGAGCCCTATCAGTTGAAGACCCATCTCCAGACGGTCAACCTGTCCGTCGGCATTGTCGCCATTCCCAAGGACGGCGTCGACCCGATGCTCATCCTGCGCCGCTCCAATCTTGCGCTGCAGAGCGCACGCGCCAGCGGCATCGGCGAATGGGCGGTCTTTCAGCCGGAGATGGGTCGCGTCGCCGACTACCGCCAATGGGTCGAGGCCGAGCTGCACGCGGCCTTCCAGCGCGGCGATTTTCATCTCCACTACCAGCCTCAGTTCGACCTCTCCAATAGCCGCATCATCGGATATGAGGCGCTGATCCGCTGGAAGCATGGGGAACGCGGCATGATCCCACCGGCCGAGTTCATTCCGATCGCTGAAGAAACCGGTATGATCGTGCCGATCGGCGAATGGGTGCTGCGGCAGGCCTGCGAGGATGCAAAACACCTGCCCAACGACTGCGTCGTCGCCGTCAACATCTCGCCGGTGCAGTTCATGGCCCGCGACTTTCTCGACGTGGTCGCCGACGCGGTCAGGACATCGGGCATCAATCCCAAACGCCTCGAACTCGAGGTGACGGAATCGGCGATGATGCAGGATCGCGACTTCGCCGCCGTCCTGCTGCGCAAACTCGGCGAGATGGGGATTTCGGTCGCCGTCGACGATTTCGGCACGGGCTATTCCAACCTCAGCTACCTGATAGACTTCCCGTTCCACAAGCTGAAGATCGACCGGTCGTTCATCAGCCGCATCGAAACCGATTCCGGTTCGAATGCCGTGGTATCAACCATCGTCAGCCTGTCGCGTGCGCTTGGCGTGAAGACCATCGCCGAGGGCGTCGAAACCGAGAAACAGGCGACGATGCTGCGCGCAGCGGGTTGCCAGGAAGTGCAGGGTTTTCTGTTCGGACGGCCGGCTCCCTTGGGGGCGAGGCCGGCCTTGTCGGTCGTGCAGGGCGGTCTGGCTGGCGCGCGTCAGGTCGCCTGAAGCCGGTCAGCGTCGTGCCACGAGAACCTTGAAGGTTCGGTCGCCGGCGATCTCGGCGAATTCGGAAACCGTACCTGCCAATGTCTTTTCGTAAGGCAACTGCCGATTGGCTACCAGGTAAAGCCGCCCGCCTGGCTTGAGCGCTTTTATCGCAGTCTTGATGATTGTCTGCCCAAGTTCCGGCTCGGCGCGTCGTCCGGTGTGGAAGGGCGGGTTCATGACGATCGCGTCATAGCGCTCCGTCACCGGCTCGCCGGCCAGATCGTGCCAGAAGAAGCGGGTCGGCGGCGATTTAACGTCGGCGAGATTCGCCTTGGCGGCTTCCAGCGAGGCGAAGTCGGCTTCGTACAGATCGAGCGCCTTCACCTTCGAGAACCGTAGGGCGACCTCGGACGCCAGATATCCCCAGCCGGCGCAGAAATCGGCGACGCGGCCGGAGAGCTGGTCGGGCAGGTTGTTGGCGAGCAGTTTCGAACCGGCGTCGATGCGGTCGTGTGAAAACATGCCAGGCGCGGTGCGGAAGCGGCCTTCAACAAGGTCCGTTTTCGCGCCGTTGCGAAGCGTTTCCGCGGCCGTGTCCCCATCCGCTGGGTGCCGGAACCAGAAGGCGGTACCGTGATATTTCGGCAGATGTCCGTCGATGGCAACCTGATCGGCCATGCGCTTGCGCAGGCTGGCGATGCCCTCGTCCTTGCCGCCGGCAACGACGATCAATCCGCCTTGTCGGGTCCGCGCAATGGCCTCGGCGATCCGCAACTCGTTCTCGCCGCGATGCCGGCCGCAGAGCACGAGCGCGGCGTCGTAGTTGTCCCCCTCGGCTTGAGGCGCTACCTCAAGATTCGATCGTTGAAGTGCACGGAAATGCGGGCGAAAACCCTGGACGAGACTCAGCCGCGCTGCAAAACCCTCTGGCAGTCGAAAATCCGGCTCCGCGCCTAGGAACAGTGCGCGCTGGCCGGTTCCTGCCGCCTCCAGCGCGCCGGAGTTAAACGGATGGAACAGGGTGTCGAGGGTTTCGCGGCTCATTCCGGGCCTTGTCTCGGCCGAAGGCGGGCCAGCGTGAAGCGACGACGGCTGATACTTTTTCCTGACATGCGTCCAACGGAATCCGCCTCCTATCTGAGTCCGAGAGTTTGGAGCAGTTTCCCCAGTGCGCCAGACCCTCGATGTTTCTTTTCGGTGCCACGACTCCCATCCGCCCCGCGATGGGGTCCCCGTCTGTCAGCAAGTTCCTCGGCAATCCGAGTAGTCTCAGCTCGCTGCACCGACGCCCGTTGGCACGCTTCGGCACAGATGAGCTCGCGCAGATCGCCACGCGAACGGGACACGGCAAGATCATCGCTGCTGACGAATTCGAGGACCGAATCGTGGAATGTAAAAATGAAATGCCGATCGTAGGCGAACATCCTGTCCGTATGATGGGGATGCACCCAGTTGGCTTCCTTCATTTCACGAATCCATTCGGATTCGAGGACCTCATAGGCGCTGTAGGGACGCAGCCCAATCGGTGCATAGCGATGGCCACCCAGCGCCTCGTCGTTCGGATAACCAAACTTCAGCGCGAGGTATGTTCCGACCGAGACAATCGCACAGGAATCAAAAGGTTCGCCTGCGGCGCGGGTTTGCAAATAATAGCCGAACAGCAGCCTGTTCTCCTCGGCCAGGACGAGCGGACTCGGAGCGCCCACATCGATTTGTGGGATATCGATCCTTTTCAAGCTTGTCTTCATGTCGCTCATGGCGAGCCTCCCCCGAAATGACGAAGGGCGCGACCTGTGATCGCGCCCTTCGGAATTCCTCAAGATGACGCTGCTTAGGCCGCGTCTTCCTCGGCCTTCTTCTCGCGCACGATCTCCTTGCCGGTCTTCTGGTCGACGACCTTCATGGAGAGCCGCACCTTGCCGCGCTCGTCGAAGCCCATGAGCTTGACCCACACCTTGTCGCCTTCCTTAACAACGTCGGTGGTCTTCTGGACGCGATCGGCGGCGAGTTGCGAGATGTGGACGAGGCCGTCGCGCGGACCGAAGAAATTGACGAAGGCGCCGAAGTCGGCGGTCTTGACGACCGTGCCCTCGTAGATCTCGCCGACCTCCGGCTCGGCCACGATGGTGTGGATCCACTTCTTCGCCGCCTCGATCTCCTTGGCGTTGGAAGAGGCGATCTTGACCGTGCCGTCGTCCTCGATGTTGATCTTGGCGCCGGTCTTCTCGACGATCTCGCGGATCACCTTGCCGCCCGACCCGATCACTTCGCGGATCTTGTCGGTCGGGATGTGCATGACCTCGATGCGCGGCGCGAACTCGCCGAGCTCCTTGCGGCCTTCCGACAGCGCCTTGGCCATCTCGCCGAGGATGTGGATGCGGCCGCCCTTTGCCTGCTCCAGCGCCACCTTCATGATCTCTTCGGTGATGCCGTCGATCTTGATGTCCATCTGCAGCGAGGTGATGCCGTTGGCGGTGCCGGCCACCTTGAAGTCCATGTCGCCGAGATGGTCCTCGTCGCCGAGGATGTCGGAGAGCACGGCAAAGCGCTCGCCTTCCTTGATCAGGCCCATGGCGATGCCGGCGACCGGACGGGTCAGCGGTACGCCGGCGTCCATCAGCGCCAGCGAGGTGCCGCACACCGTCGCCATCGACGACGAGCCGTTGGACTCGGTGATCTCGGAAACGACGCGCAGCGTGTAGGGGAAGGCTTCCGTGACCGGCAGCATCGGGTGGATGGCGCGCCAGGCGAGCTTGCCGTGGCCGATCTCGCGGCGTCCCGGCGAACCCATGCGGCCGGTCTCGCCGACGGAGTAGGGCGGGAAGTTGTAGTGGAGGAGGAAGGTCTCCTTGTACATGCCGGTCAGCGAATCGACATACTGCTCGTCCTCGCCGGTACCCAGCGTGGCGACGACGATCGCCTGCGTCTCGCCGCGGGTGAACAGCGCCGAACCGTGGGTGCGCGGCAGCACGCCGACTTCCGACACGATGTTTCGCACCGTCTTCAGGTCGCGGCCGTCGATGCGGCTGCCGGTGTCCAGAATGTTCCAGCGGACGATCTTGGCCTGCAATTCCTTGAACACCGACGAGACCTGCTCGCTCGACCAGACGGTCTGCTCGGCGCCTTCCGGCAGCAGCGTCGCCTTGACCTTGGCCTTGGCGGCGTCGACGGCGTTGTAGCGGGCCTGCTTGTCGATGATCTTGTAGGCGGCACGTAGCTCGTCCTCGACCAGGCCGAGCATGGTGGCTTCGAGTTCGGAAAGATCGGTGACCTTGTGGTCGCGCGGGTCCTTGGCGGCCAGCTCGGCGAGCTGGATGATCGCGTCGAGCACCGGCTGAAAACCCTTGTGGCCGAACATGACGGCGCCGAGCATCACGTCTTCCGGCAGTTCCTGCGCCTCGGATTCGACCATCAGCACGGCGTCGCCGGTGCCGGCGACGACGAGGTCGAGCTTCGATTCCGGCATCACGTCGATATGCGGGTTAAGCACGTATTCGCCGTTGACGTAGCCGACGCGGGCGCCGCCGACCGGGCCCATGAACGGCACGCCCGACAGCGTGAGCGCGGCGGAGGTGGCGACGATCGACAGGATGTCCGGATCGTTCTCGAGGTCATGCTGCATGACGGTGACGACGACCTGGGTGTCGTTCTTGTAGCCGTCGGCGAAGAGCGGGCGGATCGGGCGGTCGATCAGGCGGGAGACCAGCGTCTCCTTCTCGCTCGGACGGCCTTCACGCTTGAAATAACCGCCGGGAATCTTTCCGGCCGCGTAGGTCTTTTCCTGGTAGTTGACGGTGAGCGGGAAGAAGTCGAAGCCCGGCTTCGGCTCCTTGGCGGAGACGACGGTGGCCAGAACCACGGTCTCGCCGTAGGTGGCGAGCACGGCGCCGTCGGCCTGGCGGGCGATTTTGCCGGTCTCGAGGATCAGCGGGCGGCCAGCCCATTCGATTTCTACTCTGTGATGATTGAACATGTCTTGTCCTTGCTATGCGGGCAGCGCCGGACCGGCCTCATTGCCGTCGGCGCATCCCTATTGGCTGCGGGTCGGACGAGCCACGGGCAAGACAACGGGAGGTCCGGATCATCGACGCGGGCTTGGGCCACGTCTCCGGGCGTCCTGCAATCCTGCCCCATGACCTGTCCATGGGCGGTTTCGATCCTGCCCTCGGGATCGAACCGGTGGTGGACCGTGATGCCTCCAGCCCTCGTGGCGGTCGCTTCATGGTCCGGTGGGGCACGAACGATCGTGTCCCGAATGCGCGACCGGCGGGCTTTCGCTGGGAAAGCCCGCCGGTCAGTTCGTCAACGGCGCAAGCCGAGCTTTTCGATCAGCGTCGCGTAGCGGCCTTCGTCCTTGCCCTTCAGATAGTCGAGCAGGCGGCGGCGCTGCGACACCAGAGCGAGCAGGCCGCGGCGGGAATGGTTGTCCTTCACATGGCCCTTGAAGTGCTCGGTCAGGTTCTTGATCCGCTCCGAGAGAATGGCGACCTGGACTTCGGGGGACCCGGTGTCTCCCGCCTTGGTCGCGTATTCCGTCATGAGTTCTTTCTTGCGATCAGCAGTGATCGACATCGCGTTTTTCCTTTATCATTGGAGGAAACGGGATGCCCGCAGCCGGGATGTCGTCCAGCAGGGGCCGTTATCGTCGCTCGTTTTCGTGCGATGGCGCGCATATAGTGCAATTCATTCACAAAAGCCATACCCCTTGAATTGCGTGGTTTCGAAGGCTGGCAAGCGGATTTGCATGGCACGTCCCATCATCGCCACGCTGCCCTTCGGCCCTGGCCATTGTCAAAGAACGCTCCCCGCCGCGGAGGGAGAAGTCCGGAGGGAGAAGTCGGGAAGCGGGCGCAACAAGCCTTGCCTCACAGACTAACACTATGGCGCAGCTTCCCGCGCCCGCCGGCGATTTTTGGCCTCGTCCCGTTCCGCTTCGCCTTGCTCCGGCTCCGGCATTTTTGTGCCTCGGCTGGCCCGGTCTTAAGCACTCGTCCAGTGCGCCCCGACCGTAGTGTCGGGGGAGGAACCTTCGGACGCGGCCTCCCGGCCATGCTGCTTCGTCGGCAACATGACGGAGGCGCCGGTTCCTCCCCGCTTTCGAACGACTCCGGAAGCGTTCCCGGCGGGAGAAACTGCAGAGGATTATCAGGCCGGTTTTGGGGGCGGGGATGAGATCGGCGTAAATTTTTCAGAAGGCGTCCGCACCGAAGAATCGCCTTCGAGCGATTTCAATGGGTTGGCGAGGTCAAAAACAACCACGGGAAAAAATTTCTTCGCGGCGGCGCATTTTTCATCCCCGTTTTGGAGTGTCATGCTCCGGCTTTTCGGGACCGCCGGAGGGTTTCGTCGAGCAGGAAACCAGGGGACAGTTTACATTCCGGAAGCAGGCGCTGCCGCAACGGCAGTTCGAGACCGGAATTGAATAACGGCCCCCTGCGCGATGGGACTGGCTCGCCGAGCCCGCCCTCAGCCGGCAAAAACCCGTTTCGGCTTGAACATGCCGGCCTCTATCGCGCCGATTGCCACCAGCCGTCCACGCGCCGTGGCGCAGGCCTCGTCCGCCTGCAAGGGAGCGTCGCGGCCGCGCAGGATGATCGAATTGCCGAGCCTGAGCTTCGCCGCTGCGTCGTCTGTGATGACCACCTGCGGCAGGCAGTCCAGGGCCGCACCCGTGTCGACCAGGAAGGCGTCGATCGCGGTGTAACGCTCTGCCTGCGAGACGAAGGGGCGGGCGCCTTCGCTGTCAGCTTCCTCCCGCTTCGGCGCGGCGGCCTCCAGATCGGCCAGCAGGACAAAATCCTCCGGCGTGAACGGATCGACTTCGGTGCGCCGAAGCTCGGCGATGTGGCCGTAACAGCCGAGGTCGCGGCCGAGATCGCGCGCCAGCGAGCGCACATAGGTGCCCTTGCCGCATTCGACTTCGAAGATGGTGCGGTCGCCGGAGTGCTCGATGATGTCGAGCCGGCCGATCTCGACCTCGCGGGCGGGGATGTCGACCGTCTCGCCTTCGCGGGCAAGATCGTAGGCGCGTTCGCCGGCGATCTTGATCGCCGAGAACTGCGGCGGCGTCTGCATGATCACGCCGGTGTATTTCGGCAGATGCGCGGCGATGTCGGCTTGCGTCGGCCGCGTGTCGGACGATTTCGTCACCGGGCCTTCGAGGTCGTCGGTGGAGCGCTCCTCACCCCAGGCGACGGTGAAACGATAGACTTTTGCGCCGTCCTGCACATAGGGCACCGTCTTGGTCGCTTCGCCCAGCGCGATCGGCAGCATGCCCGAAGCCAGCGGGTCAAGCGTGCCCGCGTGTCCCGCCTTCTCGGCCTGGAACAGCCACTTGATCTTGGCGACAGCCTCGGTCGAGCCCATGCCGACCGGCTTGTCCAGGATCAGCCAGCCGGAAACCGGCCGGCCCTTTTTCTTGCCGCGACGGGACATTTATTCTTCTTCTTTCTCGTCTTTCGCCAGGTCGCGCGCCACTTCGGGTGAGCGCAGAAGCTGGTCGATCTTGGACATGTTGTCGTAACTGGTGTCGAGGCGGAAGCGGAACTCCGGCATCGAGCGCATCTGGCGCAGCGCGCCCGAGACCCGGCCGCGGATGAATTTCGCGTTCCGCGCCAGCGCCTTGATCACCGCGTCATTATCGGCCGCACCCAGCGGTGAGACGAAGGCGGTGGCGATCTTGAGGTCGGGTGACATGCGTACCTCGGAGATCGAGATCACGGTGTTCTCGATGATGTCATCGCGAACTTCGCCACGTGTGAGTACGTCGGACAGGGCGTGGCGCACCTGCTCGCCGACACGGAGCATGCGCTGGGATGGGCCGGAATGGGATGCATTCATTGGTCTAACGTCCACTGTACTGGGCAAGAACTGGTATGCGACCTGATTTAAGCCACTGCCAGTCGTATGGACTTTTGTCCCATTGAGCGCCGCTTCGCCTCTTCAGAAAGATGCTCGAAGACATTCTTGATAAATTCGCGGCATTGCTCCGGTGAACTGAACGCTCGCTTTGGAACGAAAGGTGCAGACCCCGCGACCAGAAAACCGATTAATGGACCGGCCTCGAATATCTGATCGATGTCCGAAAAACCAAGTTTTGATACACTTTGACCGGTTTTCCATTGCAACCCGTCAGGTTCAACAGAAAACAACATCGGACGCTCGGTCCTGCGCTGCCTGATCCACCGGGCAGTTAATCGACGAGCAATCGACCTAGTCAACCCAACGCCCATCACAAAAAGCGCCAAGGAACCAGCAGCCGCGACCGCAAACGCCGTGGTTCCGCCGACAAAATCGTCAAGGTAGTTCAACGACCAACCAAAAGAAATTCCGATAGCGCCGCCCAGAATAAAATAGACCGGGAAGCACCAATACCGCTGCCAAAAACGAAACGCATTGCGGGCCGCGGCCTGGCCCGCAATGAACGATTCCGCATAGTTCGGCGTGTAGCCGATCTCCATCGAAATGCCGAACTCCTACAGCGACCTCGTCACCATCTCGACACGGAAGCACTCGATGATGTCGCCGACGCGCATGTCCTCGTAGTTGGCGAAGGCCATGCCGCACTCCTGGCCGACCGGAACCTCGGACACCTCGTCCTTGAACCGCTTCAACGTCTTCAGCGTGCCCTCGTGGACGACGATGTTGTCGCGGATCAGGCGGACGCCCGCGCCGCGCTCGACCTTGCCCTCGGTGATGCGGCAGCCGGCGACCTTGCCGAGCTTGGTAATGTCGAAGATCTCGAGGATCTCCGCATTGCCGATGAAGGTCTCGCGGCGTTCCGGCGACAGCATGCCCGACATCGCCGCCTTCACGTCATCCACGAGGTTGTAGATGATGTTGTAGTAGCGGATCTCGAGTCCGGCCTGCTCTGCTGCCTGGCGCGCCTGTGGATTGGCTCGCACGTTGAAGCCGATGACCGCCGCGCCCGCCGTCTCGGCAAGGGTGATATCGCTCTCGGTGATCGCGCCGGCGCCGCTGTGGACGATGCGCGCGCGCACCTCGTCGGTGCCGAGCTTTTCGAGGGCGACGATGATCGCCTCGACCGAGCCCTGCACGTCGGCCTTGATGACCAGCGGGAACTCCTTGATGCCGGTCGCCTGAAGCTGCGACATCATCTGTTCCAGCGAGCCGCGCTGGCTAACATGCTTGGCGGCCGCCTTGTCGCGCGCCTTGCGCTGCCGGTACTCGGTGATCTCGCGGGCGCGGGCCTCGGAATCAACGACGGCGAAGCGGTCGCCGGCCATCGGCGTGCCTTGCAGGCCGAGAATCTCGACCGGCTGCGAGGGCAGGGCGCCTTCAAGCTGTTCGCCGCGGTCGTCGAGCAGGGCGCGCACGCGGCCCCACTCGTTGCCGGCCACGATGATGTCGCCCACCAGCAGGTCGCCGGTCTGCACGAGCACGGTGGCCACCGGACCGCGGCCCTTGTCGAGCTTGGCTTCGATGACGACGCCCTCGGCAGTGCGGTCCGGATTGGCCTTCAGGTCGAGCACTTCGGCCTGCAGCAGGATCGCTTCCAGCAGTCTGTCGAGGCCGGCTCCCGTCTTGGCCGAAACCTCGACGTCCAAGACCTCGCCGCCCATCGATTCGACGAAGACTTCGTGGCGCAGCAATTCACTGCGGACCTTTTGCGGGTCTGCCTCGTGCTTGTCGATCTTGTTGATCGCCACGATGATCGGCACGCCGGCCGCCTTGGCATGGCTGATCGATTCCACCGTCTGCGGCATGACCGAATCGTCGGCCGCCACCACCAGCACCGCGATGTCCGTCGCCTGCGCGCCGCGGGCGCGCATCGCCGTGAAGGCGGCGTGGCCGGGCGTGTCGATGAAGGTGATCTTCTGGCCGTTCTTCTCGACCTGGTAGGCGCCGATATGCTGGGTGATGCCGCCGGCCTCGCCGGAGACGACGTTGGCGTTGCGGATAGCGTCGAGCAGCGAGGTCTTGCCGTGGTCGACGTGGCCCATGATGGTGACCACCGGTGGGCGCGGCTGCAAATCCTCCGGATTGTCCGGGCCGCCGAAGAAGCCTTCCTCGATATCCGACTCGGCGACGCGGCGCACGGTGTGGCCGAATTCCGAAGCAACCAGTTCGGCGGTGTCGGCGTCGAGCACGTCGCCGGGCTTGAGAATCTGGCCCTGCTTCATGAAATACTTCACGACATCGACCGCGCGCTCGGACATGCGCTGCGCCAGTTCCTGGATGGTGATGGTCTCGGGCAGCACGACCTCGCGCGAGATCTTCTCGCGCGGCTCCTGATGCATGGCGCGCTTGAACTTCTCCTGGCGGCGGCGCATCGACGACAGCGAGCGGGCGCGCGCCTCCTCGTCGCCGGTGGCCGAGCTTACGGTCAGCTTGCCGCGACGCCGGTCGTCGTCGCCACGTGTCCGGGTCGGCTTGGCGACCTCCGGCGTTGCCGGGCGGCGCAAGGGTGCGCCGCGCAATGCGCCGACGCTGCCGCGCGGACGGACGTCGTCGTCGTCGCCGGTGGCGACTTCGAGTTGGGGAGCGCGGCGGCGAGCTTCTTCCTCGGCGCGGCGGCGGGATTCGGCTTCCTTCTGGAGGCGAGCCTCTTCCTCGGCCTGGCGGCGGGCGGAAGCCTCGCGCTCGCGCTTGCGCTGCTCTTCGTCCTCCTGGCGGCGCTTGGCCTCGATCATCGCGCGCTGGCGATCTTCCTGTTCACGCGCATGCGAGCCTTCGAGCGCACGGCGACGTGCCTCGATCTCGCCTCTGGAAAGTTCATTCAGCACCATGCCGCTGCGTTCCGGCTGCGGGCGCGGCGGTGCCGGCTGCGGCCGGGCGGCAACGGGCGGGGGCGCCGGCTGCGGCCTTGCCACGGCAGGCTGAGGGGTTGGCTGGGGCC
>NZ_JBIRCY010000029.1:0-98645 GCF_044326205.1 Mesorhizobium sp. IMUNJ 23232
CCATCTCGGCCATGCCGACGAGCATCACGAGGATGCGCTTCAGCGCCTCCCGGTTAGTCTCGATTGGTCCACTCTCGTCCAACGCCGCCCTCCTTCGAACACAGGCGGCAGGGATCATAGCATTGGTCGGCATGGATGTAAATAATCCTAGGATAATAATCTTTGAAACGCTATACCCTCCCGCACAACGCATTGGAAAAACGCGACTTTTCGGGACATGGCGGCCCGCTCCGGTACCTTTCCGGGTGGACGCAAGGGCTCGGCCGGGAAGAAGGTCATGCTTGTAAAAGCAAGTGAAATCAGAGCCTTGGCGGCAGGCCTGGTGGATTTTGGCGTGACAAGCATGACCAAGGGGTGCTGCCGGCGGCTTTCAGTTAGACCGTCTCACCTCCTCTGGGCATCCTTCGGACTGTCCCGCCGGACATCTCTCTCCGCCAGCGGCTGTGGCGTTTCACATATTGACGTTGGATTTCGACTGCGCATCAAGTGCGGAATCTTCTGTACCGGCCCTGGCGTCATCAAGTCCGAGGCATGGATTCCCGACACTCTCCGCTCGCTTCGCTCGCTCACGAGGTCGGGAATGACGACAGTCATGGGACGCTTCCGCTAGTCTTCAACGTCGGTGATTGGCTGGGCTGCCCATGGTGTCGTCATTCTCGACCTTGTGAGCGAGCGAAGCGAGCGGAGAGTGTCGGGAATCCATGCCTCGACGGCGAAGAAGCAAAGCCGGTGCAGGAAATCGCGCATAATCACGCGAAGGGAAGCCCAACGCGGCAAGATGTTTGAATCCGATGGACTCCTCTCAGGGGAAGAGGTGGCCCGACGAGCCGGAGTGGGGTGCTATAGACAATCCAGCCGTTTTCTCGGGCGGCCAGATAGACCTGTAAAACTGTTCCGGATTCAGGCCGAGTTCTGGCTCCGGATGTGGAAGCCCAAGCCGGGACATTCTCGAACCGTCCCGGCGGGTGGCATTGAATTGCAGGGCGCGCCTGCTGGAACCGGCTGCCTACGTGTGAGCTTTCAGGACTTCATCCGGCAAGCGGCGGGTTGAGGCGGGCAAAACCTTCCTGCCGCTGGTAGGGGAAATGCGGGTAGGGTGCGGTGACGGTGCTGGCCGCGTCGAGTTTTTCGATCTGCTCCTTCGTCAGCGACCAGCCGACCGCGCCGAGATTCTGGCGAAGCTGCTCCTCGTTGCGGGCGCCGATGATGACGGAAGAAACGGTCGGCCGCTGGATCAGCCAGTTGATCGCCACCTGCGGGACGGTCTTGCCGGCCTCAGTCGCGACCTGTTCCAAAGCATCGACCACGCGGTACAGCAACTCGTCGTCTACCGGCGGGCCAAAATCCGCAGTCTGGTGCAGGCGGCTGCCTTGCGGAAGCGGTTTTCCGCGGCGGAGCTTGCCGGTCAGGCGGCCCCAGCCGAGTGGGCTCCAGACCAGCGCGCCGAGTCCCTGGTCCTTTCCGAGCGGCATCAGGTCCCATTCGTAGTCGCGGCCGACCAGCGAGTAATAGACCTGGTTGGCGACGTAGCGGGTCCAGCCATGTTTTTCGGCGGCGGCGAGCGACTTCATGATCTGCCATCCGGAAAAATTCGAGACGCCGATGTAGCGGAGTTTTCCGTCCTGAACGAGACGGTCGAGCGTCGAGACGACTTCCTCGACCGGTGTCGAGGCGTCGAAGGCATGCAACTGGAAAATGTCGATGCAGTCGGTGCCGAGCCGTTTCAGCGCAGCCTCCACCGAACGGATCAGCCGCGAGCGCGAGGAACCCCAGTCGTTCGGGCCGTCGCCCATCGGCAGGCTGGCCTTGGTGGAGATCAGGACGGCATCGCGCCGGCCCTTGATCGCCTCGCCGAGCACTTCTTCCGAAGCGCCGTTCGAATAGACGTCGGCGGTGTCGAACAGGTTGACGCCGGCTTCGAGGCAGATGTCGACGAGGCGGCGGGCTTCCTCGACGTCGGTCGTGCCCCAATGGCTGAAGAGCGGGCCGGAGCCGCCGAAGGTGCCGGCTCCGAAGCTGAGCACTGGCACCTTGAGGCCGGATGCGCCGAGATTGCGGTATTCCATGGTGATGGCTCCTGAAAGGGTTGCTGAATTTATTCCGCCGGGCAGGGCAGCGCGGGAGATGCGTCGACGCTGGCGCTGCGCCTCTCCAGCTGGATAGCGAGTAGCGCCACGCCGAGGGCGGCGACCGGCACGATGCCGGCGACCAATGGGACCGCGCCGAGACCCGGACCGTGATCGATGACCGCGCCGCCCAGCCAGGCGCCGATGGCGTTGCCGAGATTGAAGGCGGCGATGTTGAAGCTGGAGGCCAGCCCCTGGCCGGCGCCGTCGGCTTTTTCCAACAGCCACATCTGCAAGGGCGGCACGGTGGCGAAGGCGGCGGCGCCGAACAAGCCAACGGAGATCACGGCTGCAATCGGCTGGTGGATGGCGAACCTCATCGCGAACAGCACGACGGCGAGCGCCGCGAGACTGCCGAGCATGGCGGGCACCAGTCGGCGGTCGGCCAGTTTTCCGCCGAGCAGATTGCCCGCGACCAGCCCGGCGCCGAACACCAGCAGGATCGGCGAGACCGCGCTTTCGGAAAAGCCGGTTACTTGGGTCAGGATCGGCGCGATGTAGGTGAAGGCGGCGAAGACGCCGACCCAGGAGAGCACGGTGGTCAGCAGGCCGAGCAGGACAGGACGGCGGGAGAGCACGGCAAGCGCGTTTTCCGACGACTGCTCGCGCGGCGCGGGCCGGTCGCGTGGCACCAGAAGGGCGATGACGGCGAAGGCGGCGACGCCGACCAGAGTGACGGCCCAGAAGGTAGAGCGCCAGCCATAGGCCTGGCCGAGCCAGGTGCCGAACGGAACGCCCAGAATATTGGCGACGGTGAGGCCGGTGAACATGATGGCGATGGCCGAGGCTTTTCGGTTCGGGGCGACAAGGCCGGTGGCGACCACGGAGCCGACGCCGAAGAACGAGGCGTGGGCGAAGGCGGTGAGCACGCGCGCCGCCATCAGCGTCCAGTAGTCGGGGGCGAGCGCGCAGGCGAGGTTGCCGAGGGTGAAGACCACCATCAGCCCCATCAGCAGCGTCTTTCGCGACCAGCGGCCGGCGATGGCGCCGAGCAGCGGCGCACCGACGACGACACCCAGCGCATAGCCGGAGATCAGCAGACCCGCAGCCGAGATCGACACGCCGAGATCGGCGCCGACTTCGAGCAGCAGGCCCATGATGACAAATTCGGTGACGCCGATGCCGAAGGCGCCGGCGGTGAGGGCATAAAGAGCTAGGGGCACGATCTGGCCTTTCAAGAAGCTGTGTCGCGCCTGAAAGTGGACATCGGAAGTTCGGTGAACTAGCCTGCCGAACGGAACATCACTTGTGAGTTGATTTCACTATGGCGCGCCTCGACGTCAACCGATCCGGCGAGATGGAAGTTTTTTCGCGCGTCGTGGAACTGGGAGGTTTTTCGGCTGCGGCGCGCGATTTCCGCATGACGCCTTCCGCCGTCAGCAAGCTGGTGGCGCGGCTGGAGCGGCGGCTCGGCGTGCGGCTGATCAACCGCTCGACGCGAAAGCTGCAACTGACGCCGGAAGGCGTGGCCTTTCACGACCGGGCGATGCGCATCCTTAGCGACCTTGAAACGGCGGAGCGCGAGGCGGCATCGGGATCGGCGCCGCGCGGCCGCCTGCGGGTGAATTGCAACATCGCCTTCGGGCTGCACTATCTGCTGCCGCTGGTGCCGGACTTTTTGGCCCGCCATCCCGACATCAGCGTCGACGTGACGCTGACCGACGCGGTCGTCGATCTTCTCGAGGAGCGCGCGGACGTGGCGATAAGGGTTGGGCCGCTGCGCGAATCCAGCCTGCTGGCCCGCAAGCTCGGCGAAACCCGGAACCTCACGGTGGCCTCGCCCGACTATCTGCGGCGGCATGGCGAGCCGAAAAACCCGGCCGATCTTATGAAGCACAACCGGCTGGGCTTCTGTTTTATCAGGCTGATCGAGGGCTGGCCGTTTCTGGACGAGACCGGGCAGGTGATCTATGTGCCGCCGCTGGGTAATGCGCTGGTCAGCGACGGCGAGGCGATGCGCGCGCTGGCGCTAGCGGGGTTGGGCATTGCCCGGCTCGGAGAATTCCATCTCCGGCAGGACATCAAGGCCGGCCGGCTGGTGCCGGTGCTGGAAGAGTTCAATCCCGGGGACACCGACCCGATCCACGCCATCTTCGTCGGGCAGGGCGGACACCTGCCGTCGCGGGTGCGCGCCTTCCTCGATTTTCTGGTGGAACGGGTGCGGGTTTGAGCGATCCCTGGCTTGGCTTAGCCTAGGGCTGCCTTGTTCTCCTCCAGAAACGCCGTCAGCGGCTTCGACTTGCGGCCGGACAGCGATTCCACATCGCCGGTGATCACCGCAAGATCGCCGGCGCGGGCGGCGGTGTCGAAGGAGACCAGCGTCGGGATGAACCCTTCGGGCAGGCCCGCCGCCTTCATGCCGCCCGCCAACTGCTCGTCGGTCAGGCTGACGACCTGAAGCGGCTTGCCGACGGCCGCGCTGGCCAGTTTAGCGACCTCCTCGTTGGTGAGCGCTTCGGTGCCGGTCAGCGTGTATGTGGTGCTCTGCGCCGGCCAATTCACAATCGCGCCGGCGATTGCGGCGGCGATGTCGTCGCGGGCGACGAAGGCGGTGCGGCCATCGCCGGCCGACGTAAACCACTGGCCGCTGGCGAAGGCGTGCGGCAGCGCCAGGAACAGGTTCTCCTGGTACCAGTTGTTGCGGAAGATGAGGTAGGGCAGGCCGGTCGCCTTCACCGCCTTCTCGGTGTTCAGATGGTCGGGCGCGAAGCTGACCTTCGAGGTTTCCGGCACGGGCAGCGAGGTGTAGGCGAGGCGCTTCGCGCCTGCCTCGGCGGCGGCTTCTACGGCCGTGAGGTGCTGCCGCTGGCGGGTGCCGGCGCCGTCCAGCGCATCGGTCGAGATGATCAGGACGGTGTCCGCGCCGGCAAATGCCTTGACCAGCCCGGCCTTGTCATCGAAATCCGCTGCGCGGACTGTGACGCCCCTGGCCGCGAGGTCGGCAAGCTTGTCCGGATTGCGGGTGCCGGCGATGATTTTCGACGGCGCGACGCCGCGTTCCAGCAGGTGGTGGATGACGCCTTGGCCAAGCTTGCCGGAGGCTCCGGTGATAAAAATCGTGTCGGTCATTGTGCAGTCCTGATTGATGGTCTCTTTTTGAGAGCAGCACTAAATTATGGTTTGACCGGAGACTGTAAAGAAGGCAGTTTTTCGGGAGGTAGGCACAGGCAGGCAACCACCCATGGACGCAAGGCAGGCCAATCTGCGGGCGAAGCTTGAGATCTATAAGGCCGAGAGCGGCGGCGCGGGGCTTGCCAACTGCCCGGTGCGTGACGTCATCCAGACCCTGAGTGGGCGATGGAGTTCGCTGCTGATGATGGCGCTGGCCGAACAACCCTATCGTTTCGGCGAACTGCGCCGGCTGGTGCCCGACATCTCGCAGCGCATGCTGACGCAAACGCTGCACGATCTGCAGCGCGACGGGTATGTGCGGCGCGAGGTGTTTCCGACAAAACCGCCGAGCGTCGAGTACAGCCTGACCGATCTCGGGCGTTCGATGTTCGAGCCGTTGCAAAGGCTGATCCAGTGGGCGGAGCTGAACCACGGCGCGGTGCGCGCTGCGCGCGGTGTCTTCGATACTTCCCAGACCTGATTCGCGGTGATGCAGGGCGCACGGCTGGCTATCGCGATCGTCGGCGCCGGCCCGGCCGGACTCGCTGCCGCATTGCTATTGAAGCGCGCCGGCCACCATGTCTCGATCTTCGAGCGTTTCGATGAACCCAAGCCGCTCGGCTCGGGCCTCATCCTGCAGCCGACCGGGCTGACGGTGCTTCACCATCTCGGGCTGCTCGATGAAATCCTGTCGCTCGGGGCGCGGGTCGACCGTCTTTTTGGCGCCGATGCGAAAACCGGGCGAACGGTTCTCGACGTGCGCTACGATGCGCGGGCCGGTGGCAGCTTCGGGCTTGCGGTGCATCGGGCGGCGCTGTTCGGCGTTCTGCATCGCGCGGTGGTGCGCGAAGGGATCGCCATCGAGACCGGGATAGAAATTGCCGACATCGATGCCGGTTGCGAACGCGCCATGCTGCTCGGGGGTGACGGGAAAGCGATCGGGCCGTTCGATCTGGTGGTCGACGCTTCGGGAACGCGATCGACCTTGCGCCGGCGGGCGGATGCCACTTGCGAGCCAAAACCGCTCGCCTATGGCGCGTTCTGGGCCTCGCTGAAATGGCGCGACGGGTTCGACCCGCATGCGTTGTTGCAGCGTTACGACAAGGCCAGCGTGATGATCGGCGTGCTGCCGATCGGGCGGCCGCAAGCCGATGCGGAGGACATGGCCGCCTTCTTCTGGAGCCTGAAGCCGGCCGACGCCGAGCGCGTGCGCGCGGCCGGCATCGATGCGTGGAAGGACAGGCTTGTTTCGCTATGGGCCGATTGCAGGGCCTTCACCGACCAGATCGACGGTTTCGACCAGCTTGTGCTGGCGCGCTACGGCCACCACACGCTGATGCGGCCGGCGGGGCGGCAGCTCGCGGTCATCGGCGATTCCGCGCATTCGACCAGCCCGCAGCTCGGGCAGGGCGCGAACATGGCGCTGCTGGATGCGGCGGCACTGGCTCATGCCGTTGCCTCGGCGCGGAATGTCGACGACGCGCTGGAACTCTACGTTCGCGCCCGGCGCCTGCAAGTCCGCGTCTTCCAGGCGCTGTCGCGCATGTTCACGCCGTTCTATCAGTCGGATTCGGCGCTGCTGCCTTTCATGCGCGATCGGCTGGTGGCGTCGCTGGCAAGAATTCCTCCCGCGCCGCGCCTGTTGGGCTCGATGGTCGCGGGGACGCTGGTCGATCCGTTCGCGGCGGCCGGGCTGGAAGAGGTCAGGTGGCGAACGCTTGCGCCCGCGCAAGCCGCCCAAGGTGCGAATCCTTTGCGCGCAGGAAGGCAAGCAGGCGCCGCGGATAGTCCGGCGTGACCGCGCCGGCGATCGACGGGCGGGACGCGAGCGCTTTCCGCCACGCCGCGATGCGCGGCATTCCGGACAGGATGCCGAAGTCGCCGAGCGTGTCGAACACGTCGAAATAACGGAAGACCGGGCCGTAGACGGCGTCGACCAGCGAAAAATCCTCGCCGGCGAACCAGGGTCCCGCGTGACCGGCATCCGCCAGTTCGGTCTCGACGCGGCCGAACATCGCCGAAAGTGCTTCCGCTTCGGCTGGGAAGGCGGCTTGCGTCGGCGCGGAATAGAGCCGGCCGATCGCATTGAGGATCGCCGAGCCGAATTCGATCCAGGCACGATGGCGAGCCCGCGTGACGGCGTCGACCGGATGCAGGGGGTTTGGCTGCGTCTCTTCCAGGAATTCGAGGATGACGGCGGATTCGAAGATCGCCGTTTCCTCGCCGGCTTCACGCACCAGCAGCAGCGGCACTTTTCCCAGCGGCGAGACGCGGCGGAACCAGTCGGGCTTGTCCGAAAGGTCGATTGTGACGCGCTCGAACGGCACCTCCTTTTCGGCAAGCGAGATCGCGGCTCGCTGGACGTAGGGGCACAGATGATGGCTGACCAGGGTGAGGGCGGCCATGTCACTCTCCCCAGACATAGGTGACCGCATCGTTCTCGACGCGGGTCGACAGGAACATCAGGCGCGCGTTTTTGGGAGCGGGGCCTTCCACGCGATCTCCCTTGTCCATGTCGAAAGCCGCGCCGTGCCAGGGGCAGACGAGCTTGCCGTCCCGGCATTCCAGCGGCCCGCCGAAATGCAGGCAGACATTGGCTGCGGCGCGGATGCGCCCGCCGGAACGATAGACGTGGACCTCGCGGCCGAAGAACGGCGCGACGAGCGTGCCGGTCTCTGGCACGTCGGCCAGTTTGCAGATTTCATGTCTCATGGGGTCACCTACACGATGGGTTAATGCATATGCATCGATATAGATGCAATCGCATCGATCGTCAAGGTTGATGCATCTGCATCTATTTGATAGACAGCCGGCATGACCAAGGCAAAGACACCTTCGGATGAGGCCATCGCCGCCTGGGCGCGGCTGCACCGTGTTTCGCGGCAGTTTCTCGAGACGGCGGAGGACGCATTGAAGGCGGAGGGCCTGCCGCCGCTTGCCTGGTACGACGCCCTGCATGAGATCGCGCAGGCGGGGGAGGACGGGATGCGTCCGTTCCAGTTGATCGACCGGATGCTGCTTGCGCAATACAGCGTTTCGCGGCTGCTCGCCCGGCTGGAGACGGAAGGGCTGATCGAAAAGCTGGACGTTGCCGACGACGGCCGTGGGCAGACGGTGCGCATCACCGGCCAGGGGCGCGACCTGCGCCGCCGCATGTGGTCGGTCTACGGCAAGGTGATCGACGAGCAACTCGGCAGCAAACTCGCGGCGGACGAACTTTTGACCTTGTGTGTGCTGCTCGGCCGGTTGCGGCATCCGCAGTCGGAAAGCTGAATCCCTCGGCGACCGAAACACAAGCCACACAAGCCGCGCCGAACGGCAAAGCGCCGAAACAGACGAAGCCTATCAGCCGGCTTCCGATTGTTTCGAGCGGGAATGACCAGGATGAGCGAAGATACGAGTTGGCGCAGCCCGACGCGGGTGTCGCTGAACATCGCCGTGCTTTACGCGGCCACCTACTATGTCGCCGACGACCGGGGCACGGTCGGCAAGGCGAGGGAAGTCCTCGACCGCTACAATATCGACCTCCGCGTATGGCCCGAGGACGGCAAGAAGGGCGGCGGCAACCTTCTGGGCGACATCACCGCGCCCATTCCGCACCGCAAGGAAGCCTATGAGGCGCTGCGGCGGCGGGTGAACGAACAGATCCGCGGCCGCTGCGGTTTTTCGGTGGTGATGCCGGCGGTGTTTTGCCAATACGAGCATCGCGGCTACGGCATCACGCCGGAATGGTTCAGGCTGGTGACGCCGGGCTGCCTGATCTTTCCGACCGGCAACCCGGACATGATGGATCTGGTTCACGAGATCGGCCACGGCGCCGGATGCGACCACGTCTTTGGCGACCGCGCGGCCGAGCGCGAGAATTTCATGCACGAAGCCAACGGCCGCTCGACCATCCGCCGCTCGCAGGTGGAGAAGCTGATCAAGGCGAGTTTTGCGGTGGCGTGAGGGCGAAGGTCGTTGGGGACTCGGACGAGGTGGCTGCGCTAGCGTTTCCATCGGGCGAGGAACTGTTTCAACCACTCTCGCCAGCCCAGTGTCGGGGTGAACTTTTTTCGGGTCACTCCTCCCCCTTGCTCGACCAACGAGGCCATCAACTGGGCGAGGTAGATCTGATGTTCGTCCAATCCGAGGAGCGGGCAGTGTATTTCGTTGCTTCCCGTGCGTAGACGAAAGAAATGCATTCGCCATCCTGAGGCGGGGACCAGCTTCTTATCGCGCAATCCGAGGGTAACGCCTGCGCGGCCGTCGTATTCCGCACCGATGAATTGTATGCTCCTGACGTCGGTCCAACGCACGTCCAGACCGGACCTGTTGTCGAGAAAGCCTTGGCGGCTGATTGTGATCGCCGGACCTCGCAGGCTCGCTTCTGTCAGAATGGTTGTGGCGATCAATATGCACGGAACAGTTATCTGAGCGCCAAGAACGAACATTATGGGACTCATGAGCTTATAAAGAGCTGGTAGCCAGATTAATGCGTAGTCGGCCGCGAACAACATCAGCATGCCGACGGCAGCGAGATAGATATACTTGGCGGCACGCAGGATGTGGCGGCCAGCTTTGACGCGAGCGGAAATCGGCAATTGATCCATCCGCGCGCTCTGGCCGTCGGTCTCGCGAACTGTCACTCTCTTCTCTCACTCTGTCTTTTGGCCGCTTTCAAAAGACCAGGCTTGGCTGCATGGGCGTAAGGGACAGTAGCTCCAAGCAGCCGGATTCAACAATCGACACTTGCGCGCAGGTCGTGTCACTGCTATGGGCAGAACCGTAACGTACGGTACGCTTTGCCAGGCGGCCGTTGCAGGCGGAAAGACGCGTGTTGCAGCTAGCATCCGAAACCCAGAGCGGAGAAGCGCCGACGGAACGCCAGAGGGCGGTCCTCGATGCGGCGCTGGCGCTTTTGGTCGAGGAGGGTGACGCGCTGACCATGACGGCGGTGGCGCGGCGTGCCTCGTGCTCCAAGGAAACGCTCTACAAATGGTTCGGCGACCGCGACGGGCTGCTGACGGCCACGGTGCGTTGGCAGGCTTCGCATGTGCGGGTCGAACCGCTCGGCCGCGAGCGCATTGCCCTGTTCTCGCTGACCAACAGCCTCGAGCGGTTCGCCTCGGACTGGCTGACCGTCATCTCCTCGAAAACCTCGATCGCGCTCAACCGCGTCGCGGTCAGTCATGCCGGTTCGGCCAAGACCAATCTCGGCGCCATCGTGCTGGAGAATGGCCGCTTCGCGCTGGCCGTGCGGCTGAAGCCGGTGCTGGAGGCCGGGCGCGATGCCGGCTTGCTCGTCTTCGACGACGCTGAAACAGCGTTCCGCACCTTTTTCGGGCTGGTTGCCCGCGACGTTCAGATCCGGCTGCTGCTCGGCGACCGGCTGAAATTGACTGCCGCCGAGATCGCCCGCGACGCGGGCGAGGCGACGCGGCAGTTTCTCGCTCTCTACGGAGCACAAACCGGCCGGTGAGACCGGCCAGACATCTTGTAACGGGAAGGAAACCGAAATGCGTGTCTATTACGATCGCGACGCCGATCTCAATCTGATCAAAGGCAAGAAGGTCGCCATCATCGGCTATGGCAGCCAGGGCAGGGCGCATGCGCTCAATCTCAAGGACAGCGGCTGCAAGGACATCGCGATCGGGCTGAAGGCCGGTTCGGCGACGGCCAAGAAGGTCGAGGCCGACGGGCTGAAGGTGATGAGCGTCGCCGACGTGGCGAAATGGGCCGACCTGATGATGATGGCGACGCCGGACGAGCTGCAGGCCGACATCTACAAGGCCGAGATCGCGCCGAACATCCGCGACGGCGCGGCGATCGCCTTCGCCCACGGCCTCAACGTGCATTTCGGCCTGATCGAGCCGAAGGCTTCCGTCGACGTGGTGATGGTGGCGCCGAAAGGCCCTGGCCATACCGTGCGCGGCGAATACCAGAAGGGCGGCGGCGTGCCGTGTCTGGTCGCGGTCAACCAGGACGCTTCGGGCAATGCGCTCGATCTCGCCCTCTCCTACGCCTGCGGCGTCGGCGGCGGCCGCTCGGGCATCATCGAGACGAACTTCAAGGAAGAGTGCGAGACCGACCTGTTCGGCGAGCAGGTGGTGCTGTGCGGCGGCCTGGTGGAACTCATCCGCGCCGGTTTCGAGACGCTGGTGGAAGCCGGCTACGCGCCCGAAATGGCCTATTTCGAGTGCCTGCACGAGGTGAAGCTGATCGTCGATCTGATCTATGAGGGCGGCATCGCCAACATGAACTATTCGATCTCCAACACGGCCGAGTGGGGCGAGTATGTGTCTGGCCCGCGCATCATCACCGCCGAGACCAAGGCCGAGATGAAGCGTGTTTTGAAGGACATCCAGACCGGAAAATTCACCAGCGAGTGGATGCAGGAATACCGGTCGGGCCTGTCGCGCTTCAAGGGCATTCGCCGCATGAACGATTCCCACCAGATCGAGCAGGTCGGCGAAAAGCTGCGCGGCATGATGCCGTGGATTTCCAAGAACAAGCTGGTCGACAAGGCGAAGAACTAAGCATTCCGGCTCTACCGGACGAAGGGGCCCCGATCATCCGATCGGGGCCGCACTTTTTTCAGATGTCCTATCTTGGGACACAATGCCGTTGGCCCCGTTCTTGCTCGGCCTCTCGCATCTGATCGCGGAGGCTGTGCAATGACACCGATCACCGAGAAATCCATCGGCCTTGACGGGCAGGTCTTTACCGACCGTCGCGGCATCGAGCGCCGGCGCGTGCTCAAGGGCGCGAGGCTCACCTTCAACAAGGGCTATGGCTCGTTCGAATGTGTGGTGCGCAACGTTTCCGATAGTGGAGCGCGGCTCACCTTCGGCGACACGTCGGCAATTCCATCTCAGTTCGACCTGCTGATCTCCGGCGAGGATCACGCCCGCCGAGCCACCGTGCGCTGGCGCACGATGACCGCACTGGGCGTTTCGTTCGACTGACGCCCAGCTTTGCGTTGATCCGGCCGGCGCCGGCGGGGGAGCCAGCGGACAACGCACGAGCCGGCGCAGCGGGGAACTGCGCCGGCTCGGCCATTTTCAGATGTGATGCCGTTCAGATGAACGGTGAAATGCACTCCCGCCTTGGCCCATGGTAAGGCTGGAAAGTGTTGTCGTAGGCGCGGTAGCTGCGATAGCGTGCATAGCACCATTCGGTGTGGGTCGTTGCCCTCACCGGCGCGCGATAGGCCGGCGCATAATAGCCCGAACCATAACCCCAGTTGTTGTAGCCCCAGTTGTTATAGCCCCAATACGGTGCGCCGAAGCCGAGGTAGAGGCCGGAGCCGCCGTACCAGTATGGGTCTCGCCAGTAATTGCGGCGGGCCCAGCGGCGATCGTAACGCCATCCGCGGTTGCCATGCCAATAGCGGCCACCGCGCCACCCGCGATCACCCCGCCAATAGCGGCCACCACGCCACTCGCGGTTGCCACGCCAGGCGCGGTTGCCATTGCGCCATCCACGGTCGCCACGCCATCCGCGATTGCCGCCGCGCCATCCGCGATTGCCACGCCATTGGCGGTGTTGCACGAGTTCGGCCGGCAGGTTTGCACCGGCCGTCGTGCCGCCCGGCGCTTGCGGGTATTGCGGCATAATGGGACCGACCGGCGCCGATCCCGCACCCGACGTCGCGGCGGTGAGCACGCCGAGCGCAATCACGCCCGCGCGCGCAAGGTTGGAAAATACGGTAATCATCTCCGGTCTCCAGAAACGAAAATGCAGCCCCGCTGCCCGTTTTGATGTGCTGATGAAGGCAATCGTAGGACGGGCACGATGAACGCGCGATGAACGGTTCCGGTTCCCTTGGCATGGCGCGGGCTTGTCTTCGCCGACGCCAGCAGGCACAAGCGCCTGCATGTCCTTCCGCCTCGCCACCTTCAATGTCGAGAACCTGATGAACAGGTTCGACTTCTCCGGCTTCCGCAACCAGTTGCAGCAGGACCGGACGCTGTCGCTGTTCCAGATCAGGGACGAGGCCGAGTACCGGATGCTGGAGCAGGCTCGGACCATCGCCCACACCGACGACACGCGCCAATTGACGGCGCTGGCCATCGCGGCGACGCGCACCGACATTCTTTGCCTGCAGGAGGTCGACAACATCGAAGCGCTGAAGGCCTTCGAATACGGCTACCTGTTCAAGATGGTGGGGCAGGGTTATCGCCAGAAATTCACCACCGCCGGCAACGACACGCGCGGCATCGACGTCGCCGTGATGATGCGCGAACAGACGCGCGACGGCCAGCCGATCGAGTTCGTGCGCATGAACAGCCATGCGCCGCTGACCTACGGTGAACTCGGCCTGTATACGCCGGAGCTTGCCGCACTTGGCATCGAGCCGAACGAGCGCATTTTTCGCCGCGACTGCCTGGAGATCGATGTCCGTATCGGCGGCCAGCCGCTGACCGTCTATGCGGTGCATTTCAAGTCGATGGGCGGGCCGCGCGAGGGCGTTCCCGGCCGCGACGCGACCATGCCAGTGCGTTTTGCCGAGGCGCGCGCGGTGCGCCACATCGTCGAGAGCCGGTTCAGCAAGGACCATGCCGGCTCCAAGCGCTGGGTGATCTGCGGCGACCTGAACGACTATCGCCAGCGCATCGTCATCGGCGGCGACGAGGACCCGGGCTACGATTTCACCGTGGTGGACGAGCAGGGCTCGGCGCTGGATGTCCTGCTGGCCGACGGATTTGCCGAGAACATCGTCGAGCGCCGGCCGGAACTGGAGCGCTGGACGCTCTATCATACGCGCGGGCCGCAGGAGCGGCATCTCTGCCAACTGGATTATCTGCTCTTGTCGCCGTCGCTGGCGAAGCGTAATTCCACGGCCGTTCCCGACATTATCCGAGGCGGCCAGCCCTGGCGCACCATCTTCCCGCCGGGACAGCAGGTCGAGCGGTTTCCGCGCATCGGCTGGGACCGCCCGAAGGCGTCCGATCACTGCCCCGTCGCCGTTACGCTCGATATGGCTTGAGGATTGGTATTTCTGCCATGTTTTCTTCGTCTCCGTGTGAACATCGCCGCGATGTGGCTGGCTGCGGGCCACAGCCTGATCGGCACTGGGAACCCAGGTGAACCGCGTCTTGAATCTGCAGCAAAGAATTCAGCCTGAAACTTTTGGTCCTTCCGAGGCTCGGGAGCGGTCGGGCTACAGGGCTGATATCGACGGACTTCGGGCACTCGCGATACTGCCGGTCGTCTTCTATCACGCCGGAATTCCAGGCTTTGCCGGCGGGTTTGTCGGCGTCGACGTGTTTTTCGTCATCTCCGGCTATCTGATGGCATCGCTGATCACCGGTGAGATGAAGCGCGGCGAATTCAGCCTTCTGCGTTTCTACGAACGCCGCGTCCGGCGTATTTTCCCAGCGCTCTTCGTCATGATCGCGGCCTGTGCCGTGATGGCATGGTTTGTCTTCATGCCGAACGAATTCATCTACTTCGCACGCAGCGTCAGAGATGCGGCCTTGTTCATCTCGAACTATCGGTTCGAGCGGGAGATCGGCTATTTCGACATTGCCGCCGAAACGAAACCACTGCTTCATACTTGGTCGTTGGCCGTCGAGGAGCAGTTCTACATCGTCTTTCCGCTGGTGCTGATGCTGCTCGGCTGGCTTGCGCCGCGAAGAACAGCACTCGTCCTGCTGCTGGTTCTGGTCGCTTCCCTGGCGGCCAGCGCATGGACCGTCTATCAAAAGCCCGAGGCTGCCTTCTACCTGTCGCAATACAGGATATGGGAATTGTTGCTGGGAGCCATGCTCGCCTTCAACGTGGTTCCGAAGGCGTCGCATCCGCTTATACGCGAAGCCCTGGCTGCCGCGGGTGTTGTTCTCATCGCTTTCGCGGTATTCACCTACAGCGACGCCACTGTCTTTCCGGGTCTCACAGCACTCGTTCCGTGCGTGGGGGCGGCACTCATCATTCACTGTCAAACATCAGGAGGTCCTGCCAGTCTTCTCCTGCGCGCCCCGCCCTTGGTGTTTGTCGGCCTCGTTTCCTATTCAATGTATCTCTGGCATTGGCCTATCGTTGTTTTCACGCGCTATTTTAGCGGGCCAGAACTAACCCTTGTCCAAGGGGGCCTTATCACCGTCGCCTCGTTTGTCGCGGCGGTGATCTCGTGGCGTTTCGTCGAGCGCCCGTTTCGCGGGCATACGAGCCGGATTCGTCGTGTGCCGCTGTTCGCGGGCGCTGCGGCCGCCGTCACCGCGGCGTCTGTCTTTGCCGCTCATGTGGTCGCAGACCGAGGTGTTCCCGGACGGCTCCCGTCGTTTGCCAGCCAGATCTACAACGCCACGTTCGACAAAAGTCGCTTTTCCGAACCACAATGTTTCGGCGGGGAAGGGGAGGGACCTTCGGCGGCGAATATCAGGGCTGGCAAGCTTTGCCCGATGGGAACTCCCGGTTCCGAGTCCCGGTTTCTCGTGTGGGGCGATTCCCATGCGGCGTCCATGGCGCCGGCGATCGATGTCGCGGCCAAGCAAGCCGGTGTGCAGGGTGTCTTTGCTGGCCAGGCAGGCTGCCCGCCGCTTCCGGACGTGGAACTGCCAAGCCGTCGCATCACCGATCACTGCAGGGATTTGAATGCGGCGGTGCTTGACCTGATCGATGCCCGGCGAATCCCTGTCGTTTTCATGATCGCTTACTGGCCAAAGTATTTTCACGACTCCGAACTGCCGAACCAGGGCATCTATTTCGACCCGTCGGTGCCGCCGCCGGTCGACGATCGGTCCGGCCCGATCGTAGAGGCGATGGATGGTGTTCTCGCAAATCTCAAACAGCGGGGAATACAGGTCGTGCTGGTGATGGACGTACCGGAAATGGGGCGCTTTGTACCGGAGGCGCTTGCCAGGGCGGTGATGACCGGTAGCTCGACCGATATTGCGCCCCCATGGTCCTACACCGAGAAAAGGCAGGCGCTGGCCCGCAAGATTCTAGCCGCGGAAGCGGAGAAGCACGGTGCTGCGATCGTCGATCCGTTTCCGGCATTTTGCAAGGACGGTCGTTGCCGCGCAACTCACGACGACGGGATTCCGTTGTACACGGACTCCGATCATCTCACGGCCACGGCCGCGAGAAGCCTGAGCTACCTGTACGAGCCGGTGTTGCGGGAACTCTTTCCACGGCCGGTCGCGGTGGATTGAGATTGGAAAACCGGATGTTCGATATCCCCCGCAATTCAATCGTTCCGGTCTCGGCCATAGAGGTGCGGCTGGATCCTGGCCAACATCCGTTCGAGGCCGCCAATGCGGAGGCGATCGAAGCGAACTGGCAACGCGAAGTCTCAGCCAATCCCGCGTTGTTCGACGGCACCATCGTTTTGCTGTCCGAACTCGCCTATGCCGAGGCGCGGTTGACCGGGCGCTGCCACGCGGTGCGTTATGCGACGCTGCTCTACTGGCGGCGCAACCGTCCGCCGGGCGCCGAACACGCCTTCGCCCATGCGGCGCTGGTCTCCAGCGACGGCGCGCTGGTGGCGATCCGGATGGCCGGCCACACGGCCAATGCCGGCCGCATCTATTTCGCGGCCGGCTCGTTCGAGCCGTTCGACTTTCGCGACGGGCTGGTCGATGTTGAAGCGAATATGGCGCGCGAGGTGGGTGAGGAAACCGGCCTCGACATTTCGGCCACGCCGCACGATCCGCGCTACCATCTGTTTTCGCAGGATGGCGCGACGGTGATCTTCCGCCGCTGCTATCTCGACGAAACCGCCGACGAGATTGCCCGGCGCATCGCCCGCTTCGTGGCGAGCGAAGAACAATCCGAGATCGACGGCGCCGTCATCATCCGCAAGGGCGACGACCTTCCCGCTGGCGTGATGCCGTACATGAAGGCGATCATCGACTGGCATTTTGCCGGATAATAAGTTGACGCGGTCGGGGGCGTGGCGGAGCTGGCCGGCAGTTCTTACATTCTCGGCAGCAAACCTTTTTGGGGCGGGCCTTGCCAAACCTTGCCTACCTGTCTGTCGGGCGACCGGCCGCGGCGTCGATCCGTCTCTGCATTCTGTCCGTCGTATTGTGGTCGTTGCCCTTGCTGGCCAAGGAGGCTTATGCGGCTGAGCCGCGGGTTCTTCCGGGCTTCTGCGTCGCAATGCCGGATCTCGGGCTCGATCCTTACGACGAAAAAATCAGGTCGGTGGAGATCGCCGGGACGAACAGTGGCGGCACGCAGCGATACGACGATCCCAGAGCACAAAAATACGCTGCCTATGTAGCCTATTTCAGCGCGATCGGTGCCGGAGGGCCAGCCGTTCCCGACATGAAGCCTGCCGAAAAGGCGCTTTTGAGCGACATCATCAATTTTGTGCTTTTTCGATATCCCTTCGAATCCTCGGACGATTTCAGGCGCCTTGCGCTGCACTATCTGTCTTCAGGCTATTTCGAATGCATAGCTTCCCCCGAAAATCCGGCCGTGAACGCCTTTGCGCTGCGTCTGGAGCCCGACCCCAACGATCGCCACCCGCTTGCCGCGGCACGTGACCTGATGCGTCTGCGCTACGCAGCGAGCATGATGCCGCGGCTGCGGGATCGATATGTCGAGAGAATAAGGAGAGTCCCCGCCTATTTGTATGAGGCCGAGCAGGACTATTGGCGCAGTTCCGCAAACATCTGCCTGGCCGGCGTTTCGAAAGACGTCTGTGCCGCGCAGATAGATGCTCAGATCGTTGCCACCCGGGATGAGTGGCGGAAGAAGGTCTATGACGAGGTGATCTGTACGGTCGGCATCGTGCAGGACGGCAAGGTCTATGTGAAGAGGGCTTGCTGAAAGCGAAACGGATTGCTTCGCCTTCTTTACAGGTTCTCGAACAGATTGCCTATTCGTGCCGCAGCGCCACGATCGGGTCGAGGCGGGCGCCGCGCAGTGCCGGGAAGAAGCCGAACACCATGCCGATCAGTGCCGAGAAGCCGACGGCCAACAGGATGACGGCGAGGCTCGGCGCGAACGGGATCGACAGCGTCAGAGACGCGGCCCCGGCCAGCGCAAGGCCGATGGCGATGCCGATCAGTCCGCCGAGCAGCGACAGGACAGTGGCCTCGACCAGGAACTGAACGAGGATGTGACGCTCATGCGCGCCGATGGCGAGCCTTATGCCGATCTCGCGCGTGCGTTCCGTGACCGACACCAGCATGATGTTCATGATGCCGATGCCGCCGACCAGCAGGCTGACGCCGGCCACCGCGCCGAGCATGCCGGTCATGGTCGCCGTGGCGCTGGCCATCGCGTCGGCGATCTGGGTCATATCGCGCACGTCGAAATTGTCGTCAGCGCCCGGCGCGATGCGGCGAGTCTCGCGCAGGATCGTCTCGATTTCGTCCTGCACTTCGGATGTCGCGACGCCGTCCAGCGCCGAGACGTAGATGGTGTCGATGTCGCGGTCGCCGGCGATGCGGCGCTGGTAGGTTTCGAGCGGCATCAGAACGACATTGTCCTGGTCCTGACCGAAGCCGGACGTGCCCTTGCTTTCCAGAACGCCGATGACCCGGCAGCTCATCTTGCCGACACGGATCGACTGGCCGTCGGGATCGCCGGCGCCGAAGAACTGGTCGCGCACCGTCTGGCCGACGAGGCAGACATTGGTGCCGCCCCGCACCTCCGATTCGGTGAAGATGCGGCCCAGCGCGACGTTCCAGTCGCGTGCGGTGAAATAGCCGATGTCGGTGCCGCTGACGCTGGCTGATACGTTCTGCGCGCCGAAGACGACACGTACCGTGCTCTGTGCCTCGGCCGAAACAGCACGCACCGAGGTCAGCCCGGCGACGAGACCGGCCACATCCTTCTCGTCAAGCTTGCGCGGCGTAAAGGATGTTGAGCCTGATCGGTCGGGCCTTGCGGCGCGGACAACCAGAAGATTGCTGCCCAACCGTGAAATATCGGACTTCACCTTCTCGGTGGTGCCGCTGCCGATGGTGAGCATGGCGATGACGGCCGCCACGCCGATGACGATGCCGAGCAAGGTGAGGAAGGAGCGCAGCACGTTGCGGCGGACCGAACGCAGCGCCAGGCGGATGGTTTCCAGCAGCATCAGGCAGCCTCCGCCTTCAGCCGGTCCGAGGCGACATGGCCGTCGAGGAAACCGATGGTGCGATGTGCATAGTCGGCGACGTCCTGTTCATGCGTGACCATGACGATGGTCAGTCCGAATTCCTCGTTCAGGCGCGTCAGCAGGTTCATGATCTCGTGGCTGCGCGCCGTGTCGAGATTGCCGGTCGGCTCGTCGGCGACCACAAGCGTCGGCCTGGTCACAATGGCGCGGGCGATCGCCACGCGCTGCTGCTGGCCGCCGGAGAGTTCGGCGGGCGTATGATGCTCGCGGCCTTCGAGGCCGACCTCGGCCAGCGCCCGCATGGCAAGCTGTCGCCGTTCGGAAGAGCGCACGCCGCGATAGATCAGCGGCAGCTCGACATTCTCGGCGGCGGTTGTGCGGGCAAGCAGGTTGTAGCCCTGGAAGACGAAGCCGATATAGCGGTTGCGCAGCGTGGCGCGGCGCGCCCGGTCGAGCCGGCCGGCATCGGCGCCGAGAAAACCGTAACGGCCGCCTGTCGGCGTATCCAAGCAGCCGACGATGTTCATTGCCGTCGATTTGCCGGAGCCGGACGGCCCCATGATCGCCACGAACTCGCCGCGAGCGATCGAGAACGACACGCCGGCCAGCGCATGCACCTTCGCTTCGCCCTTGCCATAAGTCTTCCAGACGTCGTCGAAGCGGATCAGCGTGCTTTCGCCCGAAGCCATCAGCCGCGCGCCTCGCGAGCGCCGGTTATGACCTTGTCGCCTTCGGTGAGGCCGGAAAGAATCTCGGTGTTCTCGCCATCGGTCGAGCCGGTCTTGACGCGCACCGCTTCTGGCTGGCCGTCATGCAGCACGTAGACGGTGCGCAGGCCATCGGGCTCTCGCGCGGTCGGGCGGTTGCCACGCGGACGGCCCATGCGCGGCATGAACAGTTTTTGCAGGCTCCAGCCGATTTCGGTCGCCTGCGCCGGCGGGCTGTAGCGGAAGGCGGCGCTCGGAATGGTGAGCACATCCTTGGCCTCGCGTGTCACCACGGCGACGGTGGCGGTCATGCCCGGCCGAAGCAGCAGTTCGTCGTTATCGACGTCGAGGCGCGCGTCATAGGTCACGACGCCTTCCGTCGTCACCGAGGCGAAGGAGATGTCGCGGATTTCCGCGTCGAAGGGGCGGTCGGGGAAGGCATCGACGGTGAAGCGGGATTTCTGGCCGTGGCGGACCGCGCCGATGTCGGCCTCGTCTATCGCCGCCTTCAGCTCCATCTTCTTCAGGTCGGCGGCGATGACGAACAATATCGGCGCCTGCAGCGACGAGGCGACCGTCTGGCCGGGATCGACCGAGCGGGTCAGCACGATGCCGTCGATCGGCGCGTAGATCGTGCTCTTCTGCAAATCGGCCTGCTGCAGTTTCAGCTCAGCCTGGGCGATGGCAACGTTCGCTTCGGCAACCGCGACGGCCGCGGTAGCGCGGTCGCGGGCGGCTACCGCGGTGTCGAGCGCCTGCTGGGCGACCATGCCGCGATCCGAGAGCTGTTGGGCGCGGACCAGCGTCTGCTCGGCCTCCTTCAGCGTCGTTTCGGCCTGGCCGACCTGCGCCTCGGACACCTTCACCGACGCCTCGGCGCGGTCGACATTGGCGGCGATGCGCACCGTGTCGAGTTCGGCGAGCACGTCACCCTTTTTTACCGTATCGTTCTCGTTGACTGCGACGGAACGGACGACGCCGGAAAGCTCGCTCGAAATGTCCACCTGGGTCAGCGGCTGCAACGTGCCGGTCGCCGACACCTCGACGGTCAGGTCGCCACGCGCCACCGGCATGGTGACGAAAGAAACTGGAGTCTGCGAAGGGCTGTTCCACCAGTAGGCACCGGCGGTGAGGCCGGCCACGACAACCAGCGCGATAAGCACGCGAACCAACAGCCGGCCCCAGCGGAAACCGCCATGGCTGCCGAGGTCGAGCGCGGCCTCGATGGACGGTGGGCTGTCCGCGCGTGGCCGATTGACAATCTGGTCCATCGCGGACCCCTTATGATGCAGGATCAACTCTGCCGACAGGACTGAAGGGCTTGAAGCGGCTGCCTCTAATAACAGCTCGGCCGACGCTTTTGTGTCGGCTTCAGCGCTTTTCCGCGCATCTCGTCGCCGAGCGTAGGCTTCCCTCCGAAACTATCGGCAGTTTCGACCTAAAAAATCCCTTCGTCTCCACAGGTCATGCGGATACGGAGCTATTTCAAGTTAAATTTCGCTCATCTTGAGGCGACCGGAGAGGTCTGAACGATGCAACGCCGCCGTTACGTGGTCTATGACGTGTTCACCAGCGAGGTGCTGACCGGAAACCCGCTCGCCGTGCTGCTCGACTGCGAGGGGCTGGATATCGCCGCCATGCAGCGCATCGCGCGCGAGTTCAACCTGTCCGAATCGACCTTCGTGCTGCCGCCGGAAGACCCCCGACACAAGGCACGGGTGCGCATCTTCACGCCGGACTACGAGATGCCGTTTGCCGGGCATCCGACCGTGGGCACGGCGATCGCGCTGGCCGAGCAGTCGGGCAGCAGCGCACCGTCGATCTTTGTGCTGGAGGAGAATATCGGGCCCGTGCGCTGCGCCGTAGGCCATTCGGGCGGCACGGCGTTCGCCGAGTTCAGCCTGGCGCAATTGCCGGAAGCACCGTCCTTCTCGGCCGATGCGGGCGCGGTCGCCGCGGCGCTCGGCCTCGGGCCGCACGAGATCGGCTTCGAGAATCATCGCATATCGTACTGGACCGCTGGCGTGCCTTACGTGGCCGTGCCGGTGTCCGGCCTGGAGGTTGCCGCAAAGGTACGGTTCGACAACGCCGCCTGGATGGAGATTTCCCCGGCCAAGAGTGGCAGCGCGGTGGCATCGGCCTATGTCTATTGCCGCGAGACGGTGCATCACGACAGCGCATTCCACGCCCGCATGTTCGTGCCGGGCAATCCTTCTTATGAGGATCCCGCGACGGGATCGGCGGCGGCAGCTTTCGCCGGCGCCATCGCGCATTTTGACAAGCCGGTCGACGGCTCATCGCAGTATTGGATCGAACAGGGAATGGAGATGGGCCGGCCCTCGCGCATCAGGCTGGAGATCGACATCGCCAAGGGCAGGATCGAGGCCGCCCGTATCGGCGGCCAGGCGGTCAGGGTGGCGGAAGGCGTGCTGTTCGCCTGAGCATTCTGGATTGTGCGTTGCCTGGCGGACCGAACCCTTTTTAGGTGCATGCGGGAGAATGACTTCTCCCGCCATTGGCCTGCCGGCAAATTCAAGCTAAGGCGTCGCCCATGAGGGCCGAAGGCGGAACGGTGACGCTCCGGACTGCAAATCCGGCGCAGCGGGTTCAATTCCCGCTCGGCCCTCCAACGCTGCTTAAGTCGAGAACTGCTTCAGACGCGCGTTCGTTCTCTGCATCCGCACAGTCGCCTGAAGCCCTTTATTCTTCCGGTGGGAGTTCGCCAGGTACACACATGCCGCTGTCCGTTGCGCGCGGGTCGCACTCCGCCGGCTCGTAACCGCGCGAGCCGGAACTCTGGCAGCCGGCCAGCATCGCGAAGGCCATCATCGTCAAAAGCAGTCGCCGCATCCGCATCGTTCTCCTACGATCACCTGCGGTTCCCCTACCACATCGGCGCCGATGGCCGCGAGTGGTCTACGCCGATTTCTGCCAGCCCGCTGTCACGACACGCCGGAAATTCGCTGCGTTGCACCATCGATTGTTGCTCCCAAACTCCGCCATTCGCCTTGCGCAAACGTTTGGCGTTGGCTAGCTTTTCGACGCTACGCTGATGGAGGATCAGCGATCACCGATCATTGGGAGGAGATTTTGATGAACAGACGTGAGTTCTTGCTGTCGTCCGTTGCAGCCGGCGCACTGGTGGCCGTACCTGCCTTTGCCCAGGACAAGCTGACTGTCCTCGGTTCCGTGCCGAGCCTGAGCTTTCCGTTTTTCGTGCACATGCTGAACCAGATCAAGGTCGAGGCGGAGGCGCAGGGCGTCAACCTGATCGAGAGCGACGGCCAGAATTCGGCGCCGAAGCAGACGGCCGACATCGAGGCGGCGATCGTGCAGAAGGTCAATGCGATCGTCATTTCGCCGCTCGACGTCAACGCGCTGGCGCCGGCGATCGAGCAGGCGGTGCAGGCCGGAGTTCCGGTGGTCACGATCGACCGCCGAGTCGACGGCGTGGAGGGCATTTTGGCGCATGTCGGCGCCGACAACGTCAAGGGCGGCGAGGCCGAGGCGCAGGCCATGGTCGACGCCTTCCCGAACGGCGCGAAAATCTTCCACCTGCAGGGCCAGCCCGGCGCAGGCCCGGCGATCGACCGCAACAAGGGCGTGCACAACATTCTCGACCCGCTCAAGGATAAGTACCAGATCATCTTCGAGCAGACCGCGAACTTCGCCCGTGCCGAGGCGCTCTCGGTGACCGAAGCCGGCCTCGCCGCCAACGGCAAGCCGGACGCGATCGTCTGCGCCAATGACGACATGGCGCTCGGCGCCGTCGAGGCATGTGCTGCGCGCGGCTTCAACGATGTCAAGATCTACGGTTTTGACGCACTTCCGGAGGCCATCGTCGCGGTTCGCGACGGCAAGCTCGCCGGCACGGTCGAGCAGTTCCCGGGCGAGCAGTCGCGCACTGCGGTCCGCATTGCCGTCGCCTACGCCAAGGACAAGACCGAGCCGAAGGAAAAGCTCGTCCTGCTGACGCCGGTCGTCATCGGCAAGGACAATCTCGACAAGGCGGAGCGCATCGGCGAGGCGAAATAGCCCGTAGCCTGAACCATCGATGCGTGGTTGCCGGCCGCGACAGGCGGCCGGCTGGCCACACATCGATGCAACAGTCCGCGCTGGTTTCGCGTCCGCGCAGGCAGGCTATGCTTGTCTTAGCCCGCCGCTTGTCGCAGTCGAAACCGTCGGCTCAATCCTCGGTGGCTTCAGAGGTGTTATGTCCGTAGCAGAAACCGCGCCAGCCGACGTGCTCCTGACCGTCGAGGGGCTTACAAAGCATTTCGCAGGCGTGACCGCGCTGAGCGACGTGTCGCTCGATGTGCGCCGTGGCGAGATTCTTGGACTTCTCGGTGAGAACGGCGCGGGAAAATCGACGCTGCTGAAAATCCTGTCCGGGGTGCAGCCACCATCCAGTGGCAGCATCGTCTTCGATGGCGAGCCCTTCAAGCCGGCCAATCCCGACGATGCAAAACGGCTCGGCATCGTCACCATCTATCAGGAACTCAGCCTGATCCCGACGCTGACCGTCGCCGAGAACATCTTTATCGGCCGTGCGCCAATCAATCGTTTGGGGCTGGTCAACTGGCGGCGGATGGAGCGGGAGTCGCGCGACATCATCGCCCGCGTCGGCCTGAAGATCGATCCGAGGACGCCGGTTTCCGCCCTCTCGGTGGCCGAACAGCAACTGGTGGAGATCGCCCGCGCGCTGTCGCTGGAGAGCCGGCTGATCATTATGGACGAGCCGACCTCGGCGCTCACCGAGACGGAGGTGCAGAGGCTGCTGTCGATCATGGACCGGCTGCGCAAGGACGGCGTCGCCATCATGTTCGTGACGCACCGGCTGGAAGAGGCGTCCGGCATTTGCGACCGCATGACCGTGCTGCGCGATGGCAAGCTTGCGGGGCATCTGACCCGCGACGACCGGCCCATCCCCATCCCGCGTATCATCGAGCGCATGGTCGGCCGGGCGGCGTCGGAGCTTTATGCGCGGCCGACCGAACGCAGGACCGCCGGCGACGTGCGGCTGTCGGTGCGCGGGTTGCGCACCGTGCGTGATCCGGAAGCGCCGCACGCCATCGTGCTGGAAGGCGTCGATCTCGACCTCAGGGCAGGGGAGATTCTTGGCGTCGCCGGCCTGGTCGGGTCGGGGCGAACCGAGCTTGCCAGGGCGATCTTCGGCGCCGACCGCATCGCCGCCGGCACGATCAGCCTCGACGGCCAGCCGATCGCGCCGGCGTCGCCGGCCGACGCGATCCGACTGGGCATCGGCCTCGTGCCGGAGGACCGCAAGCACCAGGCGATCTTTGCCGCGCTCGGCATCCTCAACAATTTTTCGGTCGCCGCACTCGGCTCGTACAGCAACGGGCTGGGTTTCATGGCTGAGCGTCGGGAGCGCGCGGCGCTGGCCACTTACAAGAAGATGCTGTCGATCCGCATGGCCTCGCCGGAGCAGGCGATCGAGGGCCTGTCCGGCGGCAACCAGCAGAAGGTCATCCTCGCCCGCTGGCTGGCGCGCGATCCGAAGGTGCTGATCGTCGACGAGCCGACGCGCGGCGTCGATGTGGGCGCCAAGGCGGAGGTCCACCAGATACTCGTCCAGCTTGCGGCGCGCGGCATTGCCGTCATGATGATCTCGTCGGAACTGCCGGAAGTGCTGGCGGTGAGCGACCGCATCGTCACCATGCGGCGCGGACGCATCACCGGCGAGATGCCGGCGATCGAGGCCGATGAAGAAAAACTGATGGCGCTGATGGCGCTCGACCAGCGCCAGGGAGAGGCTGCATGAGCACCACCGTCGCCGAGGACCAACGCAGCGGCGTCAACGTCGCCCGCCTGCTCGTCAGCTTCGGACCGCTGATCTTCCTTGCCGCGCTGATGGTTGTCTTCACCGTCATGAAGCCGAGTTTCATCGACCCGATCAACCTCTTCAACATCACGCGGCAGATCTCGATCACCGGCCTGATCGCGCTGGGCATGACCTTCGTTATCCTGACCGCCGGCATCGACCTGTCGGTGGGCTCGCTGCTCGCCTTCTGCGGCATGGTGGCCGCCGTTGTCGCCAAGGGCGGCGCGGCCAACACGCTGTCGCTCGATCCGTCGCAGGCGGCCGGCTACGGCTGGCTCGCGGCGCTGCTCGCGGCGATCGTTGTCGGTTCGGCCTGCGGCGGCATCCAGGGTCTTGCCATCACCCGGCTGAAGGTGCCGCCCTTCGTGGTGACGCTGGGCGGCCTCACCATTTTCCGCGGATTGACGCTGACGATCTCCAATGGCGGGCCTATTTCCGGCTTCGACGCATCCATGCGCTGGTTCGGCACCGGCCTGATCGGGCCGGTCCCGGTGCCGGCGATCATCTTCATCGTCGCCGCCATCCTCTGCCACATCGTGCTGCGCTACACGCGTTACGGCCGGGCGGTCTATGCGGTCGGCGGCAATGCCGAGGCGGCGCGGCTGTCGGGCCTGCGCGTCGACCGTGTCCTCGTCTCGGTCTATGTCATCGTCGGCTTCTTCGCCGGTCTTGCCGCCTTCGTGCTCTCCGCCCGCCTCAATTCGTCGGAAGCGGTGGCCGGCATCGGCTACGAGCTGACCGTGATTTCGGCGGTGGTCATCGGCGGCACGTCGCTGTTCGGCGGCGTCGGCTCGATAACCGGAACGGTCGTCGGCGCAGCGCTCATCGGCGTGCTGCAGAACGGGCTGCAGTTCAACAATGTCTCGTCCTATACGCAGAGCATCGTCATCGGCCTGATTCTCGTGCTTGCCGTCGCCTTCGACCGATGGCTGAAGTCGCGGGTCGGACGCTAGGCAAAGCGGCCAGAGCCCCAGCCCGTGGTCACCATCAAGGACGTCGCACGGCGGGCGAACGTGTCGTTCACGACGGTCTCGCACGTCATCAACAGCACGCGGCCGGTCAGCCCCGAGACGGCGAAGCGGGTCAACGCGGCGATCAGCGATCTCGGCTACCTGCCGTCGGAGGTGGCGCGCTCGCTGAAATCCAACCGCACCCGCACCATCGGCATGATTGTCACCACCACCTCGAACCCGTTTTTCGGCGAGGTGATCCGCGGCGTCGAGCGCGCCTGCTTCGAGGCGGGTTACGCGCTGATGATCTGCAACACCGACGACGTGACAGATCATCTCGTCACCTACATGCACACGCTGTTCACCAAGCGTGTCGACGCCATCGTGGCGATGACCTCCAACGCCAGCCCGGACTTCTTCGAGAAACTTGGGCAGATCGAGCGTGTGCCGGTGGTGGCGATCGACGCGCCGCCGCATTCCGTCTCGTCGGTGGTTTCCGACGATTCCATCCTCGGCGGGCGCATCGTCGCCGACTATCTCGCCGAAAACGGTTTTTCGCGCATTGCCTGCCTGTCCGGTCCCGCCGAGCATCCGCGCATGATCGACCGCATCGAGGGGTTTTCCAGCGCCCTGGCACGGCATGGGCTCAAGCTGGAGCCCGATCTCCTGCACCGCGCCAGCCTGACCATGGAAGGCGGCAGGCTGGCCGCCCGTCCACTGCTGGCGGGGCCGGCTGAGACCAGGCCGCAGGCGATCTTCGCGCTGAGCGACGTCATGGCGATCGGCCTGCTGAACGGCATCCGCGAACTCGGCTTGGACATACCGGGCGACGTCTCGGTCGTCGGTTATGACGACATCGAATTCGCCGCCTATACTTTTCCGCCGCTGACGACGGTGCGGCAGCCGGCGATCGAGCTCGGCACCGTGGCCGCCAACGCCCTCATCGACCATCTGGATCACGACCGCCCGCTGCCGCCCACCATCGCAATCGAGCCGACGCTTGTCGTGCGGCGGTCCGTTGCGTCGCCTTCCGGGAATTGAGCCGCTTTTCGGGGGAGGCGCAGCGAGGTGCGCTCGGTCGCGCCCGTCGTGCAAAAGAAAAAGCCCGCTGCCGGGAGGAGGTGGCAGCGGGCTCGATTTGATTGCGGCGAGGGAGGAGGTTCGCCGCTTTCAGCGTCGGCATCGCATCTGGGAGGAGTAGATGGCCGACAACCGATAGTTATGAAATGCCCGCCGATTCGGCAACGCATAAACGTGCATAGCTGCTGTGCAGATTGTCGCAGGGGTTGTAGGAGACCGTGGCAATCGCAGCCCACGGGTGCTGGACCCTTTTGTGGCGAGATGAAAACTGGCGGCACGATCCAAACCTTCCCCATTGCCACGCCCGCCTTCGCGTCTGGCCATTGTTGAGAGAATGGTCCCTTTCGGGAGCAGTCCGGGAAGCGGGCGCAAAAACCTTGCCTCACAGACTAACAATATGGCGCAGCTCGTGCGCCCGCCGGCGATTTTTGGCCTCGTCCCGTTCCGCTTCGCCTTGCTCCGCTCCGGCATTTTGTGCCTCGGCTGGCCCGGTCTTAAGCGCTCGTCCAGTGCGCCCCAACCGTAGTGTCGGGGGAGGAACCTTCGGACGCGGCCTCCCCGGCCATGCCGCTTCGTCGGCAACATAGCGGAGGCGCCGTCCTTCGGACCTCCCCGCTTGACGAACGACTCCGGAAGCGTTCCCGGCGGGAGAAACTGACTGGCATTATGAGGCGGGTTTTAGCGAGGGGGATGAAATGGGTCGGATTTCGTCACGAAAAAATAGCAAGCGTCTGAAATCGCGTGGAATTATTTTGGCGCGAAAATTTTTCTCTCCCTTCGAAATCGGAACGTGCATTACGCACTGCGATAATCAGAGCTTACGGGCAGGGTAATGGTTAGTTGCCAGCCTGACGCAGGAGCAATTCCAAATTCAGCAGATACCTGGCTCGCGATTGTGAGAAGCGCGTAAAGTTTGCATTACCAGGCCGGCAGGACGCGATGGTTTCGTGGTAGACGGATGAAACGTGCCCTCGAACATCTGGCTCACTTATGGCGGCCAGCACTCGTGACGTCTTCGGATTGATCGTGTCCATGCTGTCCTTCAGCAGCATGTCGTCGGCATTGGCGTCATCATCCTCGTCATCATCCGTTTCCACACCAGCGGCAGGTGATCGGTATTCCTTCCTAGTCGACATCAATTTGCTGTACGGCTTGCCTGCCAACTTCTCAGCCAGGTCGTAGACCTCATTTTTCGGCCGCCCAACGACGGACAGACCGCGGTTCTTTCCGAGCAGGTAACTGACGATCGGCCCTGACATGGCGACGAACAGCGTCCGGCTGCCGTCTGGAAGCGACAGAGTGGAAATGCGCTTGTTCGAAAGGTGGCTGTAGGTGTGATAGCGCACCAGGTCGACGGCGAGCCGCGGCGACACTTCGCCAACATGCCGGTGAAAAAGATCAACCTCGCGATCCAGATACTCGGTCTGGCTGAGTTGGTTGACCGGGTAGTTGGGCCGCACAAGCAGATTAGGATATTGGCTCGATATCATTCCCCGAACCATGCCTACGCCTCCCGGCTCCGCATCGGACATCGTTCGCTTATGCAATTTCACAAAGAACTCAACCGTATCGCGCTGAAAATCAGAATCGTTTAAATAAGCGTCGGAAAATTGCAGATTACCGAGGAACGATTGGTACTGCATCGTCTCTTCGTCTGCCTTCTTGAGGCTGCTCATCTTCCCTTTCGAGAGATAACCCTTCTCAAGATTGGCCTGCAACAGCAGCATATTCACATTAAACATGGCATCCATGTTCTGGCCATGAATAATGTCAGTTCCTCCAAGAATATGATCAACGAACGCCAGATGCGGCCCTTTCGAGCTTATGATATCGCGATCCATCATTCGTTTTATTTCATCATTGATGGAGTTCGACGATAGCGAATCATGTGCTATGTATTCAACATCGAAGCCGATATTCTGTGAGATCGGGAATGCACGATACTCCCCATTGGCTAGAGAGTGCTCTCTTGACGTCTCGACCGTAACAACCCTGATGTCTTTGGGGTCCATCTTCTGTCGCAGCGAAAGATAGATGATTAGGCTGTCAACGCCGCCCGAAAGCATCAACGCTGGGCTCTTCTTCGTTCTCGCATAATGGGCGGCAAGCGATTCCGACAGTTCGTCCATCGCGGCTTCAAACGACGCCGGCGGCGGGAGAAGGGCACCACTCGTTAGGTAGCTATAACTGGCCGTCAGCTTTCCGTTCTCAAACTCGACCACCGAGGCTGGCGGCAACCGCCGCACGTCCCTGAACGGCGTTGTGAAGGGCAACTGCTGATACGAGCCTTTCGGAGCGTGGCTCAGAGACAGGCAAAGCCCATATGGGTCCATCTCGATCTTGGACTCGGCGCCTGCGAAAACAGCTTCCAGGGTTGTGCCGGCTACGACACGGCCATCAACCCGGCGGATGTAGCCGCCGCAATAGCCGGTCGAGGTAATGATACGACAGCGGCCCGGCTTGCTCGGATCGACGATACAGTAGCTGCCAACGCCGTGGCGGGCTTCGTGCGCCAGGAAGGTTTCCAGCGCGTCGGAAAGATAGCGACTGAGTACGTTCTTCGTCTCGGCGTGAATGGCTTCGCCGAAGATTATAATTTCCCCGGTGGCCTTGGATCGTGCTTTCTGCACGACCATCATCTCCTCAACTGGATGCAGGCGCAAATCCAGCCGTGGCGCGTCCGCGGTAACGGCAGCCGGCGGCGGGGCTTCAACGGATGCAGGCGCCGGAGCGGATTGCTCCTCACGCCGACCGCCACCTAAACCAATTTTCTCAAGCCAACTTTTCTTGCGCGCCTGCATCATTCTTCAGTCTGGCAATCTTAGCCGCGTGCGGCAACCTTGATCCTGTTCGAAGCCCCGCCGCGACCAGAAGAGATAACCGCCTCAACGGCGCCGAGCGCCTTGGATATTTCCGGCACCGATTCTCGAACAGCAAGGGCGCGTTGTTTGCGCTCGCCTTTTGCGTCGGTCATTTCGCTCTTGAAATATATAGTAGCCCCACCGCCTGCCCTTGACGTAACGTGATTTACATTTTCGAACTGAACAAGAACTGGTTCCAAATCTCTGCCAGAAAGCCGTACCCACATTCTGCATTCCTCCATTCTTGACTGGATGCTGGCTGCTTACCGCTGCCTGCGTCGGAATACAAGGTTTAAGATCGGTGCTAACGCCAACGGCCGGCAATCCACACAATGACGAAAATGGACGCTCCGACTGCAGCAGCGTAGAGCACGGCAAAGAACAGGATGTCGGAGATGGGGTTCATCATTCCTGCTTTGGTGGTGTGACGCCCGGTCCGGGCCGCAGCTGGCGTCCAAATGGAGAACATATATTGCAAACCAACTGCAAAACAAGTCGTCGCTGTTCACGACAATCGCATCTAAGTCTTTGAAATCTTTGGTGGGTGCGACAGGGATCGAACCTGTGACCCGCTGATTAAGAGTCAGCGCCAGCCCCATAACTTGGCCTAACATATCAGTGGCTCAAACCCCGTTCTAAGCCTTGTACTGCATGCCTTTGTTACGGTACGTTTGGCTTCGATATTAACGCGGGGTAACGGGGGTTAACGCCCATTTTCTGTTACCCCTTGTTACCCCAGAGCCAAAACAGGTGCTCAAACCGGGGTAACGGAACCGGGGGTCGACATGGCAAGTGCATTGACGGTTAAGGCGGTTGAAAACCTAAAAGCCGGTGCGGCTAGGCAGGAAATTCCGGACGGGGCATTGCCTGGGCTTTATCTCGTTATCCAGTCCAGCGGCTCCAAAAGCTGGGCACTTCGATATCGGTTCGAGGGCAAGCCGAAGAAACTCACAATCGGCCCCGTGCTGTTTAAGCGGGATGGTGAGGATGTCGACGGGGTGCTGCCCCTTGGGCAATCCATGACACTGGTAGAGGCTCGCCGCGCCGCAAGGGAATCATTGCAGGCCATCGGCGAGGGCCGTGATCCTGGGGCGGCGAAAAAGGAAATCAAAGCCGTTGCCATTATGACCGCTGCCGTGGTGGCCGATGATAAAGACACAGTCGAAAAGCGCGGGGCGTTGTTTATCGAACGGGTTTGCAAGCCGAAAAACAAAACTTGGCAGGAAGCCGAACGCCATTTCAAAACCGACATCAATCCGGCATTCGGATCGAAGAATGTGAGGGATGTCACCAAGGCCGATGTTCTCGATTTAATAGACGCCATCGTTGATCGTGGTAGCCCGGTGAGTGCTAACCGGGTTCTCGCTACCTTGAAGACATTCTTCGGCTGGCTTGAAGGCCGCGATGTCATCTCGACTAATCCAACGGCAAAGGTGGCGAAACCAACGGAAGAAACAAGCCGCGACAGAAAGCTAACCGATGATGAGGTTAGGTTGTTTTGGGAGGCCACCGCAGGCCTTGGATATCCCTTCACCCCGATGTTCCGGCTTATGCTTCTGACAGGCCAGAGACGGCAGGAAGTCGCCGGAATGCTTTTCGGCGAGCTCAGCGGTGACCAATGGTTGATCCCCGCCGAACGTACCAAAAATGGGAACGAACACTTGGTGCCGTTGCCGCCGATGGCGACGGCAATAATTGAAAAGCTGCCCAGGATAGGGAAGGCGGGTTATGCCTTCACCACCACCGGCAAAACACCGGCATCCGGATTCAGCCGTGCCAAGGAAAGGCTTGATACCGCCATGCTCGCCATTTTGAAAAAGCAGGCCGTGGAAGCTGGCCAAGATCCCGATGAGGTATCGGTGACGGCATGGCGGTTGCACGATCTCAGAAGGACGGCAGCATCCGGTATGGCATCCCTACGCATCGATACCGCCGTTATTGAGAAAAGCTTGAATCATATCTCGGGAACATTCGCAGGCGTCGCCGGGGTTTATAACCGCTTCGCCTATCTGCCGGAAAAGACGGCAGCCTTGGCAGCCTGGGCCGATCATGTCGCCGTGATGGTGGGTGAGAAACAGGCTGATAACATCGTGCCGATGGTGCGACACGCCACAAAATCCTGAATTTCTGACATCACAAAACCTAACGATTTCAACGTTCTATAAAAATTTTCGTTGTTGGGGGTGCCTGTGGATAACTGGCACCCCTTTTTTATTGAGTTGTTTCAATGGGTTCCGAAGTCCTGATTTTAGGCGCAACCGCAAATCATTGTTGTGTATCAAGCCACTATAAGAAAGATTCGTCGCAACCTTGTGACTCTTCAGCAACACCCATACGCTTAACCATCTCAAACACGCAAAAGGTTAGCGTAATGTCCAACGAAGACTTCAATGTACTGATTCCCCAGCCGGCCGTGCTTCGTCGCTACGGTATCACCGACATGACTTTGTGGCGCTGGCGTCGCCGCAAGGATCTGGCGTTCCCGGTGCCGCTGGAAATCGGCAAGCGCAATTACTTTTACAGCGCCGATCTCGCCGAATTCGAAGCTCGCCGCCCCCGTAAGCCTGTGGCCCCCGCCGTCACCATCCCGGAACCCGAGGATGCGTGATGCTTCAAACAAGAGCGAAGCCGCCCCCGGATGGCACCGGGAGCGGCTTTCAACAGTTCTCAAATGATCTTGGCGGATCTGAAGTAGAATACGAAACCAGCGGTGAAGGTTCAACCCAAACACCGCTTTCGTTGCGTTTTGAATCTAAAAAATTCTGGCCCGCCTTAAAGGACAAGATCGGTGGCAGCGAAGCCGTTGCCGCCATCGCCTTGGCTTTGCATGCCGCCACCGGCCCCGTGAGCTACAGCCGCAATCATAACCACTATGTGCGACCGCGCCGGTACTCTCACCGGCTCTATACGTTCCGCAACATCGTGGGGGGCGTCGACCATTTGGACGGTCGCAAGCTCATCATCCATGACAGGTCCGAACCCGGTCGGCTGGGATGGCAGTCCAACATCTCGCCCCGTCCAGAACTCACAGAGATTGTCGCCAGCATCGTTGGCGATGGTTCCGGACTGGAACTCACCCGGCCACCCGAAACCATTATCCTACGCAATTCCTATGGGCAGGGAATCGAATATCAGGACACCCCGGCAACACGCCGGATGCGGCGCGCCATCGAAGAATTCAACGAAGCGCTTCGCGCCGTTGATCTCAATATCAATATGCGTGCCCAGGTCCGCCGCATCTTCAATACGTCATGGGAACGTGGTGGCCGGTTCTATGCCATGGGTGGCGCATGGCAATGCCTGCCCAAGGAACAGCGTGGCGAGCTCCGTATCGGTGGCGAAGCCGTGGCCGAGCTCGATTTCCGGTGCCTTCACCCCACCGTGCTCTATGCCTGGGCAGGGGCACCGGCCCCGGTGGATTGCTACCAAATCAAGGATTGGCCCCGCGCCTTGGTAAAGCTCGCCGTGCTCATCATGATCAACGCCAGCAATTATTTCGAAGCTCTGGGGCGTATCTATCGTGAAGATGCGATCTCACCGCTTGCCGCTCCCGGAACGGCGGAAGCCAAGGAACTGGCAAAGGTGCTCATCGCCGATATTAAAAAATTCCATGCCCCGATTTCCGCCTATTTCCATTCCGACGCCGGGGCAAAATTGATGCGGCTCGATTCCGATATCGCCGACACGATTTTAACTGACACCACGGCGGCGGGAATTATCGCGTTGCCCGTCCATGATTCATTTATTTGCAGGAAATCCGACGCCGAATTTCTGAAAAATGCGATGCTCGAAAGTGCCCAAAAACATGGTGTCCAGGGGCTCGAAATCAGCGGTTTTTGGACGTCAAATAATATCCAATAGAATCATAGAGATAAGTCGAATCCGTCTTACATAATGGAAGGACTGCCCGTAGGGCTCTCCTCCCCCCCTTGGGGGTTAGGGGGGTATCCCCCGTCCTTCTCTCTTCCTTCTCCCTTGTTCTTGGTGCCTTCCGTTTAAGGGTTAGTGTTGAGCTCTACCAAAAAATCGAAAGAATCGCGGCTCGCCTGACAGAACTTCTCGACGTCGAGAACTTGCCCCCATGGAACCGCTCGTCGACTCCGCTAGTCCTACCCCATGGTTCGGGATCGGCTTTGCCTTGATGGTTGCGGTGGCCGCCGTTCTGATTGGCGTCGTCGCGATGCTGTATAAGCAGACTTGGGGCTAAAGGCCGCTGGCCAGGGCGGGGGGACGCTTGGGGGTGCGGCCAGCGGCCAGAACGGCGGGATTGAAACGCCGTTCCAGCGGCAACAATTTCACAGATTGTTTCGTTCGGAAACTATGCTTTGGGATTAAGTATGCCGCCGATGTCAAGATATCCGACATCGACGGCATGAACCATCCCGGCCCCCGCCTCAACTTGGGGTAATAATTGCGGCGGAAATCCCACCACAATGGCTTAAGAAGTAATTTATATTTAAAATTGCTTTTAGTCTAGCTGCATCCGAAAATAAAAACTCCCACATCGGTGCGCCAATACTCGCCGCAGTTGCGGCGATGTATCCCATTAGCGGCAGGGTTTGGTGTTCGCCCGTGTCCCGGTGGTGATGCGGCATGAAAGGACTGGCCCCGCGCTTAGCTTGAGGGGGGCGAGCACGGAGCCAGCAGACTTGGGATGACCCTTCCACAGGCGTCCCGCAAAATGAATTAGCGCTCCCGAATATGCCGCCAAGGGGCACCGGGAAATAAATCCCCGCCCCGGTTGTGGCAACGTTGCCACAACCGGCGACGTGAACGCGTCCAGATGCCGATATCCCTACGATGTTGCTAAACCTGTATTTTGTGCGCACTACCATCGAAGCTCTTGACGGTATCCCCACATTCCATTACGTATGCGCCCAGAAAGGAGATGCCATGGCAAAAATGAACATTTACGTAGGAGACGAACTGAAGATGCGCATGGACGCTTTACCCAATCAAAATTGGTCGGCGGTGGCGCAGGAAGCCTTTGAACTACAAATCGCAACAGCACCGAAGGAGAACATGAACATGGATGACGTCATCGAACGGCTTCGCGCGTCGAAGCAGAAATCCGAGGAACAAACGAAGCCCTACTGGAAAGGACAAGGCCGCGAATGGGCGATGAAAACGGCTGAGGCCGATGCGCTCGAAAATGTCGGTGAACTCGAATATTCGGATGCTGATAGCGCCGACGAATTGTTGAACATGATCGTTGGCGCGATCACGGATGATGAGCCTGACTACAACGCCATTGTCGAGTTTTGCGAAGAAGTCCTTACCGGCGAGCATCCGAGGACGAAGAAGCCATCCAAGCGCATTATCATGTGGTGGCTCGAAGGTGCCCAGGAAATCTGGGCAGAAGTCCAGGACAAGATCTGAAAATCGGTCAACGACGACAAGCGGGCGGCATCATTGCCGCCCGCTTTCGTTTGAGCACCCATAATTCCTTTAATCGATTGAAACGATTCAATCTTTTGGGGTTCGGATACCGCATAACTCTTTGATTTCATTGCACTAAATTTGACATAAGCGGGGACTTATATTATATCCCGCTGATATGGGATTTTGGTCAAAGTTCATAGGCAAAGCCGAACCGGTAGAAGACACCAAGGATTTTTCCTTGGCGTCGCCGGAACTTTTGACCCTTTTCGGAGGGGTCACCACGGTCGCAGGCGTCACCCTGGGTGAAGCCGGGACGATGCGGCAACCAACTGCCGGAAGCTGTATCCGGCTCATCACAAACGCGGTTTCCACCACCCCCTGCCATCTCTTCGAAAAGGGTAATGATGGTGCTCGCGCTCGCGCGGAATCGCACCCCGCAGAACGCTTGGTCAGCGGGTTCGCCAATCCTTGGACCAGTGCCGGTGACTTCAAGCGTGACATGCTCTTCCGTGCGATCTGTGAAGGCCGCTCCTACGCCCTGGCATCGAAGGTACGGGGCAACGTCAAGGAACTTATCCCGCTTCCCTATTCCGCCGTTCGCAGGGACGTCGATGAGGCATCCGGGGAACCGTCATACACCCTGACGCTAAAGGGCGGCGGCACCCGTCGCTACGGATATCAGGACATCTTGGAGGTTGCCCCATGGGGTGGCCGTTCCTTGATGCGGGATGCATCGGAAGCCGTTGGCCGTGCCACGATCATGGATACCCATGCCACCCGCTTGTTTAAGCAGGGCAAACCAAGCGGGGTTTTGCGTGTCCCCGGAAAATTGACGGAACTTGCCGCTCAACGGATATCAGCGGCATGGAATTCCAGCTTTGGCGGGGAAAACAGCGGCAAAACCGCCGTCTTGGAGGAAAACGCTTCCTGGGAATCCATCGCCCTTAAGAGCGTCGATTCTCAATATCTCGAAACGTTGAAATTGACGTTGGAGGATATTTGCAGGTGTTTTTCGGTTCCGCCAACACTTGTCGGTGATTTGGAGCACAGCGTCTGGAAAGCTCCCGAACAATTGGCGCAGCAATTCTTGTCTTTTTGCATGCTGCCGATTTTCCAGCATATCGAAGGTGCTTACGCGCGTTGTCTTCTCACGGAATCGGAACGCAACGCCGCGTTCTATTTCGAATTCAACTTGGACAATTTCGCCCGCGCCGATCTCGCCGGCCGCTTCGCCGCTTATACCCAGGCCATCACGTCCAGAATTTTGAGCCCGAACGAAGCCCGCGCCCGTGAGAACCTTGCCCCGTATGACGGTGGCGACGTCTACGAAAATCCCGCCGTCTCCCCAGGGCAAGCCGGTGCAACCACGGAAGGGGGCGACGATGCCGCTCAGATTTGAGCCTTTCCCTGATTTCGATTCGATGCGTGAAGGCATGCGGCCGCAACCGGTTCCCGGCCTTCCTGGCGTATCGGCGTGGGCATCCTTTGCTGCCATGCGCCGGCTATCCGACGCCACCGGCATCAATGACCCTGGCCAGCTTCTCGCCGAGCTTCTGCGCGGCAATTCCAAGGTTATCCAGGAAAGCGTTTCTCACGTCCTGATTCATGACGCCGATAAAAGCGCTTTCGTCGGCTTTGTCGATGACGTCCCCGTTCCATTGATGCCGCTTGGCCGCTTGCTCGCCGATGCCGTTCACCGCCGTCTTTTCGGCGAGGGCTTGGAGGGGGGCTCCGATGACTGATCATGGTCACCATATCGAACTGGATATCAAGGCCGTCGCCGAAGATGGCATCTTTGAAGGCTACGCCAGCACCTACACCGTCGACCAGGGACGCGACGTCGTTGTTCCGGGGGCGTTTGCCAAAACCCTGGCGACGCGTCCCGCATCCCGTATCAAGATGCTTCGCGATCATGATCACCGCCAACTCATTGGCCAGTGGATTGATGCCAAGGAAGATGCAACCGGGCTTTGGGTAAAGGGGCGGCTCCTACTGGATATCGCCGCCGCCAAGGAAGCCTATTCCCTGCTTAAAGCCGGGGCTCTCGACGGTTTGAGCATCGGTTTCCGTACCCTTCGCGACAGATGGGATTCGGCGAAAAAGGTTCGCTTTCTCGAAGAAGTCGATTTGCGGGAAATCAGTCTCACCGCCTTTCCAATGAACGAATCCGCCGCCGTCTCGACGGTGAAGGACGACGAATTCGCCCAGCGCGTAGTTGCGGCGATTAACCGGGCAACCGCCCAAATCACGCGCGCTTAGGGAGAAAACCAGATGCGCCATATCAGCAAAGCAGAATTGTTCGATGCCGTAAGGCTCGAAACGAAAGATGAAACCGGCAGTGCCGTTGAACAGGCAATCGCCGCCCTGGCTTCCACCACGGAAGCCAAAATCGGCGAGCTCCGTACCGAACTCAAAGCGGCCCAGGATCGTGCCGATGAGCTCGAAACCAAGATGGCGCGCCCCGCCGTAGCTGGCGACGACAAGGCCACCCCGGAACAGAAAGCCTTTACCGGTTATCTCAAATCCGGCCGTGAAGCTCTTTCCGCCGATGAGGTCAAATCCCTTCGTGTTTCGGATGACACCGCAGGCGGATATCTGGCCCCGGATGAATTCATCGCCGAAGTCATCAAAGGGATTGTTGAACGTTCCCCGATTCGACAGGCCGCCCGCGTCGGCAATACCAGCGCCGGCAACGTCATCCTTCCGAAGCGCACCGGACGTCCTACCGCCCGTTGGGTAGGTGAAACCGAAACCCGCACCGGGACGGAATCCACATATGGCCAACTCGATATCGAGGTGTTCGAGATGGCTTGCTATGTCGACGTCTCACAGCGCTTGCTTGAAGACGCCGCCGTCAATGTCGAGGCCGAAGTTTCGTCCGACTTGTCGGAAGAATTCGCTCGCTTGGAAGCACTCGCCTTTTCCCAGGGCGATGGCGTCAAAAAGCCGGTCGGCATCATGGAAGCCGCTGGCGTGCCTTACACGTTCTCCGGCAATGCCAGCACCCTGGGTTCCGCCCCGGCCGATCTTCTGATCGATGCCTTTTACGCCCTGCCGGCCTTCTACCGTGGCCGTGGTACTTGGCTTATGAACGGCAAGACTCTCGCCGCGATCCGCAAGCTTAAGGACGGCTCCACCGGTGCCTATCTGTGGCAGCCCGGTCTTACGCTCGATACCCCGGATACGATCCTGGGACGCCCGGTCATCGAAGATCCCACCATGGATGACATCGGCTCCGCCGCCGAACCTATTCTGTTCGGCGACATCGCCAGTGCCTACCGCATCTATGATCGTGTCGGGCTTTCTATCCTTCGCGATCCCTATTCGGTGGCCACTTCCGGCTTGGTCCGCTTCCACGCCCGCCGCCGCGTCGGTGCTGGGCTCGTGCTCGCCGAAGCCCTCCGCAAAATCCGTTGCGCCACTTCCTAATCGCGCCCTGAAAGAAGGAAAAAGAACATGCGTGATCTTGTTCACAATCTGGGTGTGGTGAACGCCCTTTCGTCCGCCGTCCAGGCCGCATCGGTGAAAACCAGTGCGGTGGACACCAAGGGTTACGGTAGCGTCATGCTCACCGTGAATACCGGTGCCATTGCGTCCAGCGGCAACTTTACCGCTGTACTCGAAGAGAGTGACACCACGACGGATGGTGATTTCACCACCGCCGCCGCTGGCGTCACCCTGGGCAGCATCGCAAACCCGCTCACCGCCGATGGTGCCTTCAAGATCGGATACGTTGGCTACAAGCGCTACGTCCGACTGAACTTCACCAAGAATTCGGGAACATCTGTAGCATTTGGCGTCACCGCCATTCTCGATCATCCCGCATCGGCACCGGTTGCCTGATCCCCATAGCGCTGGCGGTTAGTCGCTCCTTTCCCCCAGCGCGAGGTGACGGCGGTATCGCCCCGCCGTCACCGCCCAAACAGAACGGTGCGGTCTTCGTCTTGTTCATCCGCACCCTGGCAACGGCGGTTTCGAGGGTGACCGCCGTTGCCGCCCAAATCAGAAGGATTCAGCTTGTGCCGCGCGCCGCACCGACAATCTGCCCCTACTGCAACCGCACCAAGGCCAGCGGCACCCGTTGCCAGTGCCGGCCGGCTCGCATCGATACGCGTCCCGGTGCGGACAAGCGCGGCTATGATCTCGAATGGCAGGCCGCAACGCGTGGCTTCCTGGCGATGCACCCGACTTGTGAATGTGGACGTCCTGCCACCCTTGTCCGTCACATCGTGAGCATCCGTCGCCGTCCCGACTTGCGGCTCTCGCCGTCCAATTGGAAAGCCGGATGCCGTAGCTGCAACGCCAAGGATGCGGCGAGGGACAAGGCCGGGGGGGTGGGTCGACCTTTGGCCGGAAAGTCCCCTAACCACACGCCCCCCAAGGAAGAAAAATCTGGGGATTTCATAGGGTTACCATTTCTCGTTTTGGGGGGCTCCTGATGTCCTGGCTTAAGCGCGTTTCCGGTGCTCCCGACGCTATAGAACTCGCCGATGTGAAGGCCGCACTCGCCATTATCGGCAACGCCGATGACGCCTTGCTTTCCAGGCTCATCGATTCTGCCCAGGCTTCGCTTGACGGTGCCGAAGGCCGTTTGGCCCGTTGTCTCAGTGTCCAGACGTGGCAACTCGGATTTGGCGGGTTCCCGCTTGGCGGCCCGATTTCCATCCCATTGCCGCCGCTGATTTCCATCAACGGTATCAGCTACGTCGACGGCAATGGGGATGCCAAGGAATTCGAGGACTTCACCGTTGATGGCATCGGCTCCACCGATAAGGCGGTGCTGAATGCTACCGGCCGCTGGCCCTATGGGACAAACGTCATCATCGAATTCACATGCGGGTTCGGCGAGCTTCCCGAAGATCTTCGCGACGCCCTGATTGCAATAGTGGGCTCCCGGTATGCGTGGCGTGAAAGCCAAGTGATGGCCCAGGGCAGTTTGTCCGCCATGCCGGAAGTGGAAGACGCCATAGACCGTTGGACGGTGAAGGGGTTCGGATGATGGCCGTCCAGGGACTCCAAGCCTTAAACCGCAAACTTCGCGCCATGCCCGTGGCGGCCCGCCAAGAGCTCGAAAAAGCCGTGAACGAAGGTGCCGCCCGCGTCGCCACGTTGGCATCCGCGCTTGCTCCCAAGGATACCGGCTTGCTGGCGTCGACCGTCCGTGTCGAGGCCGGTGCGCATTCCCTTCAAAAGCTTGTCGTCGTGGGCGGCGAGGCCACGGAAAAAGAGGTGCGCAAAGGTTCCGGTGCGGAGTTCGACTACGCCAAAGCCCAGGAATGGGGAACGAAGGAAATGGAAAAGAATCCTTCGCTCTATCCCGCCTTCCGCACTCTGAAAAAGAGCATCCGGGCACGGATGAATCGTGCCGTTCGCAAGGCCATCAAAGCCGGGGGTTCTAATGCTTAGTCCTACCGAAAAAGACACCCTTTTCGCCGCCGCCGAATCCTATGCGCTCGATTTGGCGTTGTCCGAACATGCCGTGAGACTTCTGGGCATCGAATATGCGGCACCACATGCCGCGAAATTCGGGCTCATCGGCGAAACCGAAGTCCGCGCCGTTTTTGGGCTCGCCCTGCTTATCGTGAAGCGTCGCGGCGAAATCATGCGCGCGATGCAACACGTCTATGTCGAGGAAATGCAGGCACCGGATGGGGAGTCGCTCCATTGATTGGTGCCGGTGCATTCGACAGGCGGATAATTATTGAACGCGTTACGGAAACCCGTGATGCCGGGACGAATGCCGTCCTGACGTCCTGGGCAACGCATCTCGACAACGTGCCATGCTCGATTAAGCGCACCACCGGCCGCGAATTCTTGGACGCCGACAGGGTTCAATCGGAACGCCGCGCCGTCTTCACCGTGAGGTATGCCGACATCGACGTCCGCGACAGGATCGTGGCGGATGACGGTTTGACTTACGGCATTGTGGACATCCGGGAAATCGGCCGTCGCCGGTTCATGGAATTGCAGGGCGAGGCGATTCAATGAGCCGTGGCCCGAAACCTACCCTGCATATTGTGGCCAAACCCGATGCACCCCCAGCGGTGCCGCGTTGGGTTCCTGTGATCTGCAAAGATGTTTACCAGCGTGCCGCCGATGAGCTCGCCGCGCAGGGGAGGCTTAGCGCCGGCAATCTCGATTTGCTCGAATCCTATATTGCCGCCGTTGCCCAGGCTCGCCGCGCCGAACGTGCCGTGCAGCGCCAAGGCTCATTCTTCCTGAAGAAAGGGCAACGCCCCCAGGCTCATCCCGGCATCGCCATTGCCCAGGAAGCGAGGAAACAAGCTCGCATGCTGGCGTCCCGGCTTGGCCTGATTCAGGAAAGCCGCGATGCCGGCCGCGTCGCATCCGGGGAATTCGTCGCCGCCGATGATGATGACTTCGGAGGGGATGACATTTGAACGTCCGGCCGGAATGGATTTTTGATGACTCCCCGCTCGCCGATCCGCATGGGTTCGGCGAACGCGCCGTCACGTTCATTCGGAAGCTTCGCCATCCCAAATCCGGCAAGCCTTTCCAGCTTGATAGATGGCAGGAAAGGATTGTGCGCCGTGTCTATGGCGACACGGTCGACGGTCGCCGCCGCATCCGCACCGTTTACTTGCGCGTCGGCCGTGGCAACCGGAAAACCAGCTTGGTCGCCGCCCTGGGGTTGATGCATCTCGTCTCCCCGGATTTCCGCACCCCTGGCGGCCTGGGCATCGTTGCAGCTTCCGACAGGGACCAAGCCAAGCTGACTTGGCAGGAAGCCGTTGGCCTGATTTCGACGTCCCCAACGCTGGCAAAGGCCACCAACAAATGGGAGGCCCCGACATTTAAGGTAAATCACCCGAAATCGGGCTCCGAATTCGTCGCCATTTCCAGCGATGGTGACAGCAAACACGGCAAAACCCCGGCTTTCGTTGTCACCGATGAAATTCACGCATGGCAGGGGCGGAAGCTCTGGGCAGCGCTCACCACCGGCCTTGTGAAGGTGCCGGGGACGCTTCTCTTGATCACCACCACGGCGGGGGCGGGGCAGGATGGCTTGGCTTTCCAGGTCGAAAAATACGCCCGCGCCGTCGCCACCGGGGAAATCGATGATTCTTCCTATTTGCCGATTATTTTCGAGACTCCCGACGAATTCGATTGGCTAGACGAAAAGGGATGGTTCCAGGCCAATCCTGGCTTGTCCCTGGGATATCCCGATATCACCGGGCTCCGTTCCCTGGCGCGCCAAGCCAAGCACGTCCCGGCCGCGAAAGCTGAATTCCAGCAATACCATTTGAATAGATGGCAAGACGCCGCTTTGTCGCCGTGGCTGGATATGGCGATCTATGATGAGGGCGGCACCGATACGCTCGATATCGAGGACTATGCGGAGCGGCCTTGCTGGGCAGGCTTGGATTACAGCTTGGTCAGTGACGTCACTTTTTTGAGCCTGATTTTTCCCCAGGAAGACGGCACCTATGCCGCGTTCGGTTATGCCTTCCTGCCGGAAGATGGAATCGCCCGGAAAGAGGAACAGGACAGGGTTCCTTACAGAGAATGGGCGGATTCTGGCTTGCTCATTCTCACGCCCGGTAATGTCATCGATAAATCAGTGATAGCGGACAAAATCCGCGAAATTGCTGAGAATTATGACTTACGTGAATTGGCGTATGACCCTTATAAATTGTCGGACACTATGGCAGTTCTCAATGATGAGGGAATTCCCGTTGTAGCTTTTAGTCAGGGATGGAAGACTATGAGCCCAGCGGTGGAATCCGCCCAGGAAATAATCCTGGCTGGAAAGCTTAAGCATAGTGGCCATCCTATTATGCGCCGGCATTTTGCCGCCGTTGTTACCAGAAGCGATGCAAACAACAATCAATCGTTCCACAAAAGCAAGTCTATTTCGAAGATAGACGCCGCCGTGGCCACCACGATGGCACTGCACCGCGCAAAAGGCGGCGATTCCGGGATGTCGATTTATGTCGATGAGCAATCGCGGCCAAGCGGCCTGATTTTTATTTAGAGGTGCCGCCGTGGCGGATGACGCAACCAACAAACTACTTGTCAGTATCGAGGCCCGCACCGCCGCCTATGAAAAGGCGTTGGCCCGTGCGCAGGCGCAAACCAACACCCGCATGAAGGGAATCGAGGCGGCTCTTAAAGGCCCGCAAGCTCAATTCCAGAAAACGGCGGATGTCGCCGCTAGATCGCTGCAACGGATCGAAAAGCAATCCAGCACTTCCGCCGCCGCGATCTCGACAGCCTTCAAGGGCGTTGGTGCTGGCCTTGCTGCCGGATTCAGTGCCCAGGCTTTTGCCAAGTTTGCCGATGCATCCACCCGTATCGAGAACGGGCTGAAGGTTGTCGGGATCGAGGGGAAGAATCTCACCGCGACATATCAAAAGCTTGGCCGCATCGCGCTTGATAACGGGGCATCATTCGAAGCCGTCGCCGGCTTGTATGGCAAGGTTTCGAAAGCATCAAAAGAGCTTGGTGCGACATCTGCCGAAGTGTTGGAATTTACACGCCGCGTCGCCGTTGGATTGAAGGCCAGCGGCACCGATGCCGCACAGGCATCGGCCGGCATCATGCAGTTGAATCAGGCCCTGGCATCCGGGGTACTCAGAGGTGACGAATTTTCGTCAGTCGCGGAAAATCTGCCGGTTGTGGCTGACGCCATCGCCAAGGGCATGGGCGTCACCGTTGGCCGGTTGCGTGAACTCGCCGCCGAAGGTGCCTTGGATGCCCGCACCGTCTTCACCGCCTTCATGCGGGGCAGTGCCGATCTCGATGCCCAGGCGGCAAAAACCAGCACCACGTTTTCCCAGGCGTTCCAGAACATCGGCACCGCGTTGGTTTTGGCCGCTGGCGAATTTAACCGCACCACGGGCGCTTCCCAGGCTTTTGCCGATATCGTCAACAATGCGGTGGTGCCGGCGATCACCGGGCTTGGCCAAGCTATCAGTGATGTCAACCAGCGGCACGCCGCGCTTGGAAAGGAACTAGAAGACTTCGCTAAACGCTGGGGAATCGACAAGGCAATCAAGGATGCCGTGCAGGCGTTCAACGATCTCGGCAACGTCACCGATCCGTTGATTGTTGCCTTCCAATCTGCCCAGGCGAAGGTTCGTGCCGCCCGTGGTGCCTTGAAGCAGGACTTCGATGGCGTCGCCGATGATTTCGCCGCCGCGATGGCCGATCTTAAGGCCAGCGGACAGGAAGATGTTGCTTCCGGGCTTTCCGTCGCCTTCGTCGGGTTGCAGGCCAAGATTGCCGATGGTTCGGCGGAAGCCCGTGATTTCGATTCCATCATCGCCGGCTTGGTCAACACTGGAAACCAGATGGCCGATCATGTCGCCGGCCGGCTCGAAATCATTTCCGGGAAATTCGCCAATGCTGGCGAGGCGGCAAAGAAAGCCTTCGATGATGCCGGAAAGGCGCTCGCCGCCGCTCTTGGTGAAAATGCGCTTTCCATTGTGGATGCGCTCGCCGGCCGGCTGGGCAACACTCTCCCGGAAAGCGTCGGCCGGTTCTCCAAGGCGTTGCGGGAAGCTCTGGGGCTTCTCTCGAAGATGGACGCCGGCACCGCCGCCGTTGTCAGCCAATTGCAGGCCAATGAGCAAGGCGGCGGCTTCCGGCTCAATGAGCTCAATACTGGCCCGTCCGGTGGCTTCCTGAATTTCAGCACCGGGGACGAAGTGCCATCCGGCCCCGATACGGTGACGCTCCCGGATACGGTGGATGTCACCCCGGAACGCCGCGTCGACCAATACTTCGCCGATCCTTCAAGCGGTGGAAGCCGGGGCGGTGCCGCCGCCAAAACCGGCGAGGACATCGCCGCCGCCTTTATTCGGAAATTCGAATCCTACAGCGGCCGCGCCTATTGGGATGTGAACGCCTTCCGCGTCGGGTTCGGTTCGGACACCACGACAAGCGAGGGCGGCAAGGTTAGCCGCGTCACCCCTGGCACCCTAACCAGCCTTGAAGCCGCTAACCGGGATCTGGCACGCCGCATCGCGGAATTCCAGTCCGTGATTAAAGGCCAAGTCGGTTCGGATGTCTGGACGTCCTTCGCCAAGGAACAGCAGGCCGCCCTTACCAGCATTGCCTACAATTACGGGAAACTGCCGGATCGCATCGTTTCCGCGATTCAGTCCGGGAACCCGGCCGTCATCGATTCCGCGATCCGGGGTTTGGGCTCCGATAATGGGGGCATCAATAAATCCCGCCGCAACCAGGAAGCCGATTTGTTTTCGGGGGGCGTCTTCACCGATGCCACCACCCAGGCGCGCCAGCATGGGGATGTCATCACCGATCTCGAAAACCAGTATCAGCAGCTTGGCGACATCGGGCTTGGCGCTCTGAAATCCATCGCCAACGCCCTTTCCGATGGCAAGCTTGAAGGAAAAGAACTTCTCGGAATCCTTCTCGACGTTGCCCAGCAAATCCTTTCGATGCCAAATCTCGGCGGAATCCTATCAGGTTCTTCCGCTGGCGCGTCTCAGGCGGCGGGAGGCATCGGAGGCCAGTCCAGCGGTGGCGGCTTCCTGGGTGGAATCCTAAACCTGTTTTCGGGCTTGTTCGGTTTCGCCGAAGGCGGCGAGGTCACTGGCCCGGTGCGGGGTAAGGGCAGTGGCAGGGATGACCAAATCAACGCGAAGCTTAGCCGCGGCGAATTCGTCATGAACTCCCGCGCCGCGGCGAGAAACCTTCCGCTCCTACGTTCTCTCAACACCGGCATCCGCATGCCCCCGGAACTTAGGCTTGCCGATGGCGGCACCCTGGCCCGGATTGCGGACAAGCCGATCCGGCTTCCCCAGGACAAGGCCGTATCGCTCGCCGGCCAGCGTCACGACTACGACAGGCCCGCCCCAGCCGGCCCGCTCGATATCGCCATGCAAATGGACATCGATCCCCAAGGGAAGTGGAAGGGGCATGTCCAAAGCATTTCGGAGCGCACCACCGCAACCGGCCTTGGCCGATACGACTACGCCAAGAGACAGGGCGGCAACGCCGCCGATGATCACCGCTTCCGTCGCCTGAAAAGGGATTCGTGATGTCCGCGCTTCCTATCATCGAAGCTATTTTGTCCGCCGCCGCCCCGGTGCAAAACATCGTGTCGGGAAAGGTGTTTTACAGCACCGCGCCCCAGGGAACGGTTGCGCCATACGTCATCATCGTTGGCACAAGCGAGGATGATGAAACCTTGCTCGCCGGGGCGGCACGGTTCCCGGAAGCCTATGTGACAACGGTTGCCTATGCGGTGGATTACCCCCAGGCCGAAAACCTGGGCAACGCCATCGTTGCCGCCTTGCAGGATCAACGGGGCACATGGCGCGGTCGTACCGCCACCGTTTCCAGGGATCGTGGTGGCAGCTTCGATTATATCGAGGTGACAAGGCAGCACAGACGCATCGATAATTTTCTTGTGCGGTGGCGTTGATGAGCCGCGCCGGCACCAAATACCGGGGACCGATAAACCCGGATAGGCGGCTCCATATCATTGCAATTACTGCCCAGGTGCTCGCCACGGGGCAACCTTCATTCTTCCGATATGAAGGTGCGGCTCGTCACGGCTTGCGTGCCCGTTTTTGCCTAGAGGGTTTGGGGTGGCGTGCTTCCGATGAAGTCGCCGCCGATATCGTTCATGTCGCCTTGAACCGTATCGGGGCACAACGTCCAACGGATGCGGAAGCTTCGCCGCTCTGGACGGATGAGGGATGGCAACCGGTATCCTACACGCGGTGCAAGCAATGCTCCAAACCGCTTGAAGGCAACATCACCGAGCAAGGATGGCATCTCCGTTTCTGCTCCAACGGATGCCGCGTCGCCTATCGCAACGAACACGCCGAACGAACCCAGCAAGAATATTGGGATGCGATGAAAGCCGTGGGCGAGCTCCGTGCGATCTCCCGTACCACGAATTGCGCCTATCCCGAATGCGGCAAGGAATTCATTCCGAAGAAAGCGGCCGATCCCCGGAAGCCCGATGCGCTCCGCTATTGTTCCCCATCGTGCTCGAAGAAACATTATTTCATCCGCGTCGAAGCCGGTGAGCTTCCCCCGGTGAAGAACCCAGGCGGCAAGGGTCTGAAAAGGCCGGTGGTGGAAAAATGCTGCATCGCCCCCGGATGTGGGAGCAGATTCGATACCCGCGATCCCGCCCGCGTCTATTGCAGCAAGCCTTGTGCAAACCGTGCCATCGCGGAAGGGAAGCGCGTCCATCCCAAACGGGAACCCCCGGCTCCATTGGTGCCCAGGGCATGCGCGTTCTGTTCCGATGAATTTATGCCCCGCACCACCCGGCAAATCTATTGCAGCGAAACCCATGCATCGGCGGCGAAGCGAGCAAAAAAGAAAGCAATGCAGGCCGCAAAGCTTGGTGTTGTCGCCCCTTGCGCCGAATGCGGCCGCAACTTCTATGCCCCCGATGACACCTTCAGGACATGCTCCCGTTTGAAATGTATCGATGCCTGGGAAGCCAAGGTTGATGCCCGTTCCGCCTTCCTTGGCCCCGACATCAAACCGCTCCCCGTTACCACCCAGGAACCCGCCCCGGTATCTGCCTATTGGTGCGCGGCCGCTGAATAATTCTGTTTAAATTTTCCACAAGCGTAGTGCTGTGCTCTCGTTTTCAGCTAGACTGAGTGTATGTCAAATGGATCGCCGGCCGTGCCTCCGATACCTAATCCATTCAGCGGCTTATCGTGGGCTTCGAAGAGCATAACAACGCAGAGCGCGTTAAATCCCGTTCTGTGGCTCTGCGGAATCTGTGTGCCGGGTTCAATTCTAGCCGCCGCTTTTGCAGGCCAGTTTGCGGCAATCATTGTAACCGTATTGCTTGCGCCAGTCCCAGTTACTCTGTTGGCCTTTATCTGGCTTTTGATCACCGCACCGGATCGGCTCCACTCTGAAAAGCACCAGCAAGAGTTGCGGCGATTAGCGTTACTGGGCGACAGCCGATCAGGCGCGCCGACACTGGAACATGTTGCGATGAGAAACCCGGCCCTCCCTGTTGGAGGCGATGATGAATGATCAGGCAAACGGTATTAAGACATATTCCATTTATGGCCTGTACGACCAATTCCAAAGCGACGCGTTTAATCAATATCTACTAGATAGTGTTGATATCTTGTCGTACTGGAATCACTTGCCATTACTATACTTCGTCAAGACTCGTCTCGCGGTCGGAGTCGTTTCATCCAAGATCAAACCCTTTTTTGGTGGAAGTTGGTACATTGTCATTGAAGTCAATCCAGTTGGTGCCGATGGCTGGCTGCCGCAGCCCGCATGGGATTGGTTCACAACCCCTGCTCCAACATTCAAGGTGCCGTCACCCCCGCCACCACCACGAATCACAATCGCAGACTTGATGTTTCCAAAAAAATAGTTCGCGTTCGGCTGCACTATCCCCAGGACTGAATCCATCCCAGCAACGCCGGGATATGCTTATCCTTCGGCAAGCCGCTCATCATATCCCTGAAGGCACGCATTTTGGTTTCAGGGTCGGCGAATTCGACAGACTCAAATGCCGACACCCCGCGCTCGAAAGCATCCTGGCGGGTGAGCTCTTCCCCGCTCCCGTCTATCGTGCTCGCCACCAGCCACCAAATGCGCCCACCTTCCATGCGCCGCTCAAGCCTTTGATGTTCCAGCTTATCCAGGGGGTCCAATCGCCCCGACTTCCCGATCTGGCGAGCGAAACGCAACATGGTTTCAGTTTCGATTTCGTCTAGGCCGATGAGCAACCACCCGCCGTTGTCGGAATACCATTGGCCCTGCTTGAAAAGGCCCAGGTCTTCATCACTTATCGATTCGCGTCGCATATCACCCCCCTGTTTCGGAGCATTGTAGCGTCAACTGCCCGCGACTGCACCCGGCCGGCTGACAACTTGTCGCACCACCGGGGTAACGCATCTGGGGTAACGATTCGAGGCCCAGGCGATCCGCCGAAACATCCGATTTGGTGCCGATCTGGCCTAAACGATACCCCAAACCGCAACTGTTACCCCAGGCGTTACCCCGGAAAGCCTTGGAAACCCTATTGAAGAAGCGGAAGTAGGGGTAAGTATTTGATTTTTTTGGTGGGTGCGACAGGGATCGAACCTGTGACCCGCTGATTAAGAGTCAGCTGCTCTACCAACTGAGCTACGCACCCGGGCCGCCGGTGAAGGCGATGGGCGCGATATAGCCATGACGATCCGGCCTGTCCAGCCCCCTGCGGCCGGCATTTGCCGACAAAATGCGCATGGGCGCGGCGCGGCAGGCTGGAAAGGCTGCGCCGCGCGCCGGCGCCGATGCCGGGCGATCAGGTCGAGATCATCTTCTTCTCGATGCCGACGCCGGCGGCCATGGCGCGTTCGTATTCGAGCGGCACGGTGGCCGAATCCTGCAGCGCGATGCCGGTGGAATCGAAGAGGGTGATTTCGTCGTCGGAGGTGCGGCCCGGCTTGCGGCCGGTGATCACCTCGCCGATCTCGCCGGCGATGTCGGTCTCGGTGATCAGCCCTTCCGACAGCGGCACGTTGATCTCGCCGTCGGTGCGGCACTGCCTGATATCGTCGACGAAGATCCTGGCGCGCGTCAGCAATATCCCTTCCAGTTCCTGGTCACCCTTCTTGTCGGCGCCGACGGCTGCGATGTGGGTGCCGGGAGAAATCCAGTCGGCCATGACGATCGGGCCGCGCGCCGGGGTCAGCGTCACCACGACATCGGCGCCGCGCACGGTCTGTTCGAGATTCTGCGATGGCTTGATCTCAAAACTTTTGTATTTCGGCTGCTGCTCTTTCACGAAATGGTCGAGCGTGTCCTTGCTGCGGCTCCAGACGCGGACTTCCTTCCATTTGAACACTTCGTTGCAGGTCGCCAGCGCGCCCTCGGCCATGTGGCCGGCGCCGACGATGGCGAGCGTTTTGGAATCCTTGCGCGCCATCCATTTCGCGGAGACGGCGGCGGCGGCACCCGTGCGCATCACCGTGTGATAGCTGCCGTCGACGATCGCCAGCGGAAATCCGGTCTCGGGGTGGGTGTAGATGAGGATCGAGAAGACGGTCGGCAGGTTGTAGTTTTCGCGGTTCTTCTCGCGGATCGACACCCATTTGCAGGCGGCGGCGTGCGGTTCCTCGATGTAGGAAGGCATCGCCTCCCATTCACCGGGAAAACGGTCGAGCACGATGTGGCCCTTGGGGTCCATGTAATAGCGGCCCTCGCCATGCATGCGGTAGGCCTGCTCGACGCAGTCATTGTATTCGTGCGGCTTCAAGAGGCCGATCATCTCGCTGCGGCCGAGGATGAGCGTCTTGCGGTTGGCCCAGTTTTCCATCGCGATGGTCCCTTCTGTCGGATGATCTTTTTGCGGTCAGGTCATGTAGGCCCGGCCGACTTTTTGGCTGGTCTCGATGAAGCGGCGTTTTGCGCTGCTGATCGAGGCGCGCCGCCAGGCGAGGTGGCTTTCGACGATCACCGGCGGGTCGGTGACGATCGGCCGTGGCGCGATCGCCTGTTCGCCGCAGAAGCGCGGCATGCCGGTGAAGATGGTGATGCCGACGCCGGCCGTCACGAGGCCGAGGATGCCGACGAGGCTTGGCGCTTCCTGCGCGACGTTGAGCACCTGGCCGGCGGTCTGGAACGCATCGACGACGATGCGGCGCAGCGTCGGCCATTCGGCGTTGGTGCCCATCACCAGTTGCTCGCGGGCGAGTTCCTCGATGGTCAGCTCCGTTTTGGAGGCAAGCGGGTGCTCCGGCGGCAGCAGCGCCATCAGGCGATGACGCGCCACCGGGCGGGATTCGATCTCGGAATTCTGGAACGATCCCTCGATGAAACCCAGATCGATCTCATCCTGCAGGATCTTGTCCCGCTGCGCCGGCGAGTGGAGATAGGTCAGTTCGACACGCACGTCGGGATTGGCGTTGCGGAACTCGCGGGTGATGTCGGGCACCAGCGAATGGCCGGTGATGGTGGTGTAGCCGACCCGCAGGATCGCCTTGGTGCCGGAGGCGAGCAGGCGCACGGTGTTTTCGGCGACGTCGATGCGGCCAAGGATTTCCTGCGCTTCCTCCAGCAGATAGCGCCCGGATTCGGTAAGCCGTACCTTACGCGTCGTGCGTTCCAGCAGTTTTACGCCGAGCCGCTCCTCCAGCTCCAGCACGATGCGGCTGACGGCCGGCTGGGCCATGGTCAGCCGCTCAGCGGCGCGGTGAAAATTCAGCTCCTCGGCCACCGCCACGAAGGTTGCGAGGTGTTTCAGGTCGTATCGCAAGACTGATGCCGTTTTCGTATCAATTGTCGCGGAAATAATTATTTCACATCTTAAAGGAGGCTGTCTACGACTTATATCACTTGAAAAAAGCGCTTTCGTGCGGCGCCGGGGTGAACACATTAATGGGTCTTTCTGCGTTTCCCTCTCGCGGATATCGCGCATCCACGCCGGGCATCCTCCCAAGCCCGGCCGGGGCGGCGGGCCATAGGGGACATTCTGTTTTCTTCCGGCGGAAGGGCGGCGGCGCTTCGGAAGCCGCGCGAGTCGAAAAAAGCAAACTGTCCCCGGCGATTCTCCAGAGGCGCGGATGATCCGGGTCGGCGTGGATGTCGGCGGCACCTTCACCGATATCGTGCTGGAGCGGTCCGGCGAGGGCGGCGAGCGCAAGGTCGTCGTCACGAAGGTGTCATCGACGCCGCACGACCAGTCGGAAGGCGTGGTCGAGGGCATCCTGAAGGTCTGCGCTCTGGCGGGCGTCAAGCCGGGTGAGATCGACGCGGTGTTCCACGGCACGACGGTGTCGACCAACATGGTGATCGAACGCGCCGGCGCGAAGGTCGGTATGATCACCACGCGCGGCTTTCGCGACATCCTCCACATGGCCCGCCACAAGCGGCCGCATAATTTCTCGCTGCAGTTCGACCTTCCCTGGCAGTCGAAGCCGCTGGTCAGGCGTCGCGACCGGCTGGTCGTCACCGAGCGGATCATGCCGCCGACCGGCGAGATCGTCGTGCCGCTCGCCGAGGACGAGGTGAAGCAGGCGGCGGAACTTTTTGCCAAGCGCGGCATGGACGCGGTGATCGTCGCGTTCCTGTTCTCGTTCCTCAACAACGAACACGAGCAGCGCGCCAAGGAAATCGTCAGATCCATCCTGCCGGACGCCTTCGTGTCGGCGTCTTCGGACGTGGTCAATACGATCCGCGAATACGAGCGTTTCTCCAGCGCTGCGATGAACGCCTATATCGGGCCACGCACCTCGGCTTATCTGCGCAATCTCGAAAGCCGGCTGCGGGCCAACGGCATCGACGCCATCGTGCGCATCATGCAGTCGAACGGCGGTATCTCGACCATCGAGAACTCTTCCGAGCTGCCGATCGGCCTGCTGTTGTCCGGCCCGGCGGGCGGGGTCATGGGCGGGCGCTGGACCGGCGCCAATTGCGACAGGGACAACATCATCACCATCGACATCGGCGGCACGTCGGCCGACATCTCGGTCATCCAGCAGGGCGAGCTGCGCATCAAGAACCCGCGCGACACCGAGGTCGCCGGATTGCCGGTGCTGGTGCCGATGATCGATATCGACGCGATCGGCGCCGGCGGCGGCTCGATCGCTTATCTCGATCCGGGCGGCGCATTTCGCGTCGGGCCGCGCTCGGCCGGCGCGGTGCCGGGGCCGGCCTGCTATGCCAAGGGCGGCGAGGAGCCGACCGTCACCGACGCGCAGGTGGTGCTCGGCCGCATGGATGCCGAGCATTTTCTGGGCGGCGATTTGAAGATCGATGCGTCGCTGTCGGAGAAGGCGATCGCAAAACACATAGCCGGGCCGCTCGGCCTTTCCGTTGAGAAGGCGGCTCTGGGTATCCTGAAGATCGTCAACAACAACATGGCGCTGGCGATCAACGCCAACTCGGTGGCCAAGGGCATCGATCCGCGCAATTTTTCGCTGATGGGTTTTGGCGGGGCGGGGCCCTTGCATTCGGTGTCGCTGGCCGAGGCGATCTTTGCCAAGGACGTGCTGGTGCCGATGCATCCGGGCATCACGGCGGCGACCGGGTTGCTGGTCACCGACCTGCAGTACGAATACACGCATTCGACGCTGCTCACCCTCGACAAGGCGACGGAGGGACAGTTCAAGAAGGTCAATGACGCCCTCGACGAACTTATCGTGCGCGCCAACAGCCAGCTTGATGCCGACGGCATTCCAGCGGAAAAACGCCGCTTCCGCCAGGTGGCGGAGTGTCGTTATGTCGGCCAGGGGTTCGAGCTGCGCGCCGACATGCCGAACGGCCACCTCACGGCTGAATCTGCCGCGACGGTGAACGAGAATTTCTACCACGCGCACCGCCAAGTCTACGGTCACGCCTTCCGCGAGCAGTCCTGCGAGATCATCACGCTGCGCGTCATCGCCACCGTCGAGGTCGACACGCTGCAACTGCCGAAGCTCGCCAGGGGCGGGCGCACCAACCCGGCGGATGCGGTGCTCTACAACAGACGCACGGTCTTCGACGATGGAAAGGCGGCAGACACGCCGCGCTACCAGCGCGAAAAGCTGCTGGCGGACGACCGCATCAGCGGCCCGGCGCTGATCGTGCAGCACAATTCGACGACGCTGGTTCCGCCCGGCTACACGGCGACCGTCATGGACTATGGCGACATGCTGGTCGCGAAGGCTTGAGGAGGCGGGAGATGGTTCAGGAAGTCGATCCCATCAGCCTGCAGGTCATCGGCGGTGCGCTGCACTCGATCGCCGAGCAGATGGGCAATGTGCTCTACCGCATGAGCTATTCGTCGATCATTCGCGAGAGCCAGGATCTTGGCGCCGGCCTGTTCGACCGCGACTACAACACGCTCTGCGAATCCGACTCGACACCGATGCACATCGGATCGCTGCCGGGTTATCTGCGCGGCATCGAGAAGACGATACCGCTCGATGCCTGGAAGCCGGGCGACTGCGTTATCCACAATCACCCGTATTTCGGCGCCAGCCATTCGCCGGACATCGGCATCGTCATGCCGGTCTTCCATGAGGGCGAACTCGTCGGCTTTTCCGCCAACACCGCGCATCATGTCGACATCGGCGCGGCGACGCCCGGCCTCGTCATCGACATTCCCGACGTATTCGCCGAAGGCATGCTGCTCAACGGGCTGAAGCTCTACAACGAGGGCGTGCGCAACGAGGCGCTTTGGACTTTCATCCGCGGCAACACCCGCGTGCCTGGGCTGGTGATGGGCGACCTGGAGGCCCAGATCGCCTCGGTCGAACTCGGCGTGCGGCGCTTCGAGGAACTGCTGACGACGTATGGCAAGGACACGGTGATCCAGGCCACGAAGCAGTTGATGGACTATACCGAGGCGATGTTGCGCCGGGAGATCGCAAAAATCCCCGACGGCGACTACGTGGCCGAGGGTTTTCTGGACGATGACGGCCGCAACCGTGGAGTGACGCTGCCGCTGAAGGTCACCGTCAAGGTGAGGGGAGACGGCGTCGAGGTCGACACGACGGGATCGTCAGCGCAGGTGCCGACTGCCTTCAACGTACCGTTCGACGGCTCGACCAAGGTCGCGTGTTTCTTCGCCTTCCGCGCGCTGCTGCTCGATACCTATACGCATGAGGAATACATTCCGCAGAACGAAGGCTCGTTCCGCCCGGTCAAGGTGACATCGCCGCTGGGCTCGATCTTCAACCCGATCGCGCCGGTGGCGGCCGAGGCGCGCTTCAGCCAGATCCAACGGCTCTGCGACCTGATCATCAAGGCGCTGGCGCCGGTGCTGCCGGACAAGTGCACGGCAGGCAACGCGGCGGTGCTGTCGTTCGCTGCCTATTCCGGCGTGCGGCCGAACGGCGATTACTGGGTGTTTCTCGAAGTCAACGAGGCGGCGATGGGCGGGCGGCCGCTGTCGGACGGCCCTGACACTGTCGAGGAGCTGATGCGCAACACGCGCAACAACCCGCTCGAAGATCTTGGCATGCATCTGCCGCTGATCTGTGACCGTTACGAGGTGCGCGACGACGCGCCCCCCGGCGCCGGAAAGTTCCGCGGTGGGGCAGGGGTGGTGAAGTCGCAGCGCTACCTCAGCCCGGGTTTCATGACGCATGAGAGCGACCGCAACGAGGATGCGCCCTGGGGCATATTCGGCGGCAAGGAAGGCGCCTGCAGCAAGGTCGAGATCCGGAACATCCATACGGGCAAGGTGAGCTACCAGCCGGCGAAATTCTCCGGCCTGCGCACCGAAGAGGGCGACATCGTCACCTATTATTCGCCGACCGGCGGCGGGTATGGCGATCCGCTGGAGCGTGATGCGGAAAAAGTCCTGGACGATGTCCTGGACGGGTTCATCAGCGTCGAGCACGCGCGTGACGACTATGGCGTGATCCTCGGCGAAGTGGACGACGGATACGGGTGGGCACTCGACGCGGAGGCCACCCGCAAGCTGCGCGCGGAACTCGCGCGTTCGTAAGCCGGCGAAAAGGCCGGCGAAGAGCCGGGATTTCATTTGCCGGGCATGCCTCCGCGGAGGATAGTAAGGAAGAGCAGGGACGTGCATCACTTTCGGGGCGGCTCTGGCCTATCGGCCCGGCACACAAGACCGTGACACACTCGGCACGAAAGCGGCGACGTCCAAGGCGTATCAAACACCTTTAATGGGAGACTTCGAAATGAAAAAGACGAACGGAATTCTGAACAAGGGCATATCGCGCCGCTCGGTGCTGAAGGGCGGCGCGGCACTCGCCGGCGCTGCGACGGGCTCGGGCGTCATCACCGGCTTCCCGACAGTCTGGGCACAGAACATCAAGGACGTGACGCTGGTCCACACCGGCATGTCCTACTCGACCATCATCGACATAGCCAACCAGGCGAGCAAGGACCTCGGCTTCAAGATCGAGATGTCGGTGGTCGATCACCCTGGCCTGCTCAACCGCATGGTCAACGACCCGAAATCGATCGACATCGCCGATATGGAGATCTGGCAGACCAAGGTGGCGGTGCCGCAGGGCGTCACCCAGGCGGTCGAAGTTGCCAAGATCAAGGACTGGGCGCAGCTGACGCCACTCTACACGGAGGGCACTTTCGCCGGGAAAGAGGTTTCCCGCCAGGGCGATGCGCCTTTCGAGTTCATGTACCGGGATGCCGTGGACGCCACGACCTTCGCTTCAGGCAAGACCGGCTTCGCCACCTTTGTGCCGAGCGTCTACAATGCCGACACGCTGGGCATCCGCCCCGACCTGGTCGGCCGTGACATCACGACCTGGGCCGACCTGTTCTCGCCGGATTTCAAGGGCAAGGCGGCGATCCAGAACATCCCGACCAACGGCATCATGGACGCCATGATGGCCATGGAGGGGGCCGGCGAGATGACCTTCGGCGACAAGGGAAATCCGACCCAGGAAGAGCTGACCAAGACCATCGCACGCCTCATCGAACTGAAGAAGGCCGGCCATTTCCGGGCGCTCTGGAACACGTTCGACGAGAGCGTGAACCTGATGGCGGCGGGCGAGGTGGTGATCCAGTCGATGTGGTCGCCGGCCGTCACCGCCGTCAAGACGCAGGGCGTCAAATGCGTCTACCAGCCGCTCAAGGAAGGTTATCGCGGCTGGGGCAACGGCCTGGCGCTGATGGCGCATCTCGACGGCATCAAGAAGGACGCGGCCTACGAGTACCTGAACTGGTACAATTCAGGCTGGGTCGGCGGCTTCATCGCCAAGCAGGGCTACTACAGCGCGAACGTCCAGACCGCGATGGCGGCGCTCACCGAGAACGAGCGCGGCTTCTTCTACGAAGGCAAGGCGGCCACCGCCGACATCACCAGCCCGACCGGCGAGAAGACCAACTCGGCCGGCGAGGTTCGTGACGGCGGCTCCTACGAGGAGCGCTTCTCCAAGGTGGCGGTGTGGAACAATCTGATGGACCAGGCCGAGTTCCTCTACGCCAAGTGGAACGAGTTCAACGCGGCTTGAAGTCTCTCTTCTCCCCGTTCACGGGGAGAAGATGCCGGCAGGCAGATGAGGGGCGGCGCCAACGCTCGTTTGTCTGCATTGCTCCTCATCAGGCCCTTCGGGCCACCTTCTCCCCGTGAACGGGGAGAAGGAAACTGCCGCAACAACCGGGTTCCGGAATGACGCCTACGCCATCGACCAGCAAAGCCTCGCTCGCGACCTATCTGCAGGTCGCGCCGCTGACGCTGGTGCTGTTCTTCTTCTTCGCGATCCCCGTGGCGCTGGTCGTGCTGGTCAGCTTCTTCCGCTACCAGATGCTGGTCGGCATCGTGCCGGACTTCACGCTGAAGAACTACATCGACCTGTTCACCAATCCGACCACCTGGACGCTCTATCTCTCGACGCTGAAATTCACGGTGATCGTGCTGGTCATCACCTTCGTGCTCGGCTTCTGGATCGCCTATTTCCTGGTCTTCCACGTCCGCAACCTGCTGACGGCGATCGGCCTGTTCCTGGTTTGCACGGTGCCGTTCTGGACCTCCAACATCATCCGCATGATCTCCTGGCGTCCGGTGCTCGGCACCGAGGGCCTGATCAACAGCGCCTTGCTCAAGATGGGCGTCATCGACCAGCCGCTGCAATGGCTGCTCTATTCGGATTTCTCGGTGGTGGTCGCCTACGTCCATCTGTTCACGCTGTTCATGATCGTGCCGATCTTCAATTCGATGGCGCGCATCGACAAGTCGCTGCTGGAGGCCGCCGTCGACGCCGGCGCCACACGCTGGGGCGTGGTGTGGAACGTGGTGCTGCCGCTCTGCAAGACCGGCATCGCGCTGGGGACGCTGTTCGTCGTCACGCTGGTCATGGGCGATTTCTTCGTCGTCACGGTGATGAGCGGCGGCCTGTCGGGCTCGGCGACGTCGGGCATCTTCAATGACCTGCAGTTCCTCAATTATCCGCGCGCCGCCGCCAATGCGGTGATCCTGCTGATCGTGGTGCTGCTCATCGCGTCCGCCATCTTCCGGCTGGTCGACGTGCGCAAGGAGCTTGTCCGCTGATGTCCGGCGCCTCACCTTCCTACGGACCGCGGCCCTGGACCTTCTACCTCCTGGCCTTGCTGTTCACGCTGTTCGTCGTCTTCCTCTACGGGCCGATGATCGCGGTTCTGGTGCTGTCCTTCCAGGGGCCGTCGGCCTCGCTGGTCTTCCCGCTGCGCGATCCCGGCTTCATGTGGTTCGACGAATTGTTCAGCCCGCGCCGCACCGGCGACGTGGCCGGCGCCTTCAACCGGTCGCTGCCGCTGGCGATCCTCGTCATGTTCATGACGGTGCTGATCTCGGTGACCGCCGGCTTCGCCTTCCGCAAGCGGTTCCGCGGGTCGACCGCGATCTTCTACATGGCCATTGCCAGCCTGATCGTTCCCGGCCTCGTTCTGTCGATCGGCATCCTCGTCACCTTCCGTTATCTCGGCCTGTCGGCGACGTGGTACGGATCGGCGCTCGGCGCGCATCTCTCCTGGGCGCTGCCCTTCGGCCTGCTGATCATGTTCGCGGTGCTCGGGCGCCTCAACCCCTCCTACGAGGAGGCGGCGCACGATCTCGGCGCGTCGCGCTGGCAGACGGTCAGGGAGGTCGTGGTGCCGATCGTCTTCCCCGGCATGATCGCGGTGGCGCTGTTCGGCTTCACGCTGTCCTATGACGAGTTCCCGAGAAGCTGGCTCACCGTCGGCACCAAGAACACGCTGCCGCTCGAGATCTGGACGATGACCACCAACGTCACCTCTCCGGCGCTCTATGCGCTGGGCACGGTCACCACAATCGTTTCCTTCGCCGTGATCGGGCTCGCGCTGTCGTCGATCATCCTCATCCAACGCAGACGTTCCCGCGGAAAATAACAAGTATGGCGAATTCACCTGGCAAGAGCGGCGCGGCGCAGGGATCGGGCGATATCCGCCTGGTCAACGTGACCAAGCAGTTCGGCAATTCCTACGCGGTCAAGGATATCAACCTGACCATCCCGCACGGCTCCTATTGCTGCCTGCTCGGTCCGTCGGGCTGCGGCAAGACCACCATCCTGCGCATGATCGCCGGTCACGAGACACCGACTTCGGGCGAAATCTACATCGGCAGCGACATGGTGGTGGGAAAACCGCCGGTCGAGCGCGGCACGGCGATGATGTTCCAGAGCTACGCCCTGTTCCCGCATCTCACCATCCAGGACAACGTCGCCTTCTACCTGAAGATGCGCGGCGTCGGCAAGGAAGAGCGGCGGGCACGCGCACTGGAGATGCTGCAGCGGGTGCAGCTCGACCACCTGAAGGACCGCATGCCGGCGCAGCTTTCCGGCGGCCAGCAGCAGCGCGTGGCGCTCGCCCGCTCGCTGATCACCAACCCGAAGGTGCTGCTGCTCGACGAGCCGCTGTCGGCGCTGGACGAATTCCTGCGGCTCAGGATGCGCGGCGAGCTGAAGAGCCTGCAGAACGAACTCGGCATCACCTTCGTCCACGTCACCCATACCCAGCCGGAAGCCATTGCGCTGGCAGACATGGTTGTCGTCATGGATACGGGCCGCATCGACCAGGCCGACACGGCCAACGTCATCTTCGACAAGCCGGCGACGCCCTATGTGGCGCGCTTCATGGGCGGCCAGAACGTGCTGACCGGATCGGTGGTCGAGGGTGGCTCGCCCGGCACGATCCGCTTGAAGTCGGCCGACGGTTCGCAATTCGAGACGCCCGCGACAGGCGGCAAGCCGACTTCGCCGCTGTCGGTCGCCGTGCGGCGCGACCGTGTCGCGTTGCGCAAGCGAAACGGTGATGCCGCATCGAACGCCGTCAACTCGGTCTGGGGCGTGGTCTCGGCCACCGAGTACCAGGGCAGCTACGTCAAGGTGACGCTGGATGTGGGCGGCCAGGTGTTCGTCGCCAATGTCTCGGACCGCGACTATTTCGCCGAGCCGGTGGAGCGCGGCGACCCGGTCGTGGCGAGCTGGAAGACCGAGGACGTCCACATCCTGGGTAAGGTCGACACCGGCGCGGCCGGCGATCCCTACCTGGATGCCGGGCATTAACGAGCGCTCGCGGCGGGCTACCGCCGCGGCTTGAATAGGGAAGACCGGTCCCGATCGTCATGGCGATCCCGCCGGCTCCTGGACAGAAGGATCTTTGCCACCCGCGCGCGGGCGGGCGGGCATGCGGGGTCGTCGCCTCGCGTGGTGGAGTTTTTTGCGCGGCCGATGTGTTGAGGCGCTCGGGCGCGTGGAGATGCAAACGAAAACCGGTCCGGCGCCAGGCGGCGGACGAGACGCCGCGCGTGCGACGCACGGCGCGGGAAAGGCATTGCCGGCGACCCGGTCGCCGCGAACAGGGAGCAGCACGTGTCCGACATCGATAGCATCGCCAACCGCACCGCAGCCGGCATCGCGCTGGCCTACAGGAGCGGCGAGGCCGGTCCCGTGGCGGTGACCGAATGCCTGCTCGACCGTATCTCGAAGGCCAAGGCGGACAACATCTTCATAACCGTCACTCCCGACAGGGCACTCGACGAGGCGCGACGAGCCGAGGCGCGCTACCGCGACGGCAGTCCGCTGTCGGCGCTGGATGGCGTTCCGATCGCCTGGAAGGACATTTTCGACGTCGCCGGCGCGCCGACCACGGCGGGCTCTGCCCTGTTCCGCCATACGCCGGCCAAGACGGCCGACATGCCATGCGTGGCGAGCGTGGCGGCCGCCGGCATGATTTCGGTCGGAAAACTCAACATGACCGAGTTCGCCTATTCGGGCCTCGGCCTCAATCCGCATTTCGGCACGGCGCTCAATCCCAACGACCGCGCCACGCCGCGCTCTCCCGGCGGTTCCTCCTCCGGTTCGGGTGCGGCGGTTGCGGCGCGCCTCGTGCCCTGCGCGGTCGGCTCCGATACGGGCGGATCGGTGCGCGTGCCGGCGTCCTTCAACGGTACGGTCGGTTACAAGACCAGCACAGGCCGCATCGACAAGACCGGTCTGATCCCGCTGGCCACGACCTATGACACGATCGGTCCGCTGGCGCGTTCGGTCGAGGATTGCGTGTTGCTCGACATGTATCTGCGCGGCGAGGCGGTGTCGCCGGTGCGGCGCGGCGACCTGCGCTCGCTGACGCTGGTCGCGCCGACCAATATCGTCACCGACGATATCCAGCCGGCAGTTCTGGAAAATTATGAACGCTCCCTCGATGCATTGGCAAAGGCAGGAGCCACCATCCGCCGGCAGCGGGTCGAGGCGCTCGACCGAGTCATCGAGATGACCGCGCAATTCGGTACGCTGATCGCCGCCGAAGCCTATACCGAATACCAGGAGATCGCAGACGGCGAGCAGAGAAGCCGCATCGACCGCCGCGTGCTCTCCCGCATGCTCGGCGGCAAAAAAATGTCGGCGCGCGACGTGCTGTCGATCCAGCGCGGCCGCCAGCGTTTCATCCCGATGGTGGAGGCGGAACTTGCAGGCGCGCTGCTGGCCATGCCGACAACGGTCATCACGGCGCCGGAGGTGGCACCGCTGGACGCCGACGACGATCTTTTCCACAAGGTCAATCTCAGGGCGCTGCGCAACACGGCCGTGACCAATGTGCTCGACCTTTGCGGTGTCGCTCTGCCAAATGGCCGCGACAGCGGCGGTCTGCCGACCAGTTTCCTCGTCTCGGCGCCGCATGGCGACGACACGCGTCTTCTCGGCTGCGCGTTGGGGATCGAACGCGTGGTACGGGGAGCGGGCGGGATATGATTCACATCCGGGAGTCTTGGCTATGACGGACAGCAAACCCAGGTCGGAAAAATTCGAGCGCGGGCTGAAAACGCGCCGCGCCGTTCTCGGCTCGGAGTATGTCGACCGCTCGCTTGAACAGGCGGACGACTTCAACTGGCCCATGCAGCAGCTCACCACCGAATGGTGCTGGGACGAGATCTGGAACCGGCCTGGTATCGACAGGCGCACGCGCTCAGTGCTCAATCTCGGCATGATCGCGGCCCTCAACCGTCCTCACGAACTGAAGCTTCATGTTCGCGGGGCGATCAACAACGGGCTGACCAAGGACGAACTGAAGGAGATTTTCCTGCAGATCGGCGTCTATTGCGGCGTGCCGGCCGCACTCGACAGCTTCCGCATCGCCAAGGAGGTTTTCAAGGAGATGGGGATTGACTGACGCCGCCTCCGATCCGGGGCCGATCGCCTTCATCGGCCTCGGCATGATGGGCCTACCGATGGCTTTGCGGCTGGTGGCGGCCGGCTTTTCCGTGCGCGGCAGCGATCTTTCAGAACAGGCGCTGGCGGCGTTCGTTGCGGCACACGGCATCGGCTGCGCATCGGCTCGAACGGCCGCGCAGGGGGCTTCGATCGTGATCACCATGCTGCCCAACGGGAGCATCGTCCGCGATGCTCTGCTTGGGCCGGGGGGCGCGGCGCTAGCTCTGGCCCCGGGCTCCCTGGTCATCGACATGAGTTCGTCGGCGCCCATGGAGACCCGGCAACTTGCCGAGGATTTGTCGGCAAGAGACGTCTTCCTCGTCGATGCTCCGGTCTCCGGTGGCGTCAAGCGCGCCGTGGCCGGCACGCTGGCGATTATGGCCGGCGGCGATCCGGCGCAGATCGAGCGCGCCCGGCCGCTGTTGTCCGCCATGGGCAGCACCATCATCGCAACCGGCGCGGCCGGCTCGGGCCATGCCGTCAAGGCGCTCAACAACTACGTCTCCGCCGCCGGCCTTGTCGCCGCTTGCGAATCCGTTCTGATCGCCGAGAAATTCGGAGTCGACCCAAACGTGCTGGTCGACGTGCTCAACGTCTCGACCGGCAAGAACAATTCGACCGAACTCAAGTTGAAACCCTTCATCCTGTCGGGCACGTTCGCTTCGGGATTCTCGATGGCGTTGATGGCGAAGGATTTGCGCACCGCGGCCGACCTGTCCGAACAACTCGGCATCGATGCGGAGGGCGCGCGAGATGCCGCCGCGCTCTGGGCGGAAGCCTCGGCCGCGCTCGGTAAGGCGGCCGACCACACCGAAATCCACCGCTTCGTCGCGGCGCGCGGCGGCAAGCCGGAAAAGGGAGGCTGACAGATGGCACGCATCGTTCACGCGGCGGCGGCGCAGATGGGCCCGATCGCCAGGTCGGAAACCCGCAAGGATACGGTCAGGAGGCTGATCGCGCTGATGCGTGAGGCGAAAGGCAGAGGGGCCGAACTAGTCGTCTTCACCGAGCTTGCGCTCACCACCTTCTTCCCGCGCTGGCTGATCGAGGACGAGGCAGAGCTCGACTGTTTTTACGAGAAGGAGATGCCGGGGCCGGAAACCCAGCCGCTGTTCGACGAGGCGAAAAAGCTCGGGGTCGGCTTCTACCTGGGTTTCGCCGAACTGGTGGTCGAGGACGGCCGCAAGCGGCGCTTCAACACCGCGATCCTGGTCGATCGATCCGGCGCCATCATCGGCAAATACCGGAAAGTGCACTTGCCGGGTTTTGCCGAGCCGCAGCCGCGCGACCACCAGCACCTGGAGAAGCGTTATTTCGAGCCGGGCAATCTCGGCTTCCAGGTCTGGCGCGGTTTTGGGGGCGTCATGGGCATGTGCATCTGCAACGACCGCCGCTGGCCCGAAACCTACCGCGTTATGGGCCTTCAGCAAGTCGAGATGGTCATGCTTGGCTACAACACGCCATACAACCACACGGGACATGCGGACATCGACAGCCTGACGCAATTTCACAATCATCTGTCCATGCAGGCGGGCGCCTATCAGAACGCGACTTGGGTGATCGGCACGGCAAAATGCGGTGTGGAGGAGGGGTCGAACATGGTCGGCCAGAGCGCCATCATCGCGCCGTCGGGCGAGATCGTTGCGCAGGCGGTGTCGTTGGAGGACGAGATCATCACGGCGCGCTGCGACCTCGACCTCGGCAAACGTTACCGCGAGACCATCTTCAATTTTGCCAAGCATCGCGAACCGGAAGCCTATAGGCTGATCGTCGAGCGCAAGGGGGCGGTTCCGCCGCCCGAAGAATGAGGCGCCGGGAAACAACGGGATCGGTCGCATGACCACAGAAAGAGGAGAAGCTTGATGTCGACAGTGATCAAGGGCGGAACGATCGTGGCCGCGGATCGCACCTATGAGGCGGATATCCTGATCGAGGGCGAGACGATCTCGGCCATCGGCAAGGACCTGAAAGGCGACAAGACCGTCGACGCCGAGGGCGCCTACATCATGCCGGGCGGCATCGATCCGCACACCCATCTCGAAATGCCGTTCATGGGCACCACTGCCGCCGAAACCTGGGAAAGCGGCACTTTTGCGGCACTTTCGGGCGGCACCACGCTGGTGGTCGATTTCGTCATTCCGGGCGAGGCCGGCATGATCGCGGCGCTCGACGACTGGGAAGGCAAGGCGAAGCGACAGGCCTCTTCCGACTATTCGCTGCATATGTGCGTCAACGGCTGGTCGAAGAAACATTTCGACGAGATGCCGAAGGTAATCGAGCGCGGCATCAACACCTTCAAGCACTTCATGGCTTACAAGGGCGCGCTGATGGTGAACGACGACGAGATGTTCGCCTCGTTCCAGCGCTGCGCGGCGCTTGGCGCGCTGCCGCTGGTGCATGCCGAGAATGGCGATATAGTCGCCGCGCTCCAGCAGAAATATATGAACGAGGGCAATACGGGGCCGGAGGCCCATGCTTATTCGCGGCCGCCCGAGGTCGAGGGCGAGGCGACCAACCGTGCCATCATGATCGCCGACGCTGCCGGCGTGCCCGTCTACATCGTGCACACTTCGTCCGAACAGGCGCATGAAGCCATCCGCCGCGCCCGCCAGAAGGGCATGCGCGTCTATGGCGAGCCGCTGATCCAGCATCTGACGCTCGACGAGACGGAATATTTCAACAAGCAGTGGGACTATGCCGCGCAGCGGGTGATGAGCCCGCCCTTCCGCGACAAGAGCCACCAGGACTCGCTGTGGGCCGGCCTGGCTGCCGGCTCGCTGCAGGTGGTCGCCACCGACCATTGCGCCTTCACCACCGCGCAGAAGAGGACCGGTCTTGGAAACTTCACGAAGATCCCGAACGGCACCGGCGGTCTCGAGGACCGGCTTTCGGTGCTGTGGACCAAGGGTGTCGAGACCGGCCGGCTGACGCAGAACGAGTTCGTCGCGGTGACCTCGACCAACATCGCTCGCATCCTCAACATCTACCCGCAGAAGGGCGCGATCCTGCCCGGCTCCGACGCCGACCTGGTGGTATGGGACCCGAAACTGTCGAAGACGATTTCGGCCGCCAACCAGAAGTCGATCATCGACTACAACGTATTCGAGGGCTTCAAGGTGAACGGGCAGGCCCGCCACACGCTGTCGCGCGGCGAGGTGGTGTGGTCGTATGGCCAGAACTCGCAGCCAAAACCCGGCCGCGGCAAGCTGGTCAGGCGCAAGCCGTTCCCGGAGGTCAACCGCGCGCTGTCGCAGTGGAAGGAACTCACCGCGCCGCGCGCCGTCACGCGCTCGGCCGAGCACATGCCGATCGGTGTGTGATCTGTCTCGCGGGCGGCGACAGCCGTCCGCCGCCACGCCTGCACGGGAAATGAAATGACCGGAACGATTCTGCTTACCGGCGCGGCCGGGCTCATCGGCCGTGCCGTGCACCGCACGCTCCGCGAGCGCGGCGATCATGTTATTGCGGTCGACCGCAGCGGAGGCGATGAGATCGTCGCTTGCGATCTCGGTGAGACCCACCGCCTCTACGACCTCGCCGCCAGCGCGACGGCGACAGTCCACTGCGGCGCGATTTCCGGGCCGATGGTGGCGCGGGACAATCCGTATCTGATCATCCAGTCCAATGTCGCCGGTACGGCGAATATCCTGGAACTGGCGCGGGTCCGGAAAATGCGGCGCGTCGTGACCTGTTCGTCGGTCAGCGCCTACGGCAATACGCCCGCCGGTCTTGACCTCGTGCCCGAGGACGTGCCGCTGAAGCCGACCAGCGTCTATGGGGCGAGCAAGGCGGCCGGCGAGCATTTGCTGGACGGCTATGCCCTTCAGCATGGCCTGGACGGCGTGAGCATTCGACCCGCCTGGGTCTATGGGCCGGGGCGCACCACCGACTGCGCGATCCGCACGATGATTTTGGACGCGCAAGCGGGCCGCAGCACGCATTTCCCGTTCGGCCGCGATTTTTACCGACAATATGTTCATGTTGACGACGTCGCCACCGCGCTCGTACTTGCGCTCGACGCGGAAAAACTGCCGCGACGCAGCTATACGATCACAGGCGGCAGCTATGTCGTGCTCGCCGAGGTCGCGCGGACGATGAAGATGGTGCTGCCGCAGGCCGACATCACCATGGGTGCCGGCCGAGACCCGGTCGACGACGTGCAGGCGCGGTTCGACATTTCGGCAGCGAAACGCGACCTGGGATACAGCCCGAAGGTGCCGCTCGAAGAAGGTATCCGCGCCTATGCCGACTGGCTGGCGGCGCGGAACTGATGTTCGCTCGGATGGCGGTCTACTTCATGAACACCGTCATCACTGACTATCGCTGTCCTTCTAATGCAACTTCCATCGACGAATAATGTTGTATTTCGTAAGCCATAGCTCGCTGTGAACCAAAGCAAATTCGTCTATCTGCAAAGTGATAGGTTCAATGCTCCGCATCGGAACGAATTGCTCATTGTAGGGTAGTGTCAAATGTGGCCAGTATTCCTCGGGAATGGGGAAACGAAATTTCCGCAAATTGGTACCGAGGACATCGTAGAGTTTTTGAACCGGCCCTTCGTCCGCCACAAGCACCAGAGGATGGAGTAATGGTCGCCCCCTCTTGGGGACGCCTCGGAAGCTGCCCATCCGGCTGAAAGTCAGCTCAAACGGAGGGATGTCTACAGCGTTGGCGGCGAGTTCCGCTGCGAAAGCATCGGCACTACGCAGATGCTTTCGGTCGCTTACATGTGCGATTGAGGTGTGCAGCCTCAAAACCTTCAAGAGGCTGCCGGTCAGGCCAAGCTCCCTGGAAAATTTCCTGCTGAATTGGTCGATTGCTCGTGCCGTTTCATGACCGGGAAAAACCCCTATGAACAGCCGTTCCGGATATTTTGGGCGAGGTCTCCCTGCCATGAACTCGAACTCGGTCTGATACATTTTAAACTCCCTACTAACTAAGAACTCCTTACGCCCTCAACAAACATGAACAAATCATGAACAAACGAGCGAGTCAACAGTGATGATTCGGCGGTCGGCCGCGAACCCGGTTTGAAGGTGAAGGCCGAAATGGATGCCTGTCGGACGGCTTACACTTTCCGGAACCTGATCGGCTGCGCGCCTTCCCACAGCGCCAGTCGCCCGATTTCCGACAGACGGTCCAGTCCGGAGGTAAGCGTGATGAAATGGTTGCCGGCCAGTTGTCCCATCTTGGAGGCGAAATGCACACCGCCATAGGCAAGCAGGATCTCGGTCTCGGAAATGCCGCCGGGATAGAGGAGAATCTGGCCAGGTGCCGGATAGCTCGTATGGTTCTCGTAGCCGACGCCGAAATCGGTGTCGCCCAGCGGTATCCATACGGCCTCGCCACTCCAGCGCACATGCACGACCTTGCCTTCGAAGGGCAGGCGGCTGGCGAAGGCGGCGCAGGTCTTCGGCGCCTTGCCGGTTTCAAGCCGTGCATCGAAGATCATGCCTGGGATTTCGACGGTGAGCTGCATTCTTTTCCTCCCTTCCGGATTGCGCCTGATGCCGCAAATCCGGCAATATGAATCCCGCATCAATTGATGCGATCCTAATCTTAATCTTCAGCTTGTGGGGCTTAAGCCCTTATCAGGGATAAAGAATATTCTGGATTTTTCAATCAAGCCGTGATCCAATCCGCTGCGGAACGAGTGATCCAGTACGCTGCCTGGGGCAGCCTTGATGGGAGAGTGGAGATGGCCAAGAAAGAAATCATCTGCGCGTTCGGTACCGACATCGATTCAGTCGCCGGCCAGATCGGATCCTATGGCGGCGGCGATTCTCCGTCCGACATCCAGCGCGGCATCTTCGCCAGCGAGGTGGGCAACATCCGGCTGCTCAACCTGTTCAAGAAATACAAGCTCAAGACAAGCTTCTTCATTCCCGGCCACTCGATCGAGACCTTTCCCGATCAGGTGAAGCGCATCGTCGACGAGGGTCATGAGATCGGTGCGCACGGCTATCTGCACGAAAACCCGATCGCCATGACGCCGACCCAGGAAGAGGCGGTGCTGGCCAAGTCGGTCGACCTGATCGAAAAGCTGTCCGGCAAGAAGCCGCGCGGCTATGTGGCGCCGTGGTGGGAAATGTCGGCTTCGACCGCCGCGCTCCTGCAGAAATACGGCTTCAAGTATGACCACAGCCAGGGCTATCGCGACTTCCAGCCCTTCTATGCCCGTGTCGGCGATAGCTGGAACGTCATCGACTATTCAAAGAAGGCCGAGGAGTGGATGCATCCGCTCAAGCACGGCAAGGAGATCGACCTCGTCGAGATCGGCGCCAACTGGTATGTCGACGACCTGCCGCCGATGATGTTCATGAAGAAGGTGCCGAACAGCCACGGCTTCATGAACCCGCGCGATATCGAGAGCATGTGGCGCGACCAGTTCGACTGGGTCTATCGCGAGATGGATTATGGCGTGTTTCCCTTCACCATCCATCCCGACGTCAGCGGCCGGCCGCAGGTGCTGCTGATGCTGGAGCGCCTGATCGAATACATCAACGGCCATGACGGCGTGAAATGGATGACGTTCGAGGAGATCGCCGAGGATTTCCGCAAGCGTTTTCCGTTCTCGGGCAAGGCGCGGCCTGAGGTCATCTGACGGCAGGTGATCAGAGGGGAGGGTGGCACTGTCGCCGCACTTCCCACCAAGGAGACACGAAAAGATGTGCGCGAATTGCGGAAATCCCGCTGCGCCGGGACACTGGACCGAGGCGGGCGCCGCCGGTCCGGGGGAGCGGTTGCGCGCGCGCTTTCGCCGCTCGCAGGTGCTGAAGTCGGTCCTGCCTTCCTATGGCCTGACCGCGCATGATGGTGCGATCATTCCCGGCATCCAGCTTTCCGCGCTTTCCGGCCAGGAAGTGATCGTACAGAACCTGGAAGAGTTCTGGATCGAGGCGGAAAGGATGATCGGCCGGCCGGTCGATCCGCTCGATCCGCGCTTCCTGGGTGCTGCCGGCGGCCGCGAGGCGGCGTGACGGTGGACGGCGCCGAGACCCGGATGCGGCTCACTGTGCTCGGCGGGTTCCTCGGCTCCGGCAAGACGACATGGCTGCGCCACCAGTTGCATCATGGCCAATTCAGGGATGCGCATGTCATCGTCAACGAGGCGGCGGAGACGCCGGTCGATGACGCGCTTCTGGCGAAATCGTCGGCGCTGACGGTACTGGCGGGCGGTTGTGCCTGCTGCGCCGGACGCGCTGACCTTATCGTCGCCCTGCGAACCCTGTGCGATGAGCGCAGCCGCTCGCTTTCGAGCGAAAGCCGGCTGCAACGCATCGTGCTGGAAACCAGCGGCCTGGCCGATCCGGGCGCTATCGTCGAGGCGATTCGTGCCGATCCTGTGTTGATCCATCACATCGTCGTCACCGAGATCGTTGTCACGGTCGATGGATTGCACGGCCTGTCGCAATTGGCCTCCGAGCCGCTCGGGCGGCGGCAGGCGGAGATCGCCGATCGATTGATCGTTACAAAACTCGACGCGGTCGAGCCGAAAACCTTGGCGCGGCTCGTCGCCACCTTGAAACGCCTCAATCCCGGTGCCGCGATTGGCGGCGCGATCAATGGATCGGAAGCGCCCCCGCCGCAGGATGCCGGGGCAGAGCCGGTCGACCTTCCGGATCTCTCCGGCGAAAGTGCCGCGCCGATCTTTGCCACGCGGCTCATGCTGGACGAGACGGTCGACTGGACGGTGTTCGGCGTCTGGCTGTCGGCGCTGCTTCACGCGCGCGGCGACCAGGTGATGCGCGTCAAGGGCGTGGTGCGCACGCCGGCCGGGCGGTTGCTTTTGCAGAGCGTGCGCAAGATCGTGCAGGCACCGGAGATTCTTCCGGAGCAGGATGACGCCCGCGAGGACGACACGATCGTGGTTATCGGCCGGGGCTATGAGGGCGAAGATCTCCGCCGGTCGTTGAATTATTTTGCCGGCATCCGATAAGCGCCGATAACCGTGCGGCGTGACGATTTCCTGGGCCGTGATTTGTGGAAAACGCGAAAGGGGGGGAGGGACGATGAGTTCGGATGACACAGAAGTCTACGCCCGCCAGCAGTTCGGCGGCAGGACGGGTTTCGGCAAAGCCCCGGCGCTGCTCGTCATCGATTTCGTCAACGGTTTTCACGATCCGGAGATTCTCGGCGGCGGCAACATTGCCGAGGCGGTGATCACGACGCGCCCGCTACTCGACTTTTTTCGCTCGCGCGGCCTGCCGGTCGTCTTCACCCGTATCGTCTATGCGGAGGACGGATCGGATGCCAGCCTGTGGTCGGAAAAACTGCAGCGGCTGCAAACCCTCACGGAGCGCGCCTATGAGAGCCAGGTGGTCGACGCGCTGGCGCCGCGTCCCGGAGAGATCATCGTACGCAAGACGCAGGCCTCGGCCTTCTTCGGCACGCCGCTGGCGGCCAATCTGTTTCGTCGCGGCGTGGACACGCTGGTCGTCACTGGCTGCACCACCAGCGGCTGCGTGCGCGCCAGCGTCATCGATGCCATGAGCCTCAACTACCGCACGGTCGTTGCCACCGACTGCGTCGGCGACCGTGCACTGGGGCCGCATCACGCGAACCTGTTCGACATGGGCCAGAAATATTCCGACCTGCTCACCGCCGCCGAGATCATTGAGGCGCTTTCCTGATTTCGATCCGAGCCGACGGCTGTCCGGCCGGCTGATATCCGCCATGATCGGCGCTATCGTGACGGCGATGAAAGCAATCCTGTTCGCATTGCTGATCGTTGCGGGTGCTTCCAGCCAAGCGTTCGCGTGGGGACGTGCTGGCCATGCCATCGTCGCCGAGATCGCCGAGCGCCATCTGTCGCCGGAGTCGCGCGCCGAGGTCGACGCGCTGCTCGCCACGGAAGGCGCGAAAAGCATGGCGGACGTGTCGCTGTGGGCGGACCTGATCAAGGCGCTGCGCATTCCGGACCAGCCATCGCATGTGGTGCGCCTGCCGCTCGACCATTCCGGCTACGATGCCGCAACAGTCTGCAAGACCGGCCGCTGTATCGTTGCAGCGATCGACAGGTACACAGCAGTGCTGGCGGATCGTTCCAATCCGGCGACGGCTCGCGTCACCGCGCTCAAATATCTGATCCATCTCGTCGGCGACCTGCACCAGCCGCTGCACACCAGCGCCGATACGGGAGCAACGGCGGTGGTGCTCGACGGTTCGGTGACGAGGCTTCACGACGTCTGGGACGACGCGATCATCGAAAGCCGGGGAAAGGACTGGCAGACGCTGGCCGTCGCGGTCGAGGCGGATGCTATCGTGCCGGACACCAGTTCGACGCCAGCCGACTCGGCGTTGGAGGGCAGGGACATAGCCCGCGACACGATTTTCGCCGATCCGCGCCTCGAAACCCGCCGCCGCGACGTGCTGCCGTGGCTGCCGAAAACCTATCTCGACGACAACTGGCCGATCGTGCGCAAACGGCTGAAGCAGGGCGGATACCGGCTGGCCGCGCTGCTCAACCGCGCGTTGGACAAGGCACCCAAAGCAAACTGAACCACCGGCTTTGGGCTTCCTGCGCCTCAGCCCTTCTTCTTGTTGTAGACGTCGAAGACGACCGCGCCGAGCAGCACCAGGCCCTTCACCACCTGCTGCCAGTCGACATTGACGCCCATGATCGACATGCCGTTGTTCATCACGCCCATGATGAAGCCGCCGACCACAGCGCCGATGACCTGGCCGACGCCGCCCATCGCCGAGGCGCCGCCGATGAACACGGCGGCGATGACGTCGAGCTCGCTGCCGAGGCCGGCCGCGGGCACCGCCTGCCCAAGGCGCGCGGCGATGATCAGTCCGCCGAGCGCCGACAGCACGCCCATGTTGATGAACACATAAAGGGTCAGCCGCTCAATGTTTATGCCCGACAGTTGCGCGGCCTTGGCATTGCCGCCCAAGGCGTAGATGCGGCGGCCGATCGTCATCCGCTTGGTGACAAACATGAACAGCGCAATCAGCAATCCCATCACCACGAGCACGATGGGCAGGCCCCGATAGGTCGCGAACTGGTAGACGAGGAACAATACCAGGGCGCTGATCACCAGTGTCTTGGCGGTGTACAAGGCGAAGGGCTCGGCCTCATAGCCGTGGCTCTCGCGTGTGCGGCGCGCCTTGAGGCCGAAATAGATATAAGCCAGCACGCCGATGATGCCGATCACGATCGTCGTCATGTGGAGCGAAAGACCGCTGCCCACGATCGTCTTGCCGGCGGCATTTACGATCGGGGGGACGATCGTCCATGTGCCGATCAGGTCGGGAATGAAGCCCGAGCTCAACGCCTTGAAGCCATCGGGAAGCGGCCCGACCGACGAACCGCCGCCGAGCAGCGCCTGGCAGATGCCGCGGAAGATCAGCATGCCCGCGAGGGTGACGATAAAACTCGGAATGCGGTGATAGGCGATCCAATAGCCTTGTGCCGCACCGATGGCCGCGCCGACGATCAGGCAGACGATCGACACGACGAGCGGGTTGCTCAGGAAGCCGAGCGGCCAGATCACCATCATCATGGCCGCCAACGCGCCAATGAAGCCGGCGACCGAGCCGACGGAGAGATCGATATGGCCGGAGACGATCACCAGCAGCATGCCCAGCGCCATCACGATGATGAAGCTGTTCTGCTGCACCAGATTGCTGAGGTTCACCGGCTTGAACAGCGTGCCGTTGGTCGTGAACTGGAAGAAGATCATGATCGCGATCAGCGCCAGAATGAGGCCGTAGTCGCGAAGATTGGTGACGAGCGCCGAAACGGCAACGCGCGGCGGCTGCACCTCGGAAGCGACGCCGCTCTGGGGGGCGGGAGTGGTGTCCGTTGTCATGATGCTTTCCCTTCTCCCCGAACGATTGCGCGCATGATCTTTTCCTGGCTTGCTTCGCTGGCCGGCATTTCGCCGACGATGCGGCCTTCGTTCATGACATAGATGCGGTCGGTGATGCCGAGCAGTTCGGGCATCTCCGACGAGATGACGATGATCGCCTTACCTTCCGACGCGAGGCGGGCGATGATCGTATAGATCTCGTATTTGGCGCCGACGTCGATGCCGCGCGTCGGCTCGTCGAGGATCAGCAGTTCCGGGTTGGCGAACAGCCATTTGGAGAGGACGACCTTCTGCTGGTTACCGCCCGAAAGATTGCCAGTCATCTGATAGACGCTCGAGGCGCGGATGTTCGTCTTCTTGCGGTATTCGTTGGCGACGGCGAGCTCGCGCAGATCGTCGATCACCGCATTGGTCGAAACGCCGCCCAGATTGGCCAGCGTGACGTTGTGCTTGATGTGATCGATCAGATTGAGACCGTAGGTCTTGCGGTCCTCGGTGACGTAGGCGATCCCGTGCTCCACGGCCTTGCTGACCGTGGAGACGTCGATCGACTTGCCCTTGAGCAGCACCTCGCCGGTGATGCGGTGACCATAGGACCGGCCGAACAGGCTCATGGCGAATTCGGTGCGCCCGGCGCCCATCAGTCCGGCTATGCCGACCACTTCGCCCTTGCGCACATTGATGTCGATGCCCTTGATGACCTGCCGCTCGACATGGATCGGGTGGTACACCGACCAGTTCTTCACCTCGAATATCGTTTCGCCGATGTTCGGCTCGCGCGGCGGATAGCGGTCGTCGAGCGAGCGGCCGACCATCGAGGTGATGATACGGTCCTCGCTGATATCCTTCTTGGCGAGCGTCTCGATGGTCTGGCCGTCGCGGATCACGGTCACCTTGTCGGCGACCCGGTTGATCTCGTTGAGCTTGTGCGAGATGAGGATCGAGGTGATGCCCTGCCGCTTGAACTCGAGCAACAGGTCGAGCAACGCCTGGCTGTCCTTCTCCGAGAGGCTGGCGGTTGGCTCGTCCAGGATGAGCAACTTGACTTCCTTGCTCAGCGCCTTGGCGATTTCGACGAGCTGCTGCTTGCCCGTGCCGATGTTGGTGATCAGCGTGTTGGGGTCCTCGCTCAGCCCGACCTTCTTCAGCAGCGCGCGCGTGCGCGTCTCGTTGGCGTTCCAGTCGATGACGCCGTATGTCGCGTGCTCGTTGCCCAGAAAGATGTTCTCGGTGATCGAAAGCATCGGCACCAGCGCAAGTTCCTGGTGGATGATGACGATGCCCAGGCGTTCGCTGTCGTGGATGCCTTTGAAATGGCAATCCTGCCCGCGATAGACAATCGCGCCGTCATAGGTGCCTGTGGGATAGACGCCCGAAAGCACTTTCATCAATGTCGACTTGCCGGCGCCGTTCTCGCCGACCACCGCATGGATCTCGCCTTCCTCAACGTTGAGGTTGACGTTCGACAGCGCCTTCACGCCGGGGAACGTCTTGGTGATGTCGCGCATCTCCAAAATCGTCGAAGCCATCAGGAATACCACTCCTCCCAGCATCGAACCGGAAACGGGATCCGGCATCCGGACAGTTCCGATACTCGATCAAAATTCGAGATCGCCCCTCGTGCCGCCGGACTAGCGCACGGTCGTTGCAAACAATACCGGGGCCGCAGGCCAACGAAAAGGGGTTCCGCATATAGAGCGGAACCCCCAAGCCTGGCGACTGCGATTACTTGAGCTCGTCGGCCTTGATGTAGCCGGAGTCGACCACCAGCGCCTGGTAGTTCGACTTGTCGACATCATGCGGCGTCAGCAGGATCGAGGGGACGACCTTCACGTCGTTGTTGTAGGTCTTCTCGTCGAGGCCTTCCGGCTTGCCGCCCGACAGAACCTTGTCGACCAGCTCGACGGTTGCCTTGGCGAGTTCGCGGGTGTCCTTGAACACGGTCGAATACTGTTCGCCGGCGATGATCGCCTTGACCGAAGCGGTCTCGGCGTCCTGGCCGGTCACGATCGGCCAGGGCTGGTCGGCGGTGCCATAGCCGACGGCGCGCAGCGAAGCGATGATGCCGCGGGAAAGACCGTCATAGGGAGCAAGCACGCCGTCGACACGGCTGCCGTCCGAATAGTTGGCGGAGAGCAGGTTGTCCATGCGGGCCTGGGCGGTCGCAGCCAGCCAGCGCAGCGTGCCGACCTTGTCCATGCCGGTCTGGCCGGACTTGATCTTGATGGAGCCGTCGTCGATCAGCGGCTGCAGAACGCTCATGGCGCCGTCATAGAAGAAGAAGGCATTGTTGTCGTCCGGCGAGCCGCCGAACAGCTCGACGTTCCACGGCTTGGTGTCGGGGAAGCGCTCCTTGAGGCCCTTGACCAGCGAATTGGCCTGGATGACGCCGACGCCGAAATTGTCGAAGGTCGTGTAGTAGTCGACATTCGGGGTCTTCTTGATCAGGCGATCATAGGCGACGACGACGACACCGGCGTCGGCGGCCTTCTGCAGCGCGTCCGACAGGGTGGTGCCGTCGATCGAGGCGATGATCAGCGCCTTCGGGCCCTTGGTGATCTCGTTTTCCAACTGGCTGAGCTGGTTCGGAATGTCGTCCTGCGCATATTGCAGGTCGACGGTGTAGCCCAGGGCCTCGAGCTGCGACTTGACAGCGTCGCCGTCGTTGATCCAGCGCTGCGAGGTCTTGGTGGGCATCAGCACGCCGACGATGCCCTTGTCCTGCGCGAAGGCCGGCATGGACAGAGCGGAACAGGCGGCGAAGCCCGCTGCCGCGACGGCAAGAATGGTTCTTCTGGTGAAGTTCACGGTAATTTCTCCCTTTAGGATTTCCAGGCGCCTTGCGCGGTCGCCCGGTCACTGAGCCGGCCCTTACGGGCGTCATTGTTTTTCTGCTTATTCCTCCCGCCACTCGGGGAGCCCCGTGACACACGCAAACCCTCGCGCTGCCAAGGGAAAACCCGAGACAATCCGACCCTGTTCTCAAATCGATATAACTGTCAAATTAAAATTATGACGATCACTATAACAATTTCGGTATAAGGCTCGCTGCCGCAGCGGCAGGGAGGATTTTTGCGATGCCGGCCATACGAACCGATTTAGGTGCACCGGAAAGGGTCGAAAACCCCGGATTGGGCGCCGACGCGCTGCTGCGCAGCGGGCTGAAGCTGGCTCATATGCGCATGATTGTCGCGCTTGACGACCATGGTCAGGTCAGCGCCGCCGCGCAGGTGCTCGGCATGTCACAGCCGGCCGCCTCACGCATGATTTCTGAGATGGAAGGCATTTTGAAGGTGCCGCTCTGCGAGCGCCTGTCGCGTGGCGTCGGACTTACACCCTACGGGCAGGCGCTGGCGCGCCGGGCACGCGCCATCCTGCTGGAACTGCGCGAGGTCGACCGGGAAATCTCGGATCTCAGGCTCGGCAAGGGCGGCTCCGTCTTCGTCGGCGCCGTCACCGCGCCGGCGATCGAACTCGCCGTGCCGGCGATCCGCAAGATGCGCGAGAAGAACCCCCGCCTGGAGGTCAATATCCAGATCGACACCAGTGCGGTGCTGGCGCGCGAACTGCTCGCCTCGCGGCACGATTTCATCATCGCGCGCATCCCCGACGATCTTAATCCGCGCCTGTTCGAGAGCCGCGAGATCGGCGTCGAGCGGGCTTGCCTGATCGTGCGACGCGGCCATCCGCTGGCCGGGCGCGGCGTGGTGCCGGCCGAGCGGCTGGCGGACTATGATTGGGTGTTCCAGCCGGCGGGATCGTTGCTGCGGCGCACCATGGAGCGCATCCTGCTGTCGCGCAGCATCCCGCTGCCCGAGCGCGTGCTCAACACCGGCTCGCTGTTGCTGACCCTCGTCATGGTCGCGCAATCCGACGCGATCTCCCCTGTGTCAGTCGAGGTGGCGCGCTTCATCGGGGGTGAGCACGGCCTTGCCGGGGCGATCGATGTGCTGCCGACCGACTTCGACATCGACGTCCAGCCCTACAGCCTCATCAAGCTGCGCGACCGCGTACTGTCGCCGGCGGCAGCCGCGCTGCATCAGCATGTTCTGGACGAGATCGGCAAACAGCCGATGTGAAACCACCGCTTCTAGGTGGACACGCGGTTGGTGCTGATAGTCCTAAATGTCACGCTGCGTCACGCTATACAGTGCCAAAAAGTCGTACTATATGACTGTTGAATGGCGACCCCAGGGAGGAGCCGGCATTTTGCCGGTAAGCGACTATGGCATTAAGATTGGTTCAGCTCACCCACAATGGCGAACGGCGAGTCGCGGCGGTCGACGACAGCGGCGCGGCAAAACTGGTGGGCGGCGTGGCCTCGACCTACGATCTGGCGCAGCGCGCCATCGCCGATGGAAAGAGCCTTGACGCAACCGTGGCAGGGCTGCCGGCCGGGCCGGCGGTCGACCTTGCGGCGGCACTTGCCGAGGGCAGGGTGCTTGCCCCCATCGACCATCCCGATCCGTCACACCTGATGTTGGCCGGCACCGGCCTTACCCATCTCGGCTCGGCCGAAGGCCGCGACAAGATGCACAAGGCGGCGACTTCCGCCGAAAAACCGACCGATTCGATGCGTATGTTTTTGATGGGCGTCGAGGGCGGCAAGCCGAAGCCGGGCGAAGTCGGCGCGCAGCCCGAATGGTTCTTCAAGGGCGACGGCTCCAGCGTCATCGCGCCGGGCGCACCACTTGTCTCGCCTTCCTTCGCGGAGGACGGCGGCGAGGAACCGGAGATCGCCGCGATCTACGTCATCGGCCCGGACGGCACGCCGTTCCGTATCGGGTTTTCGCTCGGCAACGAGTTCTCCGACCACGTCACCGAGCGGCAGAACTATCTGTGGCTGGCGCATTCGAAGCTGCGCCCGGCCTCGATCGGCCCGGAACTGCTGACCGGCCCGCTGCCCGGCCATGTTGAGGGCTTTTCACGCATCCGGCGGGATGGAAAGGTGATCTGGGAAAAGCCGTTCCTGTCTGGCGAGGACAACATGTCCCATACGATCGCCAATCTCGAGCACCATCATTTCAAATATGATCTGTTCCGCCGTCCCGGCGACGTGCATGTGCATTTCTTCGGTACGGCGACACTGTCCTTCTCGGATGGCATCAAGCCGCAGGACGGCGATGTGTTCGAGATCGAGGCAAAACCTTTTTCGCTGCCGCTGCGCAACTCGCTCGCAACCGACAAGGAATCGGGTTTTTCGGTAAAGGCGCTGTAGAAGGAGTTTTCCCATGGCTCCCATCCGCATCGCCATCGTCGGCGTCGGCAAGATCGCGCGCGACCAGCATGTGCCTTCGATCCGGGGCAACCGCGATTTCGAACTGGTCGCCACCGCCAGCCGTCATGGCACGATCGAGGGAGTATCAAGCTTTCCCGACATCGAATCGCTGCTGGAAGGCGTCGAGAACCTTGATGCGGTCGCGCTGTGCATGCCGCCCGGTCCGCGCCATTCGGCGGCCGTCAAGGCTCTTGCCGCCGGAAAGCATGTGCTTCTGGAAAAGCCGCCCGGCGCCACCGTTTCCGAACTCGATGACCTGATTGCTTCGGCGAAGGCTGAAAAGGTCTCGCTGTTCGCCACCTGGCATTCGCGTCATGCCGCCGGCGTTGCCAAGGCGAAAGCCTGGCTCGCCAACCGTACTGTCCGTTCGCTGAGAGTCGACTGGAAGGAAGACGTGCGCAAATGGCATCCCGGCCAGGCCTGGATCTGGGAGCCGGGCGGTTTCGGCGTGTTCGATCCCGGCATCAATGCGCTGTCGATCGTCACTGAAATCCTGCCGATGCCGATCTTCCTCACTTCGGCGACGCTGCTCTTTCCAAAAAACCGCGCCCAGCCGATCGCCGCCGACCTCGTCTTCGCCGACAGCGCCGGAGAAGACCGCGCCAGCGCCATTTTTGACTGGCGCCAGACCGGCCCACAGACCTGGGACATCCGTGTCATCACCGATGATGGCGAGCTGCTGCTGCAATCCGGCGGAGCCAAGCTGTTCATCAAGGGCGAACTGGTCGTTGACGAGGGCGATGTCGAATATGCCGACATCTACCGGCATTTCGCGGAACTGATCGCCGCTGGCGCAAGCGATGTCGACCTCCGCCCGCTGCGCCATGTCGCCGACGCCTTCATGGTCGGCCGGCATGCATTCACCGATCCCTTCGAAGACTGAAGAAACTGTCAGGCAGGAAGCAAGCAGATGAGCAAGCCAGGAAACGGAGCCCACCACCCGAACGGAAAGATGACGCGCCGCTCCCAGGCGTGGTTCGACAATCCGGGCAACCCCGACATGACCGCGCTCTATCTGGAGCGCTACATGAACTACGGCATCAGCCAGGAGGAGTTCCAGTCGGGCCGGCCGATCATCGGCATTGCCCAGACCGGATCCGACCTGTCGCCCTGCAACCGCCACCATCTCGATCTCGCCAAGCGCGTTCGCGAAGGCATCCGCGAGGCGGGCGGCATCGCGTTCGAGTTCCCCGTCCATCCGATCCAGGAAACCGGCAAGCGCCCGACCGCAGCCCTCGACCGCAATCTCGCCTATCTCGGCCTCGTCGAGGTGCTGTACGGCTATCCGCTTGACGGCGTCGTGCTCACCATCGGCTGCGACAAGACCACGCCGGCCTGCCTGATGGCGGCTGCCACCGTCAACATTCCGGCAATCGCGCTTTCGGTCGGCCCGATGCTCAACGGCTGGTTCCGCGGCGAGCGCACCGGTTCCGGCACCATCGTCTGGAAGGCACGCGAGATGATGGCTGCCGGCGAGATCGACTATGCCGGATTCGTCGCGCTGGTCGCGTCGTCGGCGCCGTCGACCGGCTACTGCAACACCATGGGCACGGCGACGACGATGAATTCGCTGGCCGAGGCACTGGGCATGCAGTTGCCCGGCTCGGCCGCTATCCCGGCGCCGCACCGCGACCGCCAGGAAATGGCCTATCTCACCGGAAAGCGTGCCGTCGAGATGGTCAATGAGGACCTGAAACCCTCCGACATCCTCACCCGCGAGGCCTTCATCAACGCCATCCGCGTGAATTCGGCGATCGGCGGCTCCACCAATGCGCCGATCCATCTCAACGGCCTCGCCCGCCATGTCGGCGTCGAACTGACGATCGACGACTGGCAGACCTATGGGGAAGAAATCCCGCTGCTGGTCAATCTCCAGCCGGCCGGCGAATATCTCGGCGAGGACTATCATCATGCCGGCGGCGTGCCGGCCGTGGTCAACCAGTTGATGCGCCAGGGCCTGATCGAGGAAGGCGCCATGACCGTCAACGGCAAGACGATGGGCGAGAATTGCCGCAACGCCAAGATCGAGGACGAGAAGGTGATCCGTCCGATCGACCGGCCGCTGCGTGAACATGCGGGCTTCCGCGTGCTGCGCGGTAATCTGTTCAACTCGGCGATCATGAAGCTCAGCGTCATTTCGCAGGAGTTTCGCGACCGCTATCTCTCGAACCCGAAGGACCCCAATGCCTTCGAGGGGCCGGCCGTGGTGTTCGACGGCCCGGAGGACTATCACGCGCGCATCGACAATCCCGACCTCGGCATCGACGAGACATCCGTGCTGTTCATGCGCGGCGTCGGGCCGATCGGCTATCCGGGTGCTGCGGAAGTCGTCAATATGCGCGCACCCGACTATCTCTTGAAGCGGGGCATCCACTCGCTGCCCTGCATCGGTGACGGCCGCCAGTCGGGCACGTCGGGTTCGCCGTCGATCCTCAATGCGTCTCCGGAAGCGGCGGCCGGCGGTGGTCTCGCCATATTGAAGACCGGCGACCGCGTTCGCATCGACCTCGGAAAGGGCACGGCGAACATCCTCGTCTCCGCCGAGGAGCTTGAGCGCCGCCGCGCGGAGTTGGAGGCCAATGGCGGCTACAAGTATCCGCCCCACCAGTCGCCGTGGCAGGAGATCCAGCGTTCGATGGTCGGCCAGATGGAGACCGGCGCGGTGCTCGAACCGGCGGTGAAATACCAGCGCATCGCCCAGACGATGGGGATTCCGAGGGACAACCACTGAGAGGCTGATGTCAGGAACACTCTTCGCATGAGGGGTGTTCCTGGGTTGTTTGGGTGCAACAGCCAATTGTCGAGATAGACGAGATATCTGGAGGCTTACGAAATCCAACGATGGGTCTGCTCCAGACGGTGATCTCCGGCCAGAAGCTGCGCACAAATCACGCGCACATCGTCGATTCGCTCGGCCGCGACATCGTCTCGGGCTCCATTCCAAGCGGCGAGATACTTCCCGGCGACAGCGAACTCATGGCCCGCTTCGGCGTGTCGCGCACCGTGTTGCGGGAGGCGCTGAAGACGCTGGCCGCCAAGGGCCTGATCGTGCCGCGCGCCCGCATCGGCACGCGGGTGACCAGCCGCGAAAGCTGGAGCCTGTTCGATCCCGACATTCTTAACTGGCATTTCGAGGCCGGCATCGACGAGGCATTTCTCGTGCATCTCAGCGAGATTCGCCTGGCCTTCGAGCCCTATGCGGCGGGCCTTGCCGCCGAACGCGCGACGAAAGACGACGTCGTGATGCTGCAGCAGCTTGCCGACACGATGGGCGAGACGAACCATAGCGCCGAAAGCCACGCCATGGCCGATTTGCGGTTCCACCTCGCGGTGGCCGAAGCGTCGCGCAACCCGTTCATGCGTTCGGTCGGCAGCCTGATCGAGGCGGCGCTCGTCGGCGTCTTCAAGCTGTCGTCGCCCAGCGCCGATCTTCGCGAAATCCAGAATGCGCAGATCACGCATCGCCGCATTGTCGACGCCATCCGCCGCCGCGACGTCGAGGAGGCGAGGGCGGCGATGGAAGCGGTGATCATCAACGGCGTAGAGCGGGTGCGGCTGGCCCTGCGGGCGGCCAACTGAACCTCAAGGCACCTCAACCGGCTCAACCACTCGCCGCCGCGCGGCGAGGTTGATCAGATTGCCGGCAAGGATCAGCACGGTCCCGAGCACGGTGAACATGTCGACCCCTTCCGAATAGGCGAAATAGCCGAGCGCCGCAGTGGCCGGCACGCGCAGGAAATCCATTGGCGTCACCACCGTGGCGTCGGCATGCGACAGGGCCTGCGCCATGCAGTAGTGCGCATACGAGCCGCCGAAGGCGATCACCACGATCCACGGCCACACATCGGCGCTCGGCGTCCGCCACACGAGAACCGCTGGCACGAGGCCGATCACCGACTGGATCACCAGCATCCAGAAGATGATCCTGACCACCGATTCGGTACGGGTCAGCGATTTTGTCATTGTCATCGAGACGCCGAAAGCGACGGCCGCGCCCAGCACGATCATGTGGCCTGCATCGAAGCTGCCGACGCCCGGCCGCACGATGACCACGACGCCGATCAGGCCAAGCGCCACCGCGATGGTTTTAGGCGCGGTCATCCGTTCGCCGAGGAACGCCATGGCGAGCAACGCCGTCCAGATGGGCGTGGTGAATTCGATGGCGACAAGCTGGGCGAGCGGGATCATCGTCAACGCAACCAGCCAGGAGAACTGGCCGGTATAGTGGGCGATGTTGCGGCCGATATGCTGCAGCGGCCGCTTCGTTGCCATCGCCGGGAAACCACCGGCCAGATGTACCAGCGGATAGAGCATGATGAGCCCGATCAGCGAGCGCATCTCCATCACCTGGAACACGTCGAGCTCTCTCGTCGTCTCGCGGCCGGCCCATGTCATCAGGATCATGCAGCCAAGCGAGCATCCCATCCAGAATGCCGCCTTGAGGTTCGATTGCGTCGCCATGCGGGGCGTTTCGCAACTATCCGGGCATCGCGCAACCGCTAAGGCGGGGCAAAGGCTGGTCCAGTCACGGCCGGCGATCGTGGTAAACCAAGCCTTAAGGCATTGGGTTCATGATGAACGCATGGCGAAGAAACCGGCAAAAGCAAAGCCCCGTTCGAAGTTTTCGGCAGCGTCCATGATGGGGCTGCCGAGATTGCGCTGGCTCGTGCTCGGCGCGGTCGTGGCCGGTGCCTGGGCGATGATGCAGGAGCCGCCGAAGCGCGAGCACTGGCAGCGCCAGCGCGACAGCCAACAGGCATCTGTCGAGAAGAAGAAGCCCGAGCCGGCATCCGCCCCGGCGGTCGCCGTCGCGCCCGAGCCGAAACCGTCTGAGCTCGTCACCGCCTCGATCCCGCGCCCGGAAAAGCCGGTCGCGCCGACTTCCGTGACGATGCGCACCACCGAAAAAGTCCGCCTGCGCAAGGAAGCCAGCACCTCCAGCGCCGTCGTGGCGACGCTGAAGGGCGGCCAGACCGTCGAAGCCAGCGTCACCGACGGCAAATGGCGAAAGGTTTCCGCCGACGGCATGGTGGGCTGGGTGCATGGCGACTATCTGAAGGCTGGTCCGGTCCCGCTTGAGGCCGTTGCTGCCGTGCCGAAGCCCACTCCGGCGGTGGCCGTCGTGCCGAAGCCCGCGCCGCAGGCTGCGCCTGCCGATCCGTCGGAGCTTGCATTCGCGCCTCGGCCGAAGCAGGACGTTGCGCCGGAGCCCGAGGCCATGCCGGCCGTGACGGAGTCCGAAGCGGCGCCTGCGGCCGTGCCCATCTCGCTGCCCGAGGACAAGTCGATGTGGGGCGCTCTACGTCCCACCCGCGCGCCGCAGGGCGGTGACTGCCAGTGCCCGTATGACCTGATGCTAAACGGCAATCAGTGCGGCGAGCGTAGCGCCTACGCCAGGGGCAAGGGGCCACAGTGCTATTTCTGAGGGTTGGTCTTCCGACCTTCCTGCCGTCGAGGAACTGCTCCCGCCCGTAGAGTCGATGGCAGTCGTTGGTTAGGGTCGCCTTGCTACCGCCGCGACAACAACCCCACCACCAGCCCGATTACCGCCAGCCCGACGACGGCGGTCGTCAGCGGATGGTCGGTGGCGGCACGCTGTACTACGCGCGACTGCTTCTGGATCATCGGCAGGGCGTCGCCGACGCGGCTGGCGATCTCGTCATAAAAATCTGAGGCCGTCTCGCGGGTGTCGTCATAGGCCGCAGCGCCACGTTTTCCCAGCGCCTTGCGCAGCACTTCGACTTCCTTCTGCAACCGCGCCACCTGGTCCTCAAGCTCGTCGGTCATGTCGTCGCGGAATTTCGAGAAGGTGGAAGCCATCGGGATGTCCTTGCGCAAGATTCGGGAAACCGCTCGTCAAACGCGACAGGCCGAACGATGGTTCCCGGGCGGCGCTACGCCGGACCTGCCTCCTTGCCCGACACGCCCGCATCCGCAAAACTCGCCATGCCAGTGTGGCAGGCCAGCGCCGAGCGCAGGACGTTGACGGCAAGGCACGCGCCCGAGCCTTCGCCGAGCCGCATGCCGAGGTCGAACAGCGGCTTGAGGTTCATGGCCGACAGCAGACCGCGATGCCCGGCTTCGGCGGATACATGCGCGGCGACAGCATGATCCAGTCCGTGCGAATGCAGCCGCACCATCGGCGCCACCGCCGCCGTGCAGACAAAACCGTCAAGCAGCACGGGAACGCCCTTGTGGCGGGCGGCGAGCGTCGCCCCCATGATCGCGGCAAGCTCGCGCCCGCCGACTGCTGCCGCCGCCTTCAGCGGGTCGTGCAGCACCTCGCCATGCAGTTTCATCGCCACCTCGATCGCCGCGGTCTTGCGGCCGAGCCCCGCGTCGTCGACACCGGTGCCGCGCCCGACCCACTGGTCTACGCCGCCGAACAGGGCGGAGGCGATCGCCGCCGCCGCCGTGGTGTTGCCGATGCCCATCTCGCCGAAGCACAGCAGGTCGGTTTCGGCCTCGACCGATTCGTAGCCGCGGGCGATTGCCGCCAGGAACTCCTGCTCGTCCATCGCGGGCGCCAACGTGAAGTCGGCGGTCGGGCGCTCGACGTCCAGCGGAATGACGTCCAGTTCCGCGCCGGCCATTTTCGCAAGCTGGTTGATAGCAGCGCCGCCGGCAGCGAAATTCGCGACCATCTGGGCCGTCACTTCCGGCGGAAAAGCCGACACACCCTGCGCGGTCACACCATGCGAACCGGCGAAGACGATCACCTTGACCCGGTCGAGCTTCGGCACCTCGCGACCCTGCCAGCGGGCGAGCCAAGCGACCAGCGTCTCCAGCCGGCCCAGGCTGCCCTGCGGTTTGGTCAGCGTGTCCTGGCGACGGGCGACGGCTTCCGCAGCCTTCGGATCGCCGGTAGGCAAATCCTGGCAGGCGGCGCGCAAGGCTTCGAAGGACGCGAAATTCATGGAAATTCCCCTTTAGCAAACGATGGAAGCAACAGGTCAGAAAACGGCGGAAGTAACGAGCAGGATAAGGATTTCGGCGATCTGCTGAAGCGCGCCGGCGGTGTCGCCGGTCTGCCCGCCGATCTTGTTCAGGCAGAGCGCGCGGAAGGCCAGGAATGCCGCCGCCAGCAAAACCGCCGCCACCAGCGCGGCGGAAAGGCCAAGCGCCATCAGCGACAGAAAACCCAGCGCAAGTGCCGCGCCCGCCACAGGCTGCCCGACGGTTCCCGCGCCGGCCGAGAGGCCATCCGTGCGCGCCGGCGGCAAGAGATGCAGGAAGGCCGGCAACAGCGCGCGCGAGCCACCGTGCGCGGCAAGCAGTGCCGCAAAAACCAGGGACGAGGCGGAATAGGCCGCTCCCGGCCCGGATGGAGAACCCGCCGCCGTGCCGTCCGCCAGCACCGCCAGTGCGCTCCAGCGCAGCAAGATGGATAGCGCCAGCACGCAGGCGCCGAACGCGCCGATGCGGCTGTCGCGCATGATTTCGAGGATGCGGTCGCGGCTCCGGCCACCGCCGAATCCGTCGGCGGTATCGGAAAGCCCGTCTTCGTGCAGGCACCCCGTGGCGAGCATTGTCGCCGCCAGCGCCAGAGCCGCCGCCGGTCCGGCCGGCAGTCCGAGCCGGCTCGCGGCCCAGAACGTAGCTCCGCCGATCAGCGCAATGACCCAGCCGGCTATCGGTGCGGCCCAGATCGCGGACGCCAGGCTGCGCCCGGAAAGGTCCAACCCGGGCAAAGGTAGGCGCGTGAAGAACATTGTGCTGAAGCCGATATCGCGCAAGAGGGTTTGAGGGGAGGTCATTACAGCCGGCCCGCCAAGCTGGAACACCCCTCATCCGTCTCGCCCTGCGGGCTCGACACCGCCCTGGCCCGAGCCACTGGTCTCGGCCCGTCCTTCGGACCCCGCAAGGGGAGAAGGGGGAGTTTCGCGCCTGCGCTGCTGCAAATCTCCGACGTTGGTGATTGGTGGAGGCGTTGATGCAGTGCTCCACCTTCTCCCCTTGTGGGAGAAGGTGCCGAGCGCAGCGAGGCGGATGAGGGGTGTTGGACGGAGCGCGAAGCTCGCGAGTATATGCCTGAAGAGTCTAAATCCGCGCTCACCCCTTCACTCCCGCTATCGCATGAAAAAACGTCCCGCTCACCAATCCGCGCCGCCCACCGAACGCACCCAGCGCCACACCCTGCCCATCGGCAATCTCGGCCAGCTTTTCGTCCGGCCCGGCATCGACAAGCTGCGCATAGTGGAACTCATGGCCGCGCACGACATCGCCTTTCTTCCCGATCGGGCAATCCGCCAGCAACGTCGCCTGCCGATAGCCGAGGTTCATCTTGCGTTTCGCAAAACTCGTCGAGTGCCCCAGCAGGCCGAGCATTTTGTGTGCCGTACCGTCCGCGTCCACCAGCGACTCCCCAAGCACCATGAAGCCGCCGCACTCGCCATGAACGGGCTTTTTCGCAGCAAACCGCTGCATGCCGTCGATGAAATTCCGCGCCGCCGCCAGTTTTCCAGCATGCAGTTCAGGATAGCCGCCCGGCAGCCAGCATACGTCGCAGGTTTCGTCGGGCGGCTCGCCGGCCAGCGGCGAGAACGGCACGATCTCGGCACCCGCCAACTGCCAGGCGGCGATCAGATGCGGATAGAGGAAGGTGAATGCCGCATCCTTTGCCAGCGCAATGCGCTGGCCGGGCGGGGGGAGGGAGATTGCGGTTGCTTCGGTTGGGCTGACAAAGCCGGAAACCGCGCTTTTCAAACCCCCCTCTGTCCTGTCGGACATCTCCCCCTCAAGGGGGGAGATTCGCAGCTCTACGCTCCGCGCCTGTCCTGCGCCGCTGGTGATTGGCGAAAGCCGAGCGGCCGGCCCAATCTCCCCCCTTGAGGGGGAGATGTCCGACAGGACAGAGGGGGGTGTGACATCGCAAATCATCCCCGCCATCCCAACGATCCGCCCGACATCCAGCGAGCGCTCCATCACATCCGCCAGCCGCTCGATATGCGCATCGAGATCGGCGTGTTCGCTGGCCTGCACCAGTCCCAGGTGCCGCTCCGGCAACGTCATCGACGGGTCGCGCATCACGGAACCGACCACAGGCAGGCCGATTGCCTCGATGGCTTCGCCCGCCAGTTTCCGGTGTCGCTCGCTGCCCACCCTGTTCAGCACGACGCCGGCGATGCGCACGGCCGGATCGTAGACGGTAAAGCCCTTCGCCACAGCAGCCGCCGTTTGCGACTGGCCCGACACGTCGAGCACCAGCAGCACCGGCAGGCCATAGCGCCGCCCCAGATCGGCGGCCGAACCCGACCGACCCTCAGCCGACACAATCCCGTCGAACAGCCCCATGGCGCTTTCGATGACGACGATGTCCGCTTGTTCCGCCGCTCCGGCGACAAGCGCGTCGAGCAGGGCAGGATGCATCGCCCAGGAGTCGAGATTGACGCCGGGCAAACCGGTCGCCGCCTCGTGGAAGGCCGGGTCGATATAGTCCGGCCCGGATTTCGCACCGCGCACGGCAACACCACGCCGCTTCAGCGCGCGCAGCAGGCCGATGGTGACGCTGGTCTTGCCCGACCCCGAGCGCGGCGCGCCGATGATGATGCCGCGCGCGGTCATCGCCCGGCCAGCTCCGCCCGCATCGAGACGATGCCGCCGATGACGATCAGCGCCGGGGCGGCGATGCCGGCCTTCGCCGCCTCATCCGCCAGCGTGCCGAGCGTCGCCACCACCACCCGTTCGCGCGGCGTGGTGGCATGCTCGATCACCGCCGCCGGCGTGGTGGCGGCAAGTCCGCCGGCGACGAGTGCCGGTGCGATCAGCGGCAGGTTTTTCAGTCCCATATAAACGACAATCGGCTGTCCGGTTTTTGCGAGAGCGGCCCAGTCGAGATCCTCGTCAGTGCCGGCCGCATGGCCGGTCGCCAGCACTACTGCCTTGTTGATGCCGCGCATTGTCACTGGAATGTTGACGCCCGCCAACCCGGCGAAGCCCGAGGTCAGCCCCGGCAGCACCCGGAACGGGATTTTCGCCCGCACCAGCGCCAGCGCCTCCTCGCCGCCGCGCCCGAAAACATATGGGTCGCCGCCCTTCAGCCGCAGCACGCGCTTGCCCTCCCGCGCGAAGCCGATCAGCCGCTTTGTGATATCTTCCTGGTCGGTCGAGGGCTTTCCGCCGCGCTTTCCTGCGAAATGCAGTTCGGTGGTGCCGGCGATCCGCAGCACGGCTTCCGAGACCAGCGCGTCGTAGACGACACAATCGGCCTCGGCCAGCGCCGAAAGCACATCAAGCGTCAGGCAGCCCGGATCGCCAGGGCCGGCGCCGGCCAGCCAGACATGACCCGGCAAAAAATCCTTCGGGCGGTGGTCGAGGCGGGCGATGGCGTCGGCAAGGCTCATGGATGCCGCTTTCGCCCATGACTGGATGCTTCCGCAAGCCTATAGACGACATCATGGAGACAGAAGAGCGACCGCTGAAGCGCGGCTGGACCACCGGCGCCTGTGCCGCCGCCGCGGCGAAGGCCGCCAGTGTTGCCCTCATCTCCGGTGAGTTCCCCGACCCAGTGGAGATCGGCCTGCCCGGCGGACGGCGCGTCGCCTTCGCGCTCGCCATCAACGAGGCCGGCGACGGCGAGGCGACGGCGGGGATCATCAAGGACGCGGGCGACGATCCGGACGTCACCCATGGCGCACTGGTGAAGGCTACCGTGCGCCGCGGGTCGCCGGGTTCCGGCATCACGTTCCGGCGCGGCGAGGGTGTGGGCCTCGTCACCCGGCCTGGTCTGCCGGTCGCGGTCGGCGAGCCGGCGATCAATCCGGTGCCGCGAAAAATGATTGCCGATTCGGTGCATGAGGCGGCGGGCGAGGGAGCCGACATCGAGGTCGAGATATCCGTGCCCGACGGTGCGGTGCTGGCGCAAAGGACGCTCAATCCGCGCCTCGGCATTCTGCACGGCATCTCCATTCTCGGCACGACCGGGGTCGTCATCCCCTATTCCTGCTCGGCCTGGATTCATTCCATCCACCGCGGGATCGACGTCGCCCGCGCCATGGGCCTCACCCATATCGCCGGCTCCACCGGCAATTCCTCCGAGGCGGCGGTGCAGAAATTCCACGATCTGCACGAGGTGGCGCTGATCGACATGGGCGATTTTGTCGGCGGCATGCTGAAATATGTGCGGGCGCATCCCGTGCCGCGCGTCACCATCGCCGGCGGCGTGGCGAAAATGACCAAGCTGGCGCAAGGCATGCTCGACGTGCATTCCAAGCGGGGTGCCGCCGATCTTGATGCGCTGGCGGCGCTGGTCATGGGCGCAGGCGGTTCCGCCGAACTCGCGGATGCGGTGAAGGGCGCCAACACCGTGGCCGAGGCCTTTTCCATGGCGCAGGCGGTGGGCGTGCCGATAGGGGATGCGATTGCCGCCGCCGCCTGGCGCACCGCCGCGCCGGCTTTGCGGGGGGCGGATGTCGAACTGGAAATCCTGGTGTTCGACCGAGAGGGTGGTTTGCTGGGGCGGAAGGATTTTATGCCCGTGAAGGAGAGATAAGCGGCGGCAAGCGTCGCGCTTGGAAGGCCGTCCGTCGAGGTTTGTCTCTGCAAGAAGCGGCTTCACTCCCGCCCCCTGAACCGCCGCTGATAGGCCGGATCGTACAGCGAACTCTCGCGAAAATCCCCGATACCCAGCGTGCGCCCGACAAAAATCACCGCCGTGCGTTCGATCGGCTCCGCCGCCAGCTCTCCCGCGATCGCCCCCAGTGTTCCGCGAACGATGCGTTCGTCGGGCCGCGAGGCGTGGAACACGATTGCCACCGGGCAGTCCGGCCCATAGAGCGGCGAAAGCTCCTCGACGATCTGGTCGACGGCGTGGATCGCCAGATGGATCGCAAGCGTCGCACCGGTCGCGCCGAAGGCGGCCAGCGTCTCCTTCGGTGGCATTTTCGAGGCGCGCCCGGAAACTCGCGTCAGCACCAGGCTCTGCGCCACCTCGGGGATCGTCAGCTCGCGCCCGAGGCTCGCCGCCGCCGCCGCGAAGGAGGGTACGCCGGGCGTCAGCGTGTATGGAATCCCATGTTTTTCCAGCCGCCGGATCTGCTCGGCCACCGCACTCCACACCGAAAGGTCACCGGAATGCAACCGCGCCACGTCCTGGCCAGTGGTATGTGCCGCCACATATTCCTGCTCGATCTCGTCCAGAGACATAGGCGCGGTATCGACCACTTTTGCGCCCGGCGGGCACCAGTCCAGCATCTCCTTCGCCACGATCGAACCCGCATAGAGGCAGACGGGGCATCGGGCGATCAGGTCGCGGCCGCGCACCGTGATCAAATCCGCCGCGCCAGGGCCGGCGCCGATGAAATGCACGGTCATGGCAAAACCCCGTTGCTCGCCAATGCGCAGGTAACCGGCCCGACGGCGACGCGCGGCCCGAGCAGTTTTCCGCGCGGGCCGATGGCGGCGAGTGCGGCCGCCTCGGAGGCTGATGGCGCGCCGGTCGCGTCCAGCGACCGCTCGGACCGGGTCAGGGTTCTCTCGCCGGCAGTTTGCAACTCCCCCTGGCCGATGACCAGAACGACCAGTTTCAGCGTTTGCGCCGCTTGGTGGATCGCCGGTTCGTCAGTCTTTTGCTCCGGCACCGCCAGCGCTTCAAGGTCAATCGCCTCAATCCTGTGCGCACCAAGCGCGGCGCGGATCGCCGCCAGCACCTGCGCCTCGCTCACGCCTGTCCGGCAGCCCAGCCCGGCGACGATCATGGTTTTTTCCAGATCCATTGGGTGACCGGCATGGCCGGCCGCCAGCCTGTCATCGTGCCGACTGGAGCCGCACGTGACACGGCAAGCCGGATCAGCTCGCCGCCCAGTGCCGCGTGCCGGGCGATCAGCACCGCCTCCATCTCCAGCGTCACCGCATTGGCAACCAGCCGCCCGCCCGGTTTCAACGAGGCGATGGCCGCGCCCATCACGCCGGGCTCGCTGCCGCCGCCGCCGATAAAAATCGCGTCCGGCGCGGGCAGGCCAGTCAGCGCCTCTGGTGCAGTCCCCTTCGCGACGACCAGCCCCGGCACGCCGAGCGTGGTCGCATTGCGGCCTATCCGTTCCGCCCGTTCCCCATTCGATTCGACCGCGATAGCTCGCATCGATGGATGCCTGAGCATCCATTCGATCGCGATCGATCCCGAACCGGCTCCGATGTCCCAAAGCAGTTCGCCTCGGAGGGGGGCGAGCGACGAAAGCGTCACCGCGCGGATCTCGCGTTTGGTAAGCTGCCCGTCATGCTCGAACAGGCTTTCGGGAAGTCCGGAAGACAGTGATGTCATGCCGATTGGGCCGGCGGACGCCAATTCGATCGCCAACACATTGAGCGGATTGATTCTTTCGGGCATGACATGGTCGGCGCGCATCGTCGTGAGCCGCTCGTCCCGACCGCCCAGCGCTTCGAGGATCGTCAGCCGCGACAGCCCGAAACCCAGTTCCGTCAAATAGTTGGCAATCTTTCCGGGAGCATCGGAGTCGGACGTGAGCGCGAGGATTCGGGTGCCGGGATGTAGCAGCGGCCGGATCAGCGAGATCGCCTTGCCGTGCAGCGATACGGTCTCGATCTCCGGCAGCGCCCAGCCCAACCGGCCCGCCGCCAGCGAAAAGGCGGAAGGCGCTGGAATTACATGCATTTCGCCTGCCGGCACATGCCGCGCCAGCGTGGTGCCGACGCCGTATAGAAACGGATCGCCGGAAGCGAGCACGCAGACTTTTTTTCCGCGCAGGGCCAAAACGGCCTGCATCTCGGAGTCGAAAGGCGACGGCCAAGGCCTTGATTCACCTGTTATTTCTGTCGCCGCCAGAGCCAGATGCCGCTTGCCGCCGAAGACGATTTCCGCCTCGGCGATCCGTCGCCTGGCCTCTACACCGAGCCCGTCAAGTCCGTCCTCGCCGATGCCGATGACGGATAGCCATCGTCCCGCCGCCATGTTCTGATTAGCGATCATGATGACGCACCGCATCCTGATTCTCGGCGGCACAACGGAGGCCCGGCAACTCGCCGAACGGCTGGCTGGCCGCGCCGAGTTCGATGTTACGTTGTCGCTTGCCGGACGCACGGCGAACCCGGTCGACCATCCCGTGCCGGTGCGCAGCGGTGGTTTCGGCGGCGCCGAGGGTCTCGCCAACTATCTGAAGGAACAGGAGATTTCCTTGCTCGTTGACGCGACGCATCCCTATGCGGCGCGCATTTCCGCGAACGCCGCGCAGGCTGCCGAGGAGGCCGGCATCAAAATTCTGGGGCTTCGCCGCCCGCCCTGGCGACGCCAGCCCTACGATCGCTGGACGTTGGTCACCGACGCGCAAGCCGCCGTCGCAGCGCTTGGCCCCCATCCACGAAAAGTGTTTTTGGCGCTCGGTCGGCAGGAACTGGCCGCGTTCGAAACTGCTCCCCAGCATTCCTACCTGATCCGCAGTGTCGACCCCGTCGAACCGCCGCTGGCGGTGCCGAATGCGACCTATGTTCTGGCGCGCGGTCCGTTCGCTGAGGACGCGGAAAAGGCGATGCTGGTTGAGCGCCGCATCGATGCCATCGTTGCCAAAAACAGCGGCGGAGCAGCGACTTACGGCAAGATCGCGGCGGCGCGAGCGCTGGGCATCGAAGTGATCCTGTTCCGCCGGCCAGCCCTGCCGCCGGTGGCAACCGTGGAGACAGTCGACGCTACGATTGCCGCAATCGATCATTGGCTGGCCAACGAACGCGGGGTATAGATCAGCGGATGCCTGCCGCCGCGCGGGATGGCCCGGGTCTCCATCGATCCGATGATGATGCAGGTCGCCATGTCGGCTTTACCGGCATCGACGTCGCCGAGCGAAAAAGTCTCGATGCGCTCGTCCGGGCGGCCAGCGGCGCGTCCGAAAATCACAATGGTTTCAGCGGGTAAGGTTTTCCGCAGGTGTTCAAAGGCCTTGCCGAGTTGCCATGGTCGCGCCTTGCTGATCGGGTTGTAGAGCGCGATGACGAAGCCTGCCTCGGACGCCGCGGCCAACCGTCGCTCGACGACCTCCCACGGCTTCAGATTGTCCGACAGCGAGATCGCACAGAAGTCATGGCCCAGCGGCGCGCCAATGCGGGCGGCGACCGCCAGCATGGCCGTTACTCCTGGCACGATCTCGATGTCGATATCCCGCCAAGCCTCTGGTCCGGCTTCGATTGCCTCGCAGACCGCCGCGGCCATCGCGAACACTCCGGGATCACCGCCCGAGACAACGGCGACAGTTTCGCCTTCGGAGGCTTTGGCAAGTGCTGCCTTGGCGCGCGAAATTTCCTCGCGATTGTCGGACGATACTGCCGTCTGATCGAGTCTCAGTTGCAAGCGGTCGAGATAGGGTTTGTAGCCATAGAAGAATTTCGCCGCGGCCACTGCCGCGTTGGCCTGCGGCGTCACCTGGTCGGGATTGCCTGGTCCGAGTCCGACGACGAACAGGCGGCCGCTCACAGCACCACTCCGGAGGCCGTCACGCTGCCGGGGCGGCCGAGCCAACCGGGCACCAGGACGATCGAGAAATACGGCGCCGCGTCATCTGCCTTGTCGGCGAGACGCATCGTCGCCCCGTTCCTCATCGTGCCACGCTCGACATAGTAGGCGCGCGCCAGCCTGCCGGTGGCTTCCAGCGCACGCCGGATCTTCGGCAGGTTGCGGCCAACCTTCATGATTACAGCGGCATCCGTGTCGGCCAAACGGCGCGCCAGTTCGAACTCGTTCATGGTTCCCGGCAGCACGGTTAGCACGTCGTCGCCCTGGACGATGGGCTGGCCAGTGGCCGACCAGCAGCCGGACATGGCGGTGATTCCGGGAATAACTTCGGTGTCATAAAGATGCGCCAGGCGCACATGCAGGTGCATGTAGGAGCCGTAGAACAGCGGGTCGCCCTCGGAGAGCACCGCCACCGTGCGGCCGGCGTCGAGGTGGCCCGCAACGGCCGCCGCCGACTCCTCGTAGAAGGCAAGAATCCGCGCCTTGTAATCGTCCTGGTCCTTGGCGATCTCGGTCGTGACCGGATAATGCAGCGGGAGTTCGATGATGTCCGGCCTCAGCCGGCCCTCGACGATGGCCCGCGCATTGCCGTTGTTGCCGCGCTTGGCGAAATGCGCCAGCACGTCGGCCTCGCCCAGAGCGCTCACCGCCTTCAGGGTCAGGAGTTCGGGGTCGCCCGGCCCGGTGCCGACGCCGATCAGCCGGCCCTTGGGTTGCGCATTCACAGGCCGGCCCTCGCAAGCGCGTTGAGACAAGCGGCGGTCGTGGCGCTGCCGCCGAGCCGGCCGCGCACGATGGCGAACGGCACGCCGTATGAATTTTCGGCCAGCGCGTCCTTGGATTCGGCCGCGCCGACGAAACCCACCGGCATGCCGAGGATCGCCGCCGGTTTCGGCGCCCCGTCGCGCAGCAGTTCGAGCAGGTAGAACAGCGCCGTCGGCGCGTTGCCGATAGCGACCACGCTGCCCGTCATGCGCTCGCCCCAGAGCTTTATCGCGGCGGCGGAGCGGGTGTTGCCGATCTCCTTCGCCAGCGTCGGCGTGCGCGGGTCGCGCAAGGTGCAGATCACTTCGTTTCCGGCCGGCAGGCGAGCGCGGGTGACGCCGTGGGCAACCATCTCGGCGTCGCAGAAGATCGGCGCGCCGGCGGCGAGCGCGCCGCGAGCCGCCTCGACGAAATTTTCGCCGAACACGAACTGGCGCGCAGCCTCAACCTGGCCGCAGGCATGGATCATGCGGATGGCGACGTCCGCCTCGGCGTCGGAGAAACGCGACAGATCAGCTTCGGCGCGGATGATGGCGAAGGACTTTTCGTAGATAGCGTCGCCGTCGCGGATGTAGTCGTAGGCCGTCATGGTCCGTCCTGTTCGAATGCCGCCTTCAAGCATGCCGTTTGCACGGGCGAAAGGGCTGTCGTTGTCCCGTCGCCGGCCTTTGCAATGCTCGACCGCCGTTCCGGGTGAAGTTTGGTGGCTACCACCGCGATCGCTTCGGCCAATCCGTCTGCCGACCTGTAGGCGAGGGGCTTTGACTTGGTTGTTCCGTGGACGACAAGCCCAGCGCCGTTTTCGTCGCCAACAATGGTGATGTCGGCTGCCGACTGCCGCGCGCAGCCTTTTTCGCAACCGGAGATGTGGATCGAAAGGTCATGCGCGCTGGGGGGCAGCGACCGGGCCACCTCGTCGGCGATGGCGCGCGCGGTAATCTTGCCCGACGCACAGGCCGGTGCGCCCGGGCAGGCGACGATCGACCGGCGCATATCGGCCGGTCCGGTGACGAAGCCGAGCTTTGCGGCTTGTTCGCGTAATGCCCGCGCGGCTTCGAGGGAGGGGCAGATTGGCAGCAGGGAGCGCGCAGGGGCAGGGCGGATCTCGGCGACGCCCAGTGCTTCGGCGGTGCGGGCGAAGGTGATGAGGGCGGTGGCGTCGATGTGGCCGAAGGGCAGGGAGATCGGGAGGGCGTGGCGGTCGGCGTGCAGGCGATAGGTGTCAAAGCCTGAATGGCTTGCTTGGGCGGCCAATGGCGCCTCGTTTGCCGTTTCCGGGCGGTTCATGATCAGATCGGGCGCAACGTCCCTTGCTCTCGCATCTCGGCCTTGTCTCGCGATTCTGAGGAGAACCGCTGTTGCGGCTTCGACCACTCCGTTGTCGTCGTACCAGCCGAGTTGCGTCGATGTTTCCGCATCGCCGGCAAGGGCAAAGTGCCAAAGCACCTTGCCGTCGCGTTGATCGGCCGTGAGCCGGACATCCGCTGCAATATCGTCGAGCGAAATCCGGCCGCCGCCATTGACCACCACCGACACTTTTGGCCCAAGCTTGGCCGTCAGCCCGGCGGCGTCGATTCCTTTGCGGATACGGCCCGCAACTGTCACCGCATCGCCTATCTCCTCCGGGTCCATGCCCGCCAGCGGGCTGGTCTCGACAGGCACGCCAGTGCGGACCGCGATACCGAGCAGGTCGACGTCCTCGGCAAAACGTTCGGCGGAAGCGGGCGAAAATCCGCGAAACTGGCAACTGCCGCGCGCCGTCACTTCGACGATGCCGTTGCCATGGCGTGCCGCCGATTCGCAGAGTCCGATCAATTGCTTCGGCGAAAATCCGCCGGAAACGGGCGAGAGCCGGATCAGCAGCCCGTCGCCGGTCGGCATCGGTGCGGCCAGTGTTGGGCAGGCACCGCGTCTGAGCAGGGCGTTCATTCGGCGGCCTGCGGCTCGGGGGCTTGCGCGATCAGCGTGTCGGAGGCTTCAGCGATGAGGGTCGCGAGGTCGTCGTCCAGTGAGTTGCGCAGCGGATGCCACAGGCCGCGCCGCCGCGCCGCGGAAAAACGCTCGGCGATGAAACGGGCGGCTGCAGGATTCTCGCGCAGCAAGAAGTCGCGGACGCGCGGGTCGCCGAGATAGGCGTTGTGCAAGGCCTCGATCAGCACGCCCGGAATGGCATTGGTGGTCTCGGCGAAACCGATCAGCCGGTCGACCGTCTCGGCGAATTCGGAGGCGCCGCGCGGCCCGTGCCGCATCTGGCCTTCGATGAAGATCGGGTTGGTGGCGCGCGCCCGCACCACGCGGGTCACGGCCTCGGTCACCGAGCGCGGGCGGGGTTGTGCCGGATCGGTGGTGTCCAGCACGATCACGTCGGCATTCCTTCCGAGCGCGGCGAGTGCCGCTGAAAAGCCGCCGATGAAAGCCACGTCCGCAGAGCCTTCGAGGATGTCGCGGGTCGGGTCATCGCCGGTGTGGACCAGAAGATCGGCCTCGGCGATGCGGCCGGCGAAGGCGCCCGGGGCTGCGATGCCTTCGCCCTCGGCGCCGCCATAGACATGGGAAGCGCTGTCGAGATAGGCCTTTCCGATCTCCTCCCTGGTGCTCCATTCGCCACGTGCCAACATGTCCTCGACGCCGGCGCCATAGGTGCCCGGCGACGAGCCGAAGATACGGGCGGGCGTCGATCCGGCGGCGCGCGTCTCGGCGGCGAGTGGGTTGTCGGCGGCGTCTTCGCCGCGGGCGGAGACGGCTCGGGCGGCGGCATCCATCAGCGCGATCTGCGTCGGGAACATGTCGCGGAACAGGCCGGAGATGCGCCAGGTGACATCGATGCGCGGGTGGCCGAGTAGGGCCTGCGGCAAAACCTCGATGCCGGTGACGCGGCCGGTTGCGGGGTCCCATTGTGTACGACAGCCCATCAGCGCAAGTCCCTGCGCGATTTCCTCGCCGCCGGTGCGCAGGCTGGCGCTTCCCCACAGGTCGATCACCAGGAAGCGCGGCCAGTCGCCGTGGTCCTGCAGATAGCGGCGCAGTATCTCGTCGGCCGCGGCCTTGCCGAGATCGAAGGCGGTTGGCGTCGGCATGGTGCGCGGATCGGCGGTGAAGAGGTTGCGTCCGGTGGGCAGCACGTCGG
>NZ_JBIRCY010000030.1:0-96727 GCF_044326205.1 Mesorhizobium sp. IMUNJ 23232
GCCTCACTATAATCTGCCACGGCTCGTCCTCCTGTGATGAGGATCGGCTCGGCCCGTCCGAGCAACCCTCGGACGCGCAGTGTAGGGCGAGCCACCTCACCTACAGAGGCGGACATACGGTCTTACACTTGATCAACTGAACCGTTCACCGGGATGGGGGGAATATAGCCAGGCAAGTCCGTCATGGAGTTGCTGTTGCGTGCGGGAGCCGAAGTGTCTCGCGCGAAGATCGGCCAGAAGCCCACTTACCTGGCAAAGTTCGATCATCTGTCGAGCCGAGAATTGGACTCGCGCGGTCCGCAGATACCGTTTCTCAGCGTATTGCTCGAATGCGGACGGCAACTCTCCCGACGTCGCACGAACCTCTTCAATAAGTTGTGCAACGTCTTCGAGGGCCTGGCAGGCGCCCTGGGCCATATACTGCAACATTGGGTGTGCGGCATCGCCAAGGACTGCTATTGCGCCGCGCGACCAGCCGCGGGTCGGGGTCCGATCCGTAACCATCCATTTGCGATCGGCCGTGAGCAGCTCAAGAAGGCGATGAACCGTTGGATGAAAGCCCGCATAGGGAGCCAACATCTCTCCACGACTTCCGACGATGTCCATAGGATCCAGGTCTCGATCAGCTTTGAACGTGACCACGAGATTGAACAGTTCTCCTGACCGCAATGGGTAATGCACAAAGTCGGCGTTCGGCCCGGTCCACATGACGACCTCCGGCGCCCAAATGTCATCGGGAATTTGTTCACGTGGAACGACGCCCCGATAGACGATATATTTCGGCGCGGGAGGCAGCCCGTCATTCATGATGTGGCGGCGCACCGCTGAACGCAAGCCATCAGCCCCAATGAGCGCATCCCCGTCGAAACGCCGGCCGTCGGCGAGCCTAATGCGTACGCCTTGACCGGGCTCCTCTATCCCTTCGACGCGCGAGTTGGTCGCAAGATCGATATTCGAATTTCTCCGGCACGCCTCCAGCAAGAGTCCCAGAAGGTCGGCGCGATGAATTACGGCATAGGGATGTTCGAACCGCCCAACGAAATCATCACCAAGCCCAATCGTAACAATGTCCGTGCCATCGAAGCCGTCGCGCATGACAAGTGCAGGGGGCTTCCACGACCACTTGTCGAATTCTTTCAGCAATCCCAGCTGTTGAAGAGCCCGTGAGCCATTGGGGGCGATCTGGATACCCGCGCCCACTTCGCGGAAATCCTCCGCTTGTTCGAGCACTTGAACCTGGAACCCGAGACTTGCGAGTCCAGCGGCAGCGGCCAGTCCGCCGATGCCTCCACCCACCATCAGAACCTTCCGGGATTTACCTACGTCGCGAGCCATGTCGCCTCCCTTACCCATCGTGTTAGCACTCCACAACTGCATCCTACGGCGACGACTCGTGGCGTTGCGGCGCACCGATCCGTGCATCTATTTTTGACGATTGACACCGTACGGATCGGCCCTTCACGGCTAGTCGTGTTCACCCAACATTGTCGGGTAATTCTCTCGGGTCATCTGAAATCAGCCGGTCTTGGAGCCGTTGATGAAGCCGGTTGCCTCGATCTCAACCTTGAGCTCCGGCGTCGCAAGCGCGCTGATCCCGATCAATGAGCAGGCCGGAAAATTGCCGGTAAAGAATTCCTCCCGCGCACGCCAGACTTCCTTGCGCTCGATGATGTCGGTCACGAAGATCGTCAACTTGACGATATCGTTCATCGTCGCGCCGGCCGCCTCGACCAGGGCCTGAATTTTCTGGAATGCCTGGCGAGACTGCGAATACATATCCTTGCCGCCGGCCACATTACCTTCCAGGTCATGTGCCGTCATACCGGAAACGAAAAACTGATCTCCCACCACAAGGCAATTTGACCAGGTTTTTGGCGGAGCCTCCTTTACCTTGTCGCTGATGATGCGCTCGATCGCCATGATTTCTCTCCTGTTAGAATGCGATAGAAAGTTCGAACGGCCGCTAACTCGGTCCGACTAGTCCGCCGCAAATGCCGCAATGCAAATGCCCAACTGCTGTTTAGCGCTCAAAGGACGGCCGCTCGCCTCGGTTTCGCCCACCTCGTAGCGGCGCTTGCGCCAGCAAGCGGTGGGGGTCTGACGGGACCGCAGATCATCCCGCGATCGAGGCCCACCCATTCGGGGACGCGCGCGCCGGCCAAGAGGGTCTGGACCTAGATCCTGCTTCATGAAACGACCGCGGCAATCGTGTGTCTCTCCTCCCGCCGGACGGCTGCTCCGTATTGTTCCTTGTTGCGCCCCCGCAAACAGGCGAGCGGAGGCTGTTCGTGCGGCTTCGAATATCAAACCATTCTGATCACGCTGACGCGCTTGCTCGTTCCGCAACCTCGGCCCTCGCCTCGATGCGGGGAGCGATCACGGCTTCTACTCTGCCGACATCTGCGATCTCGCCTTGAAGCTTGTCGCCAACCACAACCGGTCCGACTCCAGCAGGCGTTCCGGTGAAGATCACATCACCTGGGCGCAGATAATAATACTGCGAAAGGTTGGAGACGATTTCCTGAACCGACCAGATCATGTCGGCGACCTGCGCGTTCTGCTTGATGTCACCATTGACGCGCAGGACAATTTGCCCGGCCGGGTCGCCGTCCAGATCCTCGGCCGCCTTGATCGGCCCGAGCACGGCAGACCTCTCGAAAGCCTTTCCGAGCTCCCACGGCCGCCCCTTGTCGCGAGCCGCAAGCTGAAGGTCGCGGCGGGTCATGTCGAGGCCAGCGGCGTAGCCGAAGATCGCGCGCGAGGCCTCTTCGGGGGTTACAGGCGACGAGATCGGTTCGCCTAAGACGACGACCAGCTCCATCTCGTACTCATATTTGGTTGTTCCCAAAGGATAGGGAATGCGCGCGCCACTACGCACCAACGCATCAAGCGGCTTCATGAAGAAGAATGGGGCTTCGCGTGTTGGATCCACGCCCATCTCGCGGGCATGCTCGGAGTAGTTCCGACCAACACAGAAGATGCGGTTCACTGCGACGCTTGCTTCGCGGCCGGCCACGGGCACCGTGACCGCGACGCCGGTAGCGAACAGAACGTCGCCATCGGCCGCCGCCAAGGCACTGCCATAACCCGCTTCGTTGAGGTAGCGTTTGAGGGCGCTGACGCGGTCGGATCCCCAAAACTTCTCGCCATCGACCACGAAGAACGGAACGCCGAGGACACCACTTTCGTCACACCAAGCGGCGTTGTCAGCCAACTCTCGTTCAATGGCAGCAGCGTCCGCTTTTGCGGCGTAGATGTCGTCATCGGTGACGCCCACGTCGCGAGCCAGAGCGTCCACAGTGGCTGCGTCGCTGATGTTCTTGCCGTGCGACCAGTACGCGCGGCTGACGCGAACCGTGTAGGCCTCGAATAGCTCCGGCCTGTTTCGCAGCAGCCACAAGCCAAGGTGGGTAGCCGCCGACACGTCGGTCAGCCGCCACTCCGGCGGAGCCCAATCCAGCCCACGCCAACGGGCGCGCCGCTCGCAATCCTGGCGATTGTAAGGAAACCGCGGGTTCTGCTGTGTGATCGGCAAACTGGATGGCCGAGGCACCTCTTTGACCAGGCACCAATCGATTTCGACCCGGTAGAGTCTCTTCAGCGCGAACAGATCATCGACGACCAAGGCGCAGAACGGGCTGCGGTAGTTAAAGACGACTTTTAATTTTGGCAATGACATGTACGAAGATCCTAGCGCCCGGATTGCTTGGCTTACGGGTTGAATTTCGAGGTTATCTGCTGGTGGCCATCATTCGGCTCGAAGGGCTGTTCCCGGAACATGCCCAGCACCTCCAGCACAGGCTGGTCAGTAATCGAGAACAGGAAGGCATCGTTGCCTTTGCAGTGGTGCTCGTGCCACGCCCATGTCGGCACGACGAAGACATCGCCACGTCCCCAGTGGAATTCGACTCCATTGATGACGCAAACGCCTTCACCTCCGATCACAAAATAGACCGTGCTTGAGGTCGACCGATGCGCCTTCGTCTTGGTTCCAGCGTTCAGGAGCTGCGCGCGACAAGACAACGTTGGCAAGGTCGGGCCCGAGTTGATCGGGTTTACGTATTCAAGGATCACCCCATCAAAGGGGCCGGCCTCAGCGCTCCTGGCGTTTTGCAGCGCCTCATGCATCTCAACCCACGGATATCGAAGCGTCGGCTGCGATTCCGGATACCTTCCCCAACCCGTTGGCCGATACATGCCCAGCTGCTGGCGCGAGAAATTGTCAGGCCTGTCTGGACAGACCTCACCCTCGCCCGGCTCAAAAACGCTTGCCTGCAAGAGATTCACCAGAGGAAAATCCAGAGCGTCCAGCCAGATGATGTCGTCCTGCGTCTCATTAGCGTGCTCGTGCCAGGCGTGCGCCGGAGTAAGGAGAAGATCGTTCTCCTCCATCATAAGCCGCTCGCCTTGGACCTTTGTGTAGACCGCACCGCCCTGGCTGCGCGCAGCAAACCGGATCGCCCCGGCCATATGGCGATGCGCCGGGGCTCGCTCGCCGGCACGAACCAGTTGAAACGCCGTCGCGATCGTATGGCTGGTACTGTAATAGGGCGTCAGATCAGGATTCACATGCTCCATCGAGCGGCGCTCCGCACCGCGCTCTGGGGTGATGAGATCGCCCGCGCGCATCAGAAGCGGAATGATATCGTCCCAACGCCACAGCCAAGGCCGATAGTTGACCCTCGGCTCGCGCGCGACGAACTCCGACACATACTTCCACGTCGGCGCCATATTGGCGCGCGCCAGATCCTCGTGCAGATGGTTCAGGGAGTCGTTCTTAAGCATCGAGTTCATCATCCTCTTCCCAGCCACGTTGCAGCAATCAATCGATAATACAGCATTTTACCGCTTGTCAATTATTTTCTCGATAAAATGTTGACGGGTGCGCGGGTATGATCTTAAGCTAGTGACATTGCCGCAACGACGAGCATCCAAAACGGTCGGCGCGACCGGACCGATCAGAGCGGTGCGCATGCTTTCACCAAGGGAGGAAACGAACATGAACTTGACGCGTCGCAAGCTGCTGCCGCTTGCCGCAGCCATCGGTTTTGTAGTCATTCAGCCTACGGCCCACGCCCAGGCGGTCTTGAATGCGGGGGCATATCCCAACAACCCCCCTTTTGAGTTCAAGAACAAAGACGGCCATTTCGAAGGTTTCGATGTCGATATCGTCACCGAGGCAGCCAAGCGAATTGGCGTAGATCTCAATGTCGCCGAATACGATTTCCCGCCGTTGTTTTCGGCAACGAGTTCCGGCCGCATCGATATCGCAATCGCTTCGATCACCATAACAAAGGACCGGCTGGAGTCTCACTCCTTCACGCAGCCCTACTATGATGCAGACATGGGCGTTGCGACCAGAAAAGACAGCCAGATCAGAGGCGTCAAGGATCTGAAAGGCAAGGTTGTCGGCGTGCAATCCGGTTCGACCGGCGAAACCTGGGTCAGACAAAATCAGGCATCAAATGAAATTGCCGATGTAAAAGGCTATAATGAGCAGCAGCAACTTCTTCTCGATCTGCTGTCTGGCCGCGTCGATGCAATGGTTAGCGACGTCCCCGGAATGGAATACGCCTTCATCAAGATGAAAGACCTTGAAGTTCGCGAACATATAAAGTCCGGGGATCAGTATGGACTCATGATGACAAAAGATAGCCCGCTCTTTGTCAGGGTCAATGACGCGATTGGCGCAATGAAGCGGGACGGAACAATGGAAAAACTGCATGAGAAATGGTTTGGATCAAAACCAATTGAAGGTTCTTCGACTATAACTGAGTTGGAAATTCCTAGACTTTGAGCATTAACTTCTACTAAACCTGCCCAATGACTCTTAGAGATCGAGGCTCCGATTGAGGAGCCGCGACAGTTGGCATCGGCAATGCACCTGCTGGACACATTCTTCAATGCCGGAATCCTGTATTCCGCTTTGCCATCGCTGGTGCGTGGCTTCATCAGCACTTTGTTGCTTGGCCTGCTGAGCATAGGCATCGGCTTGCCGGCCGGCCTCTTGGTCAGTGTCGTCCGGCTCTACGCGCCAGCGCCACTTCGCTATCTCGCTATCATTTATATCGACATCTTCCGTGCAATGCCGGTCTTGGTTCTTCTTATACTTGTCTATTATGCCCTGCCGTTTGTCGGCATCCGGCTGTCCTCCTGGGTCTCCGCAGTGCTAACCTTCTCAGTCGTATTCGCCGCCTATTCGGCGGAAGTCTTTCGGACGGGCATTGAGAGCATTCACAAGGGGCAGTTTGAGGCAGCACGGTCGCTCGGCATGCCATTTCTGCTGACGCTACGCAAAGTGATCTTGCCGCAGGCAGTGCGAGCCGTAATCCCCACGATCACCAGCTACTGTGTCTCGATGTTCAAAGACACGTCCCTAGCTTCCACCGTCGCCCTGCCAGAACTGTTGAAAGAAGCCAACGACGCCCAGTCGCTCTACGCCAATCCGTCGCCTTTGATCGGCGCCGCGATTGTCTATGTGATTTTCCTGTGGCCGATGGTGCGGCTGGTCGGCGTATTGGAGCGTCACGCAAAAACCGACAAGAAACGGTGATCACACTGATGTCGCAATGTATCCCTTCGGTCAGGCGGCCTTGCGACTGCCGGTTTGATGCGACCAGTTCCAGCGGAGGAGCTCGGCGAGCCTGTACTGCTGAGTATTGGCGACGCCCAGCGCGATGCCGCGTAGCCACAGAAAGCGGCCAAACTCCACAATCCGTCGCGCCAGTTCGCCCCGGCTATCTACACCTCGGCCTTTATCTCTAGAGGGATAATCAGAGGGCTTATCGGCCGATCATGCTGTGCCGCGCCGGTTGGAACCGTCATGTCGCTGGTGGAACAAATTTGACATTCGCATCCCATTTGACATCCCGCGGAAACATGCGAATGTTAAATTCACCGTTCCAATAGAATCATATACTTGGTTAGTGGTCATTTGATTCTGACATTTGCCTGAGCGGCCTGTATCAGTGGGATTCCAAATGTCAGAATCGGACCACTAGAGCGTCGGGCGGGAAGAGTGAATCGCGGGTTTCGCAGTCGTTGAAAGTCTGATTCCATGGCGGCAGGAGGTAGTTGTCATGGGAAAGCCGATCTCGTCGGACTTGCGGGAACGTATCGTGCGCGGGGTGGAAGCTGGCCAATCACGCCGCGCCATGGCGGCTCGGTTCGAGGTCGCGCCCTCGACGGCGGTGCGGCTTCAGGCGCGCTACGCGGCGACCGGGTCGGTCGCGCCGGCCAGGCAGGGCCGCCCCAAGGGCTCTGGCAAACTTGGTCCTTACCGCGAGGCCGTCATCGGCAAGGTGAGGGACAAGCCCGACATCACCATGCCGGACCTCGCCATCTGGCTCGAGGCTGAGCACGGGGTGAGCGTCGATCCGTCGAACCTGTCCAAGTTCCTGTGCCGGGAGGGCTTCACATATAAAAAAACAGTTGCTGGCCTCGGAGCAAGAACGCAGTGATGTGAAGGCGGCACGCCGCGAATGGCTGGACCGCCGCCAGCCCTTCATGCGCGCCCAGCCGGCGCGGCTGGTGTTCATCGATGGTGAGGCGGGAAAGAAATCGTGGATGGACCCGCGATTTCCCGCCGAACGGCGTCAAGACCAACATGACGCCGCTGCGAGGGCGCAGCCCTTGTGGCGAACGGCTGCCGGCCCACGCCCCGTTCGGCAAATGGCAAACCCAGACCTTCATAGCGGGCCTGCGATGCGATGAACTCATCGCCCCCTGGGTCATCGAAGGGGCAATGGATGGCGCTGCTTTCGATGCCTATGTCGAGACCCAGTTGGCGCCCTGCCTGAGACCCGGCGAGGCAGTGCTTCTCGACAACCTCAACGTCCACAAGAGCCCACGCGCCGCAAAGACCCTCGCTGCACGCGGTTCATGGTTCCTGTTCCTGCCCAAATACTCTCCCGATCTCAATCCGATCGAGATGGCCTTCGCCAAGCTCAAACACTGGCTGCGCAAGGCCGCGGCCCGAACCTACGACGATCTCTGGCGCGCTATCGGCAACGTATGCGACCTCTTCAGCCCCGATGAATGTTGGAACTATCTCAAGCAAACAGGATACGTTGCATATTAATCGCCCGACGCTCTAGTTGATCGTAAGCAGGGCGTCCGGAAAGAAGACAATGAAGATCGGTGCGCTGAAGGAAACGGTCGCGGGAGAGACGCGGGTGGCGGTGACCCCGTCGTCTGCGGCGCATTTGGCCAAACTCGGCCATTAGGTCTTCGTGGAGGTCGGTGCGGGGATCGCCTCGGGCTTCAGCGACGCCGACTACGAGAACGCCGGCGTGACCGTCGCAAAATCCGCCGCAGACCTGGTTGGAGGCCGTCGATGTCGTGGTCAAGGTCCGCCAACCGACCGAGGCTGAGCTCAAGCGCCTGAAACGAGACCAGACACTGATCTCCTTCTTCCATCCCGGCCAGAACCGGGATCCCTTGAAGCTCGCCAACGAGAAGGGCGTCACCGCTGTCGCCACGGATATGGTGCTGCCAGAAGACGGACGCGCCGTCATCCATGGCCAATATCGCCGGTTACCGCGGTCATTGAGGCGGCGAACAATTTAGGCCGCTTCTTCGCCGGCCAAGGTGACGGCCGCTGGCAAGATGCCGCAGGCCAAGGTGCTGGTCATCGACGCGGGCGTTGCCGGCCTTGCCGCGATCGGCGCCGCACAAGGCCTCGGCGCCATCGTGCGCGCGTTCGCCGTGCGGGCCGAGGTCGCTGAACAGATCGAGTCGATGGGCGGCGAATTCCTGTTGCTCGACTTTCCGGCCAGCAAGATGGGACTTCCTCGGGCGGCTACGCCGCGCCGCGGCACTGCATTCCTTCGTCGGCCTCGTCGCAATCTTCATCGGAATCAATGCCGAAATCGCGCTCTTGTATTTGGTGGCGGCGCGCACCTCCGGCGCGGCCGCCGAGGCCTTCACGGGCTTCGCCGCCTTGCTCGCGAACAAGATGCCCGCCGAGATCGCCATGCTGAAGGTGGAGGTCTTCATCGGCGCCGTCACCTTTACCGGCTCGATTGTCGCGTTCGGCAAGATCGACGGCAAGGCGAAAAGGTATCCCGGTGGCCTTGTCCTCAACGCGAGCGCGGCGCTGATCTGTCTCGTGCTCGGCATCGCCTATTGTATGGGCGCCGGCACCTGGACGCTGATGCTGATCGCGCTGTTCGCCGGCTTCATCGGCTGGCACCTGATCATGGGCATCGGCGGCGCCGCCATGCCGGTGGTAGTGTCCATGCTGAACAGCTACTCGGGCTGGGCGGCGGCGGCCATCGGCTTCACGCTGGGCAACTACCTGCTTATCGTCACCGGCGCGCTGGCCGGCTCCTCGGGCGAGATTCTGTCCTACATAATGTGCAAGGCGATGAATCGCTCCTTCATCTCGGTCATCCTCGGCGACTTTCGGCGGCCCGCAGGCCTCGACCATGCGGATCGAGGGTAAGCAGGTCGCCATCGACGCAGCCTTGACCGCAATGCCGCGATTAGACAACCCCTTCCCTGGATGACATCTGCTCGAGGCCGCGGAGCGAACCGTTGAGGTCCTCAAGGAAGCAATCGACCGCTACATCGACCTCTTTACAATCCCCGATTGCCGGAACTACTTCGCCGCGGCAGGACGCGATGCAATATGATCCAACTCTGGCTCAATCGGTCAGGCTCATGATCAGTCACGCGGCAGTGACTTGAGGCACTCGAACGACCGCCTCTTCCGAGCCACGCGCGATTCGAGGAAATGCCCGGTAAAAGATCATCGGCAGGATACCGGCGATGATCAAGGAGCACGCGAGGAGAGCGACGGCCATCGTGAAGGAACCGGTGAACTGACGAATGAGCCCAACGACATACGGCCCCACTAAGCCACCGACTTGACCGCAGGAATTGAAGATTGCGAGACCCGCCGCCAGTGCCCCATCCCGGAAGGCCGTTGCGGGCACCGGCTGAGCCACCGTAACAAAGGAGTAGGAGCAGGCGAGACCGACGGACAACAGCGCCCAGCTTGCCACAGGCGTGTTGAGATACAAGGAACACAACGCTGCCGCCCCTGCCAACGTCCCCAGAACAAAGAGGTGCCAGCGACGGTCTCCCGTACGGTCAGCGGATCGCCCCACCAATAAGCAGATTACGACGCCGAGTACGTAGGGGGCCGTCGAAAGCAAACTGGTCGCGAAAGCCGAGTAGCCAACGAAACGCTCTTTGATGAGCTGAGGCATCCAAAACACTAGGCTCCACAACCCCAAGTTCAAGAAGAAAAACATAATGCCGTAGAGCCAAACGCGCGGTGAGCGAAAGATGTCAGAGAAGCCATGACTCGTCATGTGACTGGAGAGATCCAGCTTCTGCGACGTAATAGTATCCACGAGGAACGAGCGTTCCTTCTGGGTCAGCCAGTGCGCCTGCGCCGGGTCACGTGGCAGGTAAATGATGAAGACGATGCCGAGCAGGATCGGCGGAATACCCTCGATCAGGAACATCCACTGCCATCCATGCAAGCCGAGAAAGTCAATTGGGATCAAAAGTCCCGCAAGCGGACCCGCGAAAATGCCGGCGCACAGGGCAGCGACAATGGTTCCACTGACAGCCGACGTCCGGTTCTCAGCCGGATACCAATGGGAGAGAAAATAGAGGGCGCCGGGAACGTAACCTGCTTCTGCAGCGCCGAGGATGACTCGCGTTATGTAGAACGAGTGTTCGCCCACGACAAAGGCCATGCAGCAGGCGACGATACCCCAGGTGATCATGATCCGCCCGAGCCAGACTGGCGCTCCCATCCGGTGTAGGGCATAGTTGCTCGGAAGCTCGAACAGAATATAGCCGAGGAAAAACAGACTGGCGCCAGCACCGTAGACGGCCGGCGAAAAGCCCAGGTCTGCGCTCATGTAGGGTGCGGCGAAGCCGACGTTGATACGGTCGAGGTGAGCCAGGAATAACCCGGCCGATATCAACGACAGAATTCGATAATTCAACTTGCGTTTGAGTGTTTGATCCATAGGTTCCTCCCTGGGTCAAGTGCCGCGATTTGGCACTAATGCCGTCGCAATGAGTTGCTGCTCGGCGACCAACCGATGGGCCGCCGAGCATTCGCATGACCGTCCTCCGGATCGTGCTAGGCTTGTCTTGCCGTCAGAGCGATGGCGCGGATCGGACTGCCGGTGCCGTTCTGGATCTTCAGTGGCGCCACGATCAGGATGGCGCCGCGCGCCGGCAGCCTGTCGAGATTGCAGAGGCAGGCGAGGCCATATTTGTTAGCCTTGTGGATCAAGGTATGCGCGGGATAGGGCGGTTCCATGCCACCACCCTGGCCGGCATCGGTACTAATTGTCTCCGAACCCCAACCGCAGATTCCTTTGTCAATCAGGTACTGAATGGCCTCGACAGTTGGTCCGGGCGAGTGCGGGCCGCTTTCGTCAGAATTCAGGAAATCGGCCTCCGAGCCGTTGCGCTTATACCAGTCAGTACGCAGCAGCACCCAGTCGCCGCTATTGATTTCGCCGTTCACCTTCTCCCAAGCTTTGATGTGGTCGACGGTAAGCAGGAAGTCGGCATCCGCCGTTGCCTCCTTCGAGCAATCGATGACGTTCACCGGCCCAACAAACTTACTCACCGGAATCGTGTCGGTTGCACCGTCGGCATACTCCTTGCCGGAGATCCAGTGAATCGGAGCATCGAAATGGGTACCGGAATGTTCGCCAAGCTTCAGCCAGTTCCAGGCCCACCACGGCCCGTTCTTGTCATAGGCCGAGATCGTATGGATCTCGACCTTGGGTGTGCTCACCGCCAGATCCGGCGGCAGCTTGACCACCGGCGTCTTCGGCCCAAGCACCGCAGTCAAATCGACTACTTCGATTTCACCTCCTACAAGCAGGTCGGCGAATTCGCCAAGAAGTCTCTGCGCGATCATCTTCGTGTTCTCTCCCGTTTTGGTAGTATCGATAAGCCACGTGCCGACCTGCGCGCGGCGAGAAATCGCCGACGCTCCTCACAAAATCGACTAGGTCTTTAGTAGCTCGCCTGGATGCGAGCGTCCGAAATTCTAGAATGCAATATTGATGTTCTTGATCTGGGTAAACGCCATCAGCTCATCGATGTTTTCTTCTCGGCCGATGCCCGATTGCTTGTAGCCGCCATAAGGCGCGCCAAGGAAATGCGGCCCTGCGCGGTTGATCCAAACGAATCCCGCCTCTATTCGAGAAGCTGCGCGATGAGCAGTGGCAAGATCCTTAGTAAAGATCGCTCCCGTCAGCCCATATTCAACATTGTTGACGTCCGCAAAAAGCTTTTCCTCGTCATGCCACTTCAGAACTGACAAGACGGGGCCAAATACTTCCTCCCGGGCGATGCGCATTTCGCTCGTAACGTTAGCGAACACGGTGGGCTCGACATAAGACCCGTTTTGCAGCTCTGGTGTCTGCGGAACGCTTCCGCCGACCATCAGCTCAGCCCCTTCGTTCTTGGCGATGTCGATGTAGCCGAGCACTTTGTCGCGATGAGATCGCGAGATGAGCGCCCCCATTGTGGTTGCCGGATCGGTGGGAATTCCAGGCCTGTATCTCTTGACCCTTTCAAGGATCCCGGCCAGGACCTGATCGTATACGGAGGCATGCACAAACACTCGCGAGGTTGAGCCGCAGGACTGCCCGCACCACGCAAAATTCATGCCGCGGATTGCTCCATCAATCGCCTGCTCAAGATCGGCATCTGGGTAAACGATCAGGGCGTTCTTGCCACCGAGTTCAAGGATTACTTGCTTGAGTTGGTTCGCCGCCTGTCTTGCAATGGCGCGGCCGGTGGGCACACTGCCGATAAGCGTCACCATCGGAACTTCTGGATGCGAAACGAGCGCTTCGCCCGAGGGCGTACCTCCGGTGATTACATTGAGTACGCCGGGGGGAAAGAGCCCATCCAGCAGTTCCATCATACGGACCGCCGACAACGGCGCCTGGGGCGGCGCCTTCATGACCACGGTATTTCCGGCGGCGATCGGTGCGGCGAATTTCCCAGCGCAGAACATCAGCGGATGGTTGAAGGCGACGATCCGGGCACACACGCCCATAGGTTCCCGCACGGTCATGTTGGTCACGCCACCCCCCATGGGAATGGTCTCACCCTTGATTTCCGTGACCAGGCCCGCAAAGAATTCGATCTGCGCCGCGGCGTGCAGCGCGTCACCGGCCATTTCGGTTACCGGGTTGCCGCAGTTCTGCGCATCGATCAGGGCCAATTCCTCGGCATTCTCACGCAAGATTGCGGCGGCCTTCCTGAGCATCGCCGCTCGATCCAGTGGCTTGCTGTAGCGCCAGGTCTCGAACGCCTTTCTGGCCGCCGAAACCGCCGCTTTCACGTCTTCAGCATTGGCATCCGCGCAATGTCCAAGGCTTTCACCCGTACCCGGATTGAACGTTTCGATGTAGCCGCCCAGCGGCACATGCCATGCGCCGCCATAATAGAGATCCCGCTTCTTGGGCAGAATCTCGTTTAGGCGCTCTTGAGATACCTCCCTCATCTTCTCTTCCCCTCCTAAGCCGCGGCTCTCTTCGAATTAATATTGAGGAAGAGTTCGGATATGTCCGGCTTGCTCGCGATGATTTCCTGGTCGTGCAGATGGCGGACGAAGGTAGAAATACAATGGCTGTTCGCCGCAAGGCCGAAAGGCCAGTAGTCCGGGCCCATCAATCGACGCGTATGTTCAATTTCATGCACGATGAATGGAACGGCCACGGACAGGGCGTTTAAGTCGTAGAGCTTCGCGACGGCGCGATTTTTTGCCTCTTCGAACGCATCGAATAGACTCTGCGCGGCCCACTGATGCTGGTCGTAGATCTCTTGCTTCATAACGATCGTGTGCATGATCGGGAAAATGCCGGTTCTGCGAAAGTAATCCTCCTCGACTTCGCGGCAGTTCTCGAACAGGTATCGCACCGTCCCTTCGTTGCGCTCCATCGCCCTGGGGCTGTGCACAGACAACAACGCATCAATCTCGCCATTCTCAAGCATGACCTCCAAACGTGGCTTGTCGTGCTTGGTCCCCGCCACCATATCGCCAGCCTGATGAACCTGATCGGCATTGGCCGCAGCTTTGACATCGGTCCCGGATACCCACTCGATCTCGTGCGGCATGACACCGTAGTCATCCATCAACGCTCCACGACACCACACGGCACCGCTCATTTGATACCAGCCAATTCCGACTCTCTTCCCTCGCAACTGCTCAGGGCGCCGAATGTCGGAATCCGTGCGCACGTAGAGTGCAGAATGCCTAAAAACGCGGGATGGAAACACGGGAAGCGCGATCAGATCGTTTCGCCCCTTCGCGCGCATCTGCACATAAGCCGACGTGGACATTTCGGAAACGTCCCACCGCAAATCCTTCATCTGCTCGTAGAAGGTCAACTCCGGAGCCTGCGGCGTATAGTTCAGTTCGATGCCTTCAGCGCGGACATCGCCCGTCCGGAAAGGAAGGGTACGATCATACTCGCCGCACGCAAAATTTAGCTTCAATGGCATCGACGACTACCCTCCAAAAGCAACAAAATCATTTTACCGTTTAAATCACTTACTATCGATAAATTGGCCGATTAGCAAGCGAAGACAGCCAATTTTCCGAAAGGTTTTCGCAGGGCGCACCATATAATTGGATACGGCGACGAAAGGCGCCCCGGCGAAAAGCCAAGCCATTTCAATCGCTTGCAGATCTTTTGATCTGGCGGGCTTAAGGCCATGGAACAAGCGCCAGCAAGATCGCCGGTCAGATTAGCGTCGACCGGAGTTCATTGCGCCAGCGTCGGTGCGTCCGCAGCGACTTGCGGGATGATGACCGGCTTTACTTCCCTAAACTCGCTCATCGCCAGCAGCGCGTCAGACGCTCGGTCAAGCGAATATCTGTTTGAGATCAATTTGTTGAAATCAAAGTGCTTTTGCCGCGTCGCGACGAATTCGATGGCTTCATAGAAGTGCCTGGCGCTCGCCATCACCGTGGAAAAGATCTGAACACCGCGAAACAGAAGCCGGGGCGATATCCGCACATCCCCCTCGCCCGAGATTCCAACCTGAACGAGGCGGCCCCCAGGCCTGGACATTCGCAGACCCTCGGCCACCGCGTGCGAATTCGCGCAATTCAACACGATATCCGCTCCACGCCCGAGTGTTAGATCACGAACCCATCGGACACGCTCTTCAGGGTCGGCCGCTTCGGTCAGGTCAAGTACGTGGTCCGCACCCCACTGTTTCGCAACCTCCAGCCTCGCCGCCGGCGCTCCGATGACCAGCACCTTCTTGGCGCCGCGATCCTTGGCGACCGCCAGGGCGTAAAGTCCAAGCGGTCCGCATCCCTGAATCAAAACGGTCTCGTGGCTCGATATAGGCCCCAATTGTTCAAAGCTATGCATGACGGTCCGCAGTGCGCAGGCGGCGGAGGCCGCAATTTCGGGCGCCACGTTATCTGGCACTCGAATGAACTGTGCTCCTGGTGGGAAATAATGATATTCGCTGCATCCTCCCACCAGCCGACTGGGATGGGAATGCCCATAGCTCTTGACTTCGTGGCACAACGACGTTTGCGTCGACACGCGACAGTAGTAGCAATGGCCACAATGCGCATAGGCTGAAATTATGCGATCGCCGGGCTTAAGCGGCACGTTGAGCACATCGACAATGGCCCCTCCGGTATCGACAATCGTACCGCATGTCTCATGCCCTGGAATGTAGGGCAGAGTCAGAGGCTGTAGAAACGGCTGGTCGCCGCCCCCTTCAGTGAAATGCCCCATCCAGCGATGGGCATCTGTCCCACACAAGGTCGCCGCATCGACCCTGATCAGGGCGGACGACGGCTCGATTTCCGGCAGAGGAACGCGCCACAGCTCGGCGGGCGCCTTAAACTTCGTGATGACTGCGGCTAGGCTTTCAGTCATAGGGTGCTCCTAATGTCGGCCAATTGCAGGTTGCTGGAAAAGGCATCTCGAATTCGTGCGTTCGTTGTCTCGCGGCACGCCAGCGAAAGTCACGAAATGGGCTCCGGTGTAGTGGAGCTATCGGCGCCGCTAGCAGGACTAGGTCTGAACAAGCTCAGTCGCAAGGCGGGATAGAGTATCACACTGACGCCAAGTGAGGTGAAGAACTGAATTGTCACGATCTTGTTCAGAACAAAATGAGCCAAAATCGTAGCAACGATCGTTGTAACCACGCCAGCCCAATTGACCAACTCCATGCTGGACAAACCGCGGCTTCCTACTTTGCGGCTTATGAAGAAGTAGTCGACGATCATGATTCCCGCGAACGCGGTCGTGATCACTCCCAGGATCTCAATCCAGGCGTTAAACTGGTCCAATATTCCGAGCGCCACCATCAAGAGGCCAATCAGGTTGGCGATGACGACCATCACGACCCTGTTCATTCGAAGCCCCACGGCGTCAAAAAGATTGGAAAGCGCAAGCGAGCCACTATAGGTGTTCAGCACTTGTGCCTTGCCCTGCGCCAGAACCATGAGCGCGACGCCGATTCCACCACCGAACAGCAGGAAGGCAGCGGTCACACCCTCCGGACTCATCGCCAGTTTTTGCGCCGCGTCCGGAGCCATCTGCATCACGGTCGTGTAGTGCGTCACCAGTTCGCCCATGGCAGCGTACATGAACACCCCGCCGACAAACACCATGCAAATCTGTGCCGAGAGGTTACCTACCGCAGCCGCCGCACCAATATCGAAGGAACTTCTCGCATACCGGCCCAGGTCCGCATCTACCAATGCGAGCGCCCCAGCAGCACCGACGAGCACATTTACGCAGAAAATGAACTTTCCGAGATCGTCGCTAGCGCCAAGGCTGGCGAGGACGTCCGGCGGAAACAGTGCAGGAAAGTCAAAAATGTGACCGTCCGCGTACGAGCTCACGACTCTCCAGGTGATGAACAGCAACAGCCCAACGAAGGCGACCAGCGTATAGGTCGATACCTTCGAAACGGCCTCGAATCCGTAGGCCGTCAAGAAAATCCAGGCGACGGTCAAAAGCCCATAGACAACAATCTTGTTCGCCAATGTATCCTGGAATCCAAGCGCAAAACGGAAGCCCGCATAGAGCAGTGCATTCTCGAGAGCCAAGAATCCGATGATCATAAAGCCGAATATGAGTGAACCGATCAGGCTTCCGCGCTTACCAAAACCGTAATGGCGCGCCATTACCGTACTGGACAGCCCTGTTTTAAAGGCAACATGCCCACATGCCCATCCGATGAGCGAGCCGATGATTGCCACGAAGACGCCCGCCGCCATCGCAATCTTAAAGCCAGCGACAAAGGTCGATAACGCCCCCAAAAAGAGCTGAACCAGCGTGGTCACGATACCCGCCGTATTCCAGGATAGCTTTAGCCATCCCTGCCGCAGATGCTGCGGCACTGGCTCGAGCGCATGATCCTCCATCCTCCCGTCTATTTTCATCCCCCTGCTCCCTTTCACCCAACCAGATTGTGTTCGTTGATTAGAGACAACGGCGCCAACACCTCCTCCTGGAGTCGTGCCGAAGAGAAACGTATCGATGCACGGGCACGCCCTAAATGACTGGGGTCATCGTCTTTGCTTTGGGTTAGACGCTGCCAGATCGGGTGGCCAAAGGAGCTGCCAACCGTCTATTCTTCGGCGGAACTTTATCCTCGCACCAAAGCTTCGATGATTCCGATTCTAGCCGGTAGCTTCCGGTGCGCTTTCCGCCCAACGGGCCATCAGCGCGTTCGATGGAAGCGCCTCGTCAAGAAGTTTCTTTGCTGATTCGACTCCGACCACCGGCAGATTGTCAGGCTCCAGCAAGCCAATCTGAACGAGAACCGACGCCTGATCCCAATAGATGTGCTCGTTATAGAGTTTGTCGCCGCGGAAACGGACGATCGCGACCAAGGGGACCTCGACATACTTGCCCGTTGGCGGAACACCCGGCAGCATCCAGTCGATCTCAATATCGTGCGTGAAGCACAGCAGACACTCGTCGACGATCCGATCCGCGCCAATGGTACGCGAAATCGGAACCACCTTGGCGTTGTCTGGATTCTTGGGGATGAAGTGGTTCTTGTAGAACCGGTGGAGGTCGCGATATCCAACACCACCCGTCAGAGTGGGAATATGATTTACGTAAGGCTGGGGCACCATCGTCGCCATCGTCGCATCGACATCGCGCTCGATGAACTCCAAGTCGCTGTGGCGTTGCCATAGGCTGTCGAGATCGTAATGCGGACCCATCGCCTTGCGAAACAAGGCGATCGTGCGCGAATGCGCCATTAGGCTCGCGGACTTATTGAAGCTTGCCCGCTCCGAGGATGCAAAAGCATGATCGCAATCAGCATATGAATAGAACTCGATGTCGGGACGCTGCGCAAACGCCTCTTGAATGCGCGCGCGCGCCTCCTGCGGCACAAAGCGGTCGAGTTCGGCGAAATGGAACACGATCGGACACTTCACCGCCGGAGCTTCGGCAAGATGAGCATCGATGCCGACACCATAATAGCTGACAGCGCAATCGATGTCCGTTCGAGCCGCCAGCAGATAAGCGAGCCTGCCACCCAGGCAAAAACCGAGCGCGCCTACTTTGCTCGTGCATTCAGGGCGCCCACGCAGCGCCGCCAGGGCGGAGGCCGCGTCCTTCACCCCCAATTCTATGTCAAATCGTTGATTGAACTCCATTGCCCTAGCAACGTCCGCGTCCGCGTATGACAAGTCCACGCCAGCCTCAAGCCGCCAGAACAAATCAGGCACAAGAACGACATAACCCTCTTCCGCGAAGTAGTCAGCTACACTACGCATCGAGGCATTGACGCCGAATATCTCCTGCAACAATACGATACCTGGTCCAGAACCGGATGCAGGAACCGACAAATAACCCTTGAAGCCGCCGTCGGCTGCGGACAGTTCAATCCATTGTCCCGTCATGCTTGGTCCTCCAGATCGCCGGCAATCGTCGCGTCCACTGCCGCTATTTCGCCTTCATGATAAATTCATAATTGAATTCTTCATATAAGATTTTTGATGTGTCAATAGGAATCTAGTAGTCGGTGAACAGCCCCGGTGCGCCAATGCGCAGAAATTCGAGCGTCGAAGGCGCTGGTTCCGGGGAGGCGCAACACCGATTCTTGCGATTAGTCGAACGGAGCATTCCACGATTAGCAACGTAAGTCGGCCGTTGCGCCCTTGAGGCCACACATTCGATGCGTCGGGTATGACCAACGATCGCAACGTCGCTGGCCCGTCTCGTGACGGATCGGGATAAGAGCGACGCAGTCTTTCTGGGGCGAACGAACCAGCCTTTGGCCCGCTTCGGAATCCACTTGTAGAGCAGCGACGTGTGAATGAGCCGCTGAATGAAGAAGAATGGCCTGCTGGGCTATCTGAGCCCCGCCGAGCTTGAGGAACAAGCTATCTTAGCTTAATCTCGTGTCCGAAAAACCGGCAGCAGGCCACTCGAAAGATTTTTCGACCGTGTTAATCACGACAGCCTGATGGCGCGCGTCGCGGCGAGGGTGTCCGATAAGCGCGTGCTCAAACTCATCCGAGCATTCCTGAATGCAGGGGTGTGGAGGACGGCTTGGTCCGTCCGGTGGACGAAGGGACCCCGCAAGGCGGTCCGCTCTCGCCCCTCCTAAGTAACCTCCTGCTCGACGACCTCGACAAGGAACTGGCCCGGCGTGGTCACCGCTTTTGCCGCTACACGGACGACTGCAACATCTATGTTCGCAGCCGCCGCGCCGGCGAACGGGTCATAGCCTCCGTCAGCCGGTTCCTGACCAAGAAGATGCAGCTGAAGGTCAACGAGGCGAAGAGCGGGGTGGCGCGGCCGGAGGAGCGGAAGTTCCTTGGATTCAGCATCGCGAATGACGGGAGCGAGCGGCGCATCGCGCCAAAGGCCCTCGACGAATTCAAGACGTTGATCCGGGACATGACACGCCGGACAGGGGGGGATCAGTCTGCCGCAGTTGATCAAAGAGCTGAAGCCATACCTCATCGGATGACGCGGCTACTTCGGCTTCTGCCAGACCCCACGAGTGCTTGCGAACTTGGAAGCGTGGATCCGCCGAAGGCTACGCTCGTACCTTTGGCGGCAGTGGGGGAACGGGCACAACCGCTACAAGGAACTGCGCCGTCGTGGCGTCCCAAAGTTCAGTGCTACGGCTGCCGCAGGTTCGCCGACGGGATTCTGGTGTCAAACGGCTTGCAAAACTGACCCTGGATCGGCGTCCAAAATTGACCCCCTTCGTGTAGCGCGCGACGAGTAGCGCTCGCCGGGCGAAGCTGGTCGGGGTTGCGCAGCCCGGGGCGAGCGCGGGTCAGTTTGGCGAGAGTTGGTTGATCAGGCGCGGTTCTTGAAGCGCCAGGACTCGTTGCCGGTCTCGATGATCTCGCAGTGATGGGTGAGCCGATCGAGCAGCGCGGTGGTCATCTTGGCGTCGCCGAAGACGGATGGCCATTCGCCGAAGGCCAGGTTGGTCGTGACGATGATTGACGTCCGTTCGTAGAGCCGGCTGATCAGGTGGAAGAGCAGTTGGCCTCCAGCCTGGGCGAAGGGCAGATAGCCGAGGTCATCGAGCACGACGAAGTTGAGCCGGGTGAGATAGTCGGCGATGCGGCCCTGCTTGCCGCCACGGTGTTCGGTCTCGAGCCGGTTGACCAGATCAACAACGTTGAAGTAGCGGCCCCGAGAACCGTTGCGGATAAGAGCACGGGCGATGCCGATGGCGAGATGCGACTTGCCGGTTCCTGTGCCGCCGATGAGGACGGCGTTGCGCTGGTCGGCAACGAAGGTGCCATTCGCGAGATCCCGGATCAGCGCCTCGTTGACGGGCGTGCCGTCAAAGTCGAACTCCTCGATATCCTTGGCCAGCGGCAGCTTGGCGACGGTGAGCTGGTATTTGATCGAGCGGGCCTGCTTCTCGGATATCTCGGCCGAGAGCAGGTCGCCGACGATCCGGGGCGGTTCGTGCTGGCGTTTGATGGCGGTCGCCATGACCTCGTCATAGGCGCTGCGCATGCCATAGAGCTTCAGCGTTCCCATCAGGTCGAGAACCTGGGTGCGTTCCATCAGCTTGCCCTCCTTAGGCTGTCGTAGCGGGCGCAGTCGGCCTGCGGCTCGTGCTGCAGGCGGAGTGCGTCCGGGGTGAGGATGGTGACGGCCGGCGCCGGATCGCGCCGACGGGCCAGAATGTTGAGGATGACGGCGGCCGAGCAGACGTTCTGGTCGAGCGCTTCCTGGCAGGCCGCCTCCACCACGTCGAGGCCGTCGCTGAGAACGGCGGTCAGGATCGCCACCATCTGCCGATCGCCGTCATGGGCCGGCTTCAGTTTGCGCCGTATCCGCTCCATCGCCGAGGGCAACTGCCAGTCCTGAAAGGGAGCACCGTTGCGCAGCGCGCCGGGCTTGCGGGCCAGCACCGGAACGTAGTGCCAGGGATCGTAGACCGTCTCGTTGCGGCCGAAGCAGCGTGAATGCTCGGCGACGTTCACGCCATCCTGGCGGATGACGATCCGATCGGCATAGGCCTGGACCTCGACGGGCCTGCCGACAGCGGTCGAGAGCACGGAGTATTTGTTGTTGTCGAAGCGCACGGTGCAGGTCTTCGACACGGAGGCCGTCATGGCGTGGAAGCCATCGAAGGGGCCGCGATACTCGACCAGGCTGCCGCGCTCCTCCTCAAACATCTCCCAGATCGTGCGCTCGGGCTGCTCGATATGGCGGTGCGCCTTGGTGTAGGCGATGCATTTGTCGTGCAGCCAGGCATTGAGTTCCTGATAGGATTTGAAGCGCAGCCGCGGCGTGAAGAAGCGTTCGCGCACCAGGCCGACCTGGTTCTCGACTTGGCCCTTCTCCCAGCCCGACGCCGGCGTGCACGCCACCGGCTGGATCAGATAGTGGCTGCACATCTGCAGGAAGCGACGATTGTATTGCCGGTCCTTGCCGACAAACACCGTCTCCACCGCCGTCTTCATGTTGTCGTAGATGCCGCGCGTGCAGGCACCGCCAAAGAAGGCAAACGCCTTGTCGTGCGCGTCGAACACCATCTCCTGCGACTCGCGCGGATAGGCCCTGACGAACATCATGCGGCTGTGGCAAAGCCGGACGTGGGCAACCTTCACGGTCACCGTAACGCCATCGATCAGCACGATCTCGTGGCTCCAGTCGAACTGGTAGGCCTCGCCCGGAGGGTAGAACAGCGGCACAAAGGCCTCAGCGGTCGCCGACCCCCGCGTCTTCACCCAAGTCTTCGCGTAGCGACGGATCGCGTCGTAGCCACCTTCATAGCCCAGCGCGTGAAGCTCCTCGTAGATACGGATCAGCGTCAGCCGCTCACGCTCGGGCTTGCCATGGTTGCCGTTCAGCAGGGCATCGAGCTGATCCTGCCACGGGCCGATCTTCGGCTTCGGCTGCCGCTCGCGCGCGTAGGAGAACGACGTCTCATCGGACCTCAGGATCTTGCGGATCGTGTTCCGCGATACGTGCAGTTCACGGCTGATCCGCTTCAGCGACCATCCCTGGACATGGAAGGCGCGCCGAACACGGGCGATCGTATCCACCGACTTCATCCCCTCTCCATCCGCTCGAAACACCAAGCGGATGGTTGCAGAACGGAACAACGAGGGGGGTCAAAATTGGACGCCGATAACCCCGCCTAGGGGGTCAATTTTGCACGCCGAAACACACGTCACCGCCCTGACATGGTGCGTCGCGCTCATGGCATCCTTCCCTGACACATTAGCCACCCGGCGGTCGCATTTGGCATAGATTTGTGCAGATGCGAAGGACAAAGACCTGCGGCCGGTGCACGCGCCGTTCCGTGCGGAACGTTGACGGGCAGCGGGCGGCAGTCCACCCTTCGCTCACGATGGCCCCCGCTGATAATCGGAATTCCTTCAAACCCCAATGCAAGACAAGACAACACTGGCGAAGAAAACCGCAGGAAGTGACCGCAGCCAGGCCGTCAGCGCGGATCTGATCGCCGTTGTGATCGCCGTGACGAATGGTGAGCCACGCGTCCTGACCATCGGCCAGACGAATGCGTTGCCGTCCGGCCCCTTTGAGCTCGACCATCGCTCCTTGCAGTCGGGGCTAAGAGCTTGGGTAGAGCGGCAGACCAGTCATCCGCTGGGCTATATCGAGCAGCTCTACACTTTCGCCGATCGCGACCGGACCAGAGACGAGCGTGTGCAGCGAGTGATCTCGATCAGCTATCTCGGCCTGACGCGGGAAGAGCAGACGGAGAGGTCGCCAACGCATGGATGGCACAGATGGTACGACTATTTTCCATGGGAAGATCACCGTGCGGGAGTGCCGTCGATACTGCCTGACATCCTTGTGCCCCGACTGCAGGCCTGGGCTGATGAAGCCGATGACCCCGACATGCGTCACGATCGCCGGCAGCGCGTGGCAATCGCGTTTGGCTTCGGTGAGCGCGACTGGAACGAGGAACTTGTCCTGCAGCGGTACGAACTGCTCTATGAAGCCGCTCTGGTCGCGGAAGCCAGACCCAGCTGGAATGCAGGCAGCGCGCCGTCGATTCCCGGCCGGACGATGATTGGCGATCATCGCCGCATTCTGGCGACTGGAATCGCAAGGCTTCGCACAAAGATCAAATATCGACCCGTTGTCTTCGAGTTGATGTCGCCGGTATTTACGCTGCTGCAGCTGCAGCGCACCGTAGAGGCGCTGGCGGGCAGGCTCGTTCACAAGCAGAATTTCCGGCGTCTCATCGAACAGCAGGATCTGGTCGAAGAGACGGGCGAGACGATGTCCGGTACCGGCGGGCGTCCAGCCAAGCGCTTCCGCTTTCGCCAGACGGTTCTAGCGGAACGAACTGTCGCAGGGACCAAATTGCCACTTTCACGCGCTTGACATTCCTTATGCTCAAGTTAAGCATATGCCCGGATTATACTCAACTTGAGCATAATTGGGGCTGACCATGCTAGTTACCTCCGCACGTGCGACCGCGCTCTACGATCGGGTACAACGAGTGATCCCGCCCATCGAATGGCCGGCCTTCGCAGACGATATCGACGCTATTCTCGACCTGAAGCGACAGCGAAACGCCGTCGTCCTGGCGCACAATTATCAAACGCCGGAGATATTCCACTGTGTCGCCGACATCGTCGGGGACAGCCTGGCGCTTGCCCGCAAGGCGATGACGGTCGAAGCGGATGTCATCGTGCTTGCCGGCGTGCATTTCATGGCCGAGACCGTCAAGCTCCTCAATCCGGGCAAAACCGTACTCATTCCCGACATGCGGGCCGGCTGCTCGCTGGCAGAGTCAATCACTGGGGAAGATATTCGGCTGCTGCGGCAGCGCTACCCCGGCGTGCCTGTTGTCGCCTATGTCAACACGTCCGCTGCAGTGAAGGCCGAATCCGACATCTGCTGCACCTCAGGCAATGCGCTTGCCGTGGTCGAATCGCTCGGTGTGCCGCGGGTAATCATGCTGCCGGACGAGTATCTGGCACAGAACATCGCCGCCCAGACCGAGGTCGAGATCATCGCCTGGAAGGGGCATTGCGAGGTGCATGAGCGCTTCACGCCCGCCGACATCCGCCAGTTGCGCGAAGATCATCCCGGTGTGACGGTGCTGGCGCATCCCGAGTGCCCACCGGAAGTAGTCGCGGAAGCTGACTTTTCTGGTTCGACCGCCGCCATGTCCGATTATGTAGGCAAGCGGAAGCCACCTCGCGTCGTGCTGATGACGGAGTGCTCGATGAGCGACAACGTCGCGGTGGAGCATCCCGAGGTCGAGTTCATCCGACCCTGCAACCTCTGCCCGCACATGAAGCGGATAACGCTCGCCAATATTCGTGCCGCGCTCGAGCAGAACCGTCATGTCGTGACCGTCTCACCCAAAATCGCCGATCGCGCGCGGCTGGCCGTCGAGCGGATGCTGGCCGTATGAGCATTGACGTCCGCGATCTCGCTGGCCGACCGGTGATCATCGGCGGCGGCATAGCCGGGCTGATGACTGCGCTGCATCTGGCACCGGAGCCGGTGCTTCTCCTGTCGAAATCACCGCTTGGTGCGGACGCGTCGAGTGCCTGGGCGCAGGGCGGGCTTGCAGCGAGCCTGGGCGACGATGATGAACCGGCGCTCCATCTTGCCGACACGCTTGCTGCAGGCGACGGCCTTTGCTGCGCGGAAGCAGCAACGCGCATCGTATACGCGGCGCCCACAGCCATCGAGGATTTGGCGCGCCTTGGTGTTCGCTTCGATCGGACACCCGAAGGAGCTCTGCGTCTCGGGCTGGAAGCCGCGCATGGTCGCCGGCGCATCGTTCATGCCGGGGGTGACGGCAGCGGACGGGAGGTCATGCGCGGGCTTGTCGCCGCCGCGCGGTCCACGCCGACGATAGCGGTCGTCGAGGGCATCGAAGCGCGCCGCTTGGGCGTGGAAGATGGCAGGGTCACCGGTGTTCTCGCGAACTGCCCGACAGGGCCGGTATTCCTCGCCACGGGACGGGTCGTTCTCGCCACTGGAGGCATCGGCGGCCTGTTCCATGATACCACAAACCCGCTCGGCAGTTGCGGACAGGGCCTGGCACTAGCCGCACGCGCTGGTGCAGTTTTTGCCGACCTCGAGTTCATCCAGTTCCACCCGACCGCGCTTGACGGGCCTGGCCGTCCGATGCTGCTCATCAGCGAGGCCGTTCGCGGTGAAGGCGCAACGATCGTCGACGAGACGGGCCGACGTTTTCTCGACGGCGTGCGAGGGGAGGAACTCGCACCGCGCGACATCGTCGCCCGCGCCGTCTGGAGACATCTTGCCGACGGCCATCGCGTTTTCCTCGACGTACGCGAAAGGCCGGGCGCGACATTCCAGCAGCATTTTCCCACGATCGCATCAGCCTGCAGCAACGTCGGCATCGATCCGGCGCGTGACCTCATTCCAATCCGCCCGGCGCAGCACTACCACATGGGTGGTGTCGCCGTGGACCTTGCCGGGTGCAGCTCGGTTCGGGGACTTTGGGCTTGCGGCGAAGTCGCCTCAACCGGGCTGCACGGCGCCAACCGGCTTGCCAGCAACTCGCTGACCGAAGCCGTCGTCTGCGCCCGCTGGGTTGCCGAAAGCGTGGCTGGCTGGTCTGGCGGCAGTGGAAAGCAGGCGGCAGCGGCTGATCTGCCATTCCCCGATCCAAAACCTGTGCAGTCTCTCCTGTCGCGTGCGCTGGGCGTCCTGCGGGATGGCGAAAACTTGAAACAGGCTGTTCGGGCCTTGTTGCTGCTGTTGCAGCGGCACGACATGGCGTCCGATCCCGCCGCCGTCGGGCTGATGATCGCGGTTGCCGCCTTGCTGCGCCGGGAAAGCTGCGGTTCTCACTTTCGGACCGACTTTCCGCATCGCGCTGCCGTCGCCTGCCGCTCCCAGATCACGCTCGACGGGGCCATGGCCGCAGCGCGGGAATTCACATCCTCCCCAGCGCTGGAAAGCGTCTCGTGACGAACCTGTCACCACTTCCCACAATCATGCTCGAGCCTCTGGTACGGGCAGCTCTTATCGAAGATCTTGGCAGGGCTGGAGACCTGACCTCGGACGCCATCGTGCCGAAGGACCGTCATGCGACAACCGTGCTTTCAGCGCGCCAAGCTGGAACGGTCGCAGGGCTCGACCTGGCAATGCTTGCCTTCCGGCTCATCGACCAGAACGTCGATATGAACGTGCATCGTGCGGACGGCAGTCAGGTCGCGCAAGGAGAGAGCATCGCCTCGGTGACTGGCCCGGCCCGGGCCATTCTCACCGCGGAGCGGACCGCGCTCAATTTTCTCAGCCATCTGAGCGGCATCGCCACGGCGACGGCTTCGATTGTCGATGCGATCCGCGGGCACAAAGCAAAGGTCGTCTGCACGCGCAAGACGACACCCGGCTTGCGGGCTATCGAAAAATACGCCGTGCGCGCCGGTGGCGGCTCTAATCACCGCTTCGGCTTGGACGACGCTATTCTGATCAAGGACAACCACATCGCCATAGCCGGTGGCATTCGCCCTGCCATCGAGCGGGCGCGAAGCAGCGTCGGCCATCTCGTCAAGATCGAAGTCGAGGTCGATACGCTGGCCCAGTTGGAAGAGGCCCTGGCCTTCGCGCCTGACGCTGTCCTGCTCGACAATATGCCGGTTGACGAGTTGCGCCACGCGGTCGCTGTCGTTGCCGGCCGGGCAATCACCGAGGCGTCAGGCAGGATCACGCCCGCGACGGCGCCAGCCATCGCCACGACCGGTGTCGATCTGATCTCCATCGGCTGGTTAACTCACAGTGCGCCGATCCTCGATATCGGTCTGGACTACCGGGAGCTTTGATCGTCGGACTGACCGTCGACCCGGCTCTTCTCGGCGCGGTCCGTCAGGCTCAAGCGGCCTACGTCGCCACAACGCAAGGGGAACAGCATGGAAATGCACGCAGCGATTTCGGAAAAGACCATGCCTGAGGATCAATCCTTCGACAGCGGGCGGATGTGGACCCTGGAAGAGGCCCGCACGCTGCATGATGCGCCTTTCAACGACCTGCTGTTTCAGGCGCAAACCGTTCACCGTCAGAATTTTGATCCCAACAAGGTCCAGCTCAGCCGGCTTCTCAGCATCAAGACCGGCGGATGCCCGGAGGATTGCGGCTATTGCAGCCAGTCGGCGCATCACCAGTCAGGCCTGAAGGCGTCAAAGCTGATGGAGGTCAGGCGCGTCATAGCCGAAGCGACCAAGGCGCGTGACGCCGGCGCCACCCGCTATTGTATGGGCGCGGCCTGGCGAAGCCCCAAGGCGCGCGACATGGATGCGGTCGTCGCCATGGTCGAGGCCGTCAAGGCGCTGGGCATGGAAACCTGCATGACGCTTGGCATGCTCGATCTCGAGCAGGCCGCTCGTCTGAAACGGGCTGGCCTCGACTACTACAACCACAACATCGATACGTCCGAACGCTACTACAGCGAGATCATCAGCACGCGCAGCTTTGCCGACCGGCTCGACACGCTCGAGCATGTACGCCAATCCGGTATCAAGGTCTGCTGCGGCGGCATTGTCGGCATGGGCGAAGAGCCGGTGGACCGGATCGACATGCTGGTGACGCTGGCCAATCTGCCGGAGCATCCGGAAAGCGTTCCGATCAACATGCTGATCCCGATCGCCGGCACCCCGCTTGCCGACGCCAGGCCGATCGGGCCGATCGAGTTCGTGCGCGTGATCGCGCTGGCGCGAATCATGATGCCGCAATCGCATGTCCGACTTTCGGCCGGCCGCACCGCGATGACCGACGAGATGCAGGCGCTGTGCTTTTTTGCCGGCGCCAATTCGATCTTCGTCGGCGACACGCTGCTGACGGCGGACAATCCGGGCGAGGACAAGGACACTCTGCTGTTCCGGCGCCTCGGCATCGAGCCGATGGAACTCGACACGCAATGATCGAAGCGCCGCTTGCCCGCTATGACGCGACCTTGCGCGGCCTGGCGCGCAAGGACCGGCTGCGGATGCTGGCGCCGCGTCACGGGCTCGACTTCTCGTCCAACGACTATCTCGGGCTCGCCGCTTCAAGAAGACTAGGCGACGCGGTTGCGGCGGCGATCGCACAGGGCACGCCGGTCGGCGCGACCGGGTCGCGGCTGTTGCGCGGCAATGCACCGGAGCACGAGGCCCTGGAGGCGGACGCGGCGGTGTTTTTCGGAGCCGAACGGGCGCTGTTCTTCGGCAGCGGCTATATCGCCAACTTCGCGCTGCTGACCGCCCTGCCGCAGAAGGGCGACCTTTTGATCCTCGACGAACTCGCCCATGCCAGCATGCATGAGGGGGCGCGGGCAGGACGCGCCGAGTTCAAACTCGCCGCGCATAACGACGTCGATGCTGTCGAGGATGCTATCACGCGCTGGCGCGCCGAGGGCGGCACCGGGCGCGTCTGGATCGTGGTCGAAAGCCTCTACAGCATGGATGGCGACCGCGCGCCGATGGAGGGCCTGGTCGCGCTTGCCGATCGGCACGAGGCCTTCATCGTCGTAGACGAGGCGCATGCCACCGGCGTTTGGGGGCCGGACGGCCGCGGCCTTGCCGCCACCTTCGAGGGCCGCGACAACATCGTCGCGCTCCACACCTGCGGCAAGGCGCTCGGTGCGTCCGGCGCGCTGGTCACCGGGCCGGGACTGCTGTGCGACTATCTCGTCAACCGCTGCCGGCCATTCATCTACTCCACCGCGCCATCGCCGCTGATAGCGGTGGCAGTGCGCGAGGCGATTGCCATGCTGTCCGATGAGCCGATGCGCCGTGTCCAGTTGCAGGAGCGCGTCGCCTTCGCGGGCCGCCACCTGGCCGATCGGTGCGGCGTGAAGCCCAGCGGCTCGCAGATCCAGCCCTTTATCATCGGCGATAACAGGCGCACCATGGCGGTGGCTGAGGCGCTGCAGGCGCGCGGTTTCGACATTCGCGGCATTCGTCCGCCGACGGTGCCCGAGGGCACATCGCGGCTGCGCATTGCGCTGACGCTCAACATCGGCGAGGCCGACATTTCGGCCATGGTCGAGGCGCTTGCCGAAGTGTTGGCCTCGGCATGACCAAGCGCATCGTCGTCACCGGAACAGATACCGGCATCGGCAAGACGGTATTTTCGGCCGGGCTGACCGGCCTGCTCGACGGCTTCTACTGGAAGCCGGTGCAGTCAGGTCTCGACGGCGAGACTGACAGCGAAGTCGTTAAGCGGCTCGCCGGCCTGCCGCCAGAGCGCGTGCTGCCGGAAGCCTACCGCTTGAAGAGCCCACTTTCGCCGCACCGTTCGGCCGAGATCGACGGCGTCTCGATCGAGGCGACGGACCTCTCGCTTCCGGTCGTGCCGGGTCCGCTCGTCATCGAAGGCGCGGGCGGGCTGATGGTGCCGCTCAACCGGCGGACAAGGTTCATCGACATATTCGAGCAGTGGCAACTGCCGGTCATTCTGTGCGCCCGCACTGCGCTCGGCACAATCAACCACACCCTGCTGTCGATCGAGGCGCTGCGGGCGCACTCCATCCCGCTGATCGGCGTCGCCTTCATCGGCGAAGAGGTAGCCGATACGCAAAGGACAATCGTGGAATTCGGCGGTGTGGCGCAGCTTGGCCGGCTGCCGCGGCTCGATCCGCTGACCACCGATGCGCTGAGGGCGGCGATCGTTGCCAACTTCGACCTCGGCCAAATAGCCGGAGAGGAATGATGGCGCGGTCCTCGGTCTGGCATCCGTTCACGCAGCACGCGCTCGAGCCGGCGATCCCGGTAATCGTCCGGACGGAAGGCGCCTACCTCCGCAAGGCCGACGGCACGCGCATCCTGGATGCCATCTCATCCTGGTGGGTCGTCACCCATGGCCACCGTCATCCCCGCATCATGAAGGCCATCGAGACGGCCGCGGCGAGCCTCGACCAGATCATTTTCGCGGGCTTTACCCACGAGCCGGCCGAAAGCCTGGCCAGGGCACTTGCCAGCCTCGCTCCGCCCGGCCTCGACTGGGTGTTCTATTCCGACAGCGGCTCGACCTCCGTCGAGGTCGCGCTGAAGATGGCGCTCGGCCATTTCCGCAACATTGGCGCGCCGCGCTCGCGGATCGTCGTCATGGAGCACAGCTATCATGGCGACACGATAGGCACGATGAGCGTCGGCGCCCGCGGCGTGTTCAACGCCACATACGAACCCTTGCTGTTCGAGGTCGACACCATCCCCTTCCCGGCCGCCGGGCGCGAGCAGGAGACGCTCGATCGCTTCGAGGCAGTCTCCCGCGACCGGCACGCGGCCGCGCTGATCATCGAGCCGCTCGTGCTTGGCGCCGGCGGCATGCTGATGTATCCGGCCTGGGTTCTGGCCGAGTTGAAGAAGATCGCCGAGGCCTCCGGCACGCTGCTGATCACCGACGAGGTGATGACCGGCTGGGGACGAACCGGAACCATGTTCGCCTGCGAACAGGCGTCGATCTCTCCGGACATCTTGTGCACCTCGAAGGGCCTGACCGGTGGCGCCATCCCGCTGGCGGCCACGCTTGCCACCGACGCCATCTTCCAGGCTCACTATTCCGAAGACCGGAAGAAGACCTTCTTCCATTCGAGCTCCTACACCGCCAATCCGATTGCCTGCGCGGCGGCACTCGCCAATGTCGAGATCTGGCGTGACGAGCCGGTGGCCGAGCGTATCGCGGCCCTGAGCGCGAGACAGACCGCCGGGCTTCGGCGCTTTGGCGACAATCCCTACTTCGCCCACAGTCGGGCGACCGGCACGATCGCAGCGCTCGATCTGCGCACCGGCTCCGCCGGCTATCTGGCCGAGATCGGGCCAAAACTGCGCGCTTTTTTCCTCGAGCGCGGCCTGCTCGTGCGCCCACTCGGCAATGTCCTCTACCTTCTGCCACCCTATTGCATCACCGGCGACGAGCTGGACGGGCTCTATGACGCCATCGAGGAGGCCGGCGAACGCTTCGGCGCGAAGCCATGAGCCGATCGTCGCGCCTTCTCGGGTTCGGCCATCATGCGCCCGCGCGCAAGGTCGAGAACCCGGAAATCGAAGATCGTCTCGGGCTCGAGCCCGGCTGGATCGAGCGGCGCACCGGGGTACGGTCGCGCTTCTGGGCCACGGACGAAGACACGCTGTCGGGCCTTGCCGCTCATGCCGGCGACATGGCGCTGGCGAACGCCGGCATCGACCGCAGCGACATCGGTCTTTTGTTGCTTGCCACCTCGACACCCGATCACCTGCTGCCGCCCAGCGCGCCGCTGGTCGCCCATCGGCTTGGGCTGGGGCGTGCGGGCGCGGTCGATCTGACCGGCGCCTGCGCCGGCTTCATCTATGCGCTGATGTTCGCCGACGGGTTCACCCGCCTGCACGGCAAAGCGAGCCTCGTCATAGCCGCCAACATCCTCAGCCGCCGCATCAATCCGGCCGAGCGCGCCAGCGCCGTGCTGTTTGCCGATGCCGCCGGCGCGGTGGTGATTGGCCCCTGCGAGGAACCCGACCGGGGCATTCTCGGTGCTTCGGTAGATTCGGACGGCTCGCGCTACGGACTGATCCAGATCCCAGCCGGAGGAAGCAACAAGCCGTTCCACGGTGACCTCGACATCGGGGAAACGCGGATGACGATCACCGACGGCCGCGAAGTGTTCGGCAAGGCTGTCGAGATGATGACCGCCTGCTCGCGGGATGCATTGGGCGCGGCCCGCACGCGACCGCAAGACATCGATCGGTTCGTGCCGCATCAGGCCAATGCCCGCATTTTTGATGCGGTCGGACGAAACCTCGGCATTGCAGATCACGCAGTCGTCAAGACGATCGCCGAATACGGCAATTCCTCCGCCGCGACGATCCCTTTATCGCTATCGCTTGCCCATCGGAAGCAGCCGTTCATGCCAGGTGAAAAGGTTCTTCTGGCGGCGGCGGGTGCGGGTCTCAGCGGCGGCGCCCTGGTGGTCGGGATCTAGCCGGGTTGTGGTCGCTGACGGGACAGACTGGCTATATGAGATGGCCGGGCAAACACGGCTTGACAAAGCGGCACCCGCCCGTTCAACCTGAGACATTCACCAGGGGAGTCCCGGCAAGGGGCTGAGATACTGCTGGCTTTCGCGGCGCAGTGACCCGTTGAACCTGATCCAGTTCATACTGGCGTAGGGACGGTGCAAGCGCTTTGCGGGAGTTAACGCCCGAGGTCCTGTTTCGGCAGGTCAACAGAAGCGTCTTTTCATCCTTCCGGCACAGAACTGGGTCTCCAATGCATGAGCAAAGGAGCCTCAAGATGAATGCCCTCACCCCTGCCGTGTCGACGGGACCGCTGCCCGCCTCACGCAAGATACACAAGCAAGGCACCCTCCACCCGCAGGTCAGGGTGCCGATGCGCGAAATCTCCGTGCATCCGACGGCCGGCGAGCCGCCCGTCACCGTCTACGATCCGTCCGGTCCCTATACCGACCCGACAGTCGATACCAGCATCGAAAAGGGCCTCGCCCGGCACCGCCACGAATGGATCATCGCCCGCGGAGATGTCGAGGCCTATGACGGCCGTCACGTGCGGCCGGAGGACAATGGGTTCGCGACGGGCGAGCGCCTGACGCCGGAATTTCCTATCCGCAATCGTCCGCTGCGGGCGAATGCCGGCAAGGCGGTGACCCAGCTTGCCTATGCGCGCGCCGGCATGATCACGCCCGAAATGGAATTCGTCGCCATCCGCGAGAACCTCGGCCGCGAGATGTTGCGCGGCAAGCTTCAGCGCGACGGCGAGGCCTTCGGCGCGGCGATCCCCGATTTCGTCACGCCGGAATTCGTGCGTGACGAAGTGGCGCGCGGGCGGGCGATCATTCCCGCCAACATCAATCATCCCGAGAGCGAGCCGATGATCATCGGCCGCAACTTCCTGGTCAAGATCAACGCCAATATCGGCAATTCGGCGGTCACCTCGTCGATGGCCGAAGAGGTCGAGAAGATGGTGTGGGCGATCCGCTGGGGCGCCGACACGGTGATGGATCTTTCAACGGGCCGCAACATTCACAACATCCGCGAATGGATCGTGCGCAATGCGCCGGTGCCAATCGGCACGGTGCCGCTTTACCAGGCGCTGGAAAAGGTCGGCGGCATCGCCGAGGACCTGACCTGGGAGGTGTATCGCGACACGCTGATCGAACAGGCCGAACAGGGCGTTGACTATTTCACCATTCACGCCGGCGTGCGGCTGCACTACATCCCGCTGACCGTTGACCGGGTCACGGGCATCGTCTCGCGCGGCGGCTCGATCATGGCCAAATGGTGCCTGCACCACCACCGGGAGAGCTTCCTTTACGAGCATTTCGCCGAGATCTGCGACATCTGCCGCGCCTATGACGTGTCCTTCTCGCTCGGTGACGGCCTTCGTCCGGGCTCGATCGCCGACGCCAACGACGCGGCGCAGTTCGCCGAGCTGGAAACGCTTGGAGAGCTGACGCAGATCGCCTGGGCGAAGGACTGCCAGGTGATGATCGAGGGGCCGGGCCATGTTCCCATGCACAAGATCAAGCAGAACATGGACAAGCAGCTCGCCGTCTGCGGCGAGGCGCCGTTCTATACGCTGGGACCACTGACGACCGACATCGCGCCGGGTTATGACCACATCACCTCGGGCATCGGCGCGGCGATGATCGGCTGGTTCGGCACGGCCATGCTCTGCTACGTCACGCCGAAGGAACATCTCGGCCTGCCCGACCGCAATGACGTCAAGATCGGCGTGATCACCTATAAGATCGCCGCCCATGCCGCTGATCTGGCGAAGGGGCACCCAGCGGCAAAAGTCAGGGATGATGCCCTTTCCCGCGCGCGCTTCGAGTTCCGCTGGGAGGACCAGTTCAACCTGTCGCTCGATCCCGAAACGGCGCGTTCGTTCCACGACGAGACCCTGCCCAAGGAAGCGCACAAGCTGGCGCATTTCTGCTCCATGTGCGGGCCGAAATTCTGCTCCATGCGCATTTCCCACGACATCCGGGCCGAGGCCCAGAAAGAAGGCATGGCGGCGATGGCGGCAAAATACCGCGAGGGCGGCGACCTCTATATGCCGGCCGGCGAGACCGGCGCACCGCTGACGCCACAGGCGCGTGAGCCATCATGAAGGTTCTGGTCAAAGGGGCCGGCGTCGCCGGCCTCACCGCTGCCTTCGAGCTCGCCACCCTCGGCGCGACCGTGACCGTTGCGGAGACAAGAGCTTGTGTCGGCGGCAATGCGTCCTGGTTCGCCGGCGGCATGCTGGCGCCCTGGTGCGAGCTTGAAAGTGCCGAACAGCCGGTGCTGGACCTCGGACGCGACGCTGCCGATTGGTGGGACGTGGCAACGCCCGGCCAGGTGACACGGGCCGGAACGCTGCTCGTGGCCGCACCGCGCGATGCGGGCGAGCTCGACCGCTTCGCCAGCCGCACGTCGGGTCACCGGCATGTCGATGAAGACGAAATCGCGCATCTGGAGCCCGACCTCGGCGGCCGCTTCCGCCGTGGACTTTTCTTCCCAGGCGAGGCCCACCTCGACCCGCGCCAAGCCATGGCGGCACTGCATGAAAAGCTCACAGCCATGGGTGTCGAATTCCGCTTCGGCGCCGGCGCCGGGCAGGCTCCCGGTTTTGATCGCCGGATCGACTGCACGGGAATGGCGGCGGGCGACGACAGGCTGCGCGGCGTGCGCGGCGAGATGCTGGTCCTAAGGGCGCCCGATGTCTCGCTGTCGCGCCCGGTCCGGCTGCTTCACCCGCGCTTCCCGCTCTACATCGTGCCGCGCGCCGACCACCATTTCATGCTCGGCGCGACGATGATCGAAAGCCAGTCCGGGGGGCCGATCACAGTCCGTTCGATGATGGAATTGCTCAGCGCTGCCTGCGCGCTCCATCCGGCCTTTGGCGAGGCGGGCATCATCGAAACCGGTGTCGGCGTTCGTCCGGCCTTTCCAGACAACCTGCCGCGCGTCGAAGCGAGCGGCGACACCATCGCGATCAACGGCCTCTATCGGCATGGCTTTCTCCTGGCGCCCGCCACGGCGCGCCGGGCGGCCGAAATGGCCTTCGGTTACGACGAACCATTGGAGTCTACCCATGAAACTGATCGTGAACGGCGAAGCGCATGAGGTTGCTGCCGCCACGCTGGCGGAACTGGTCGCCGCGCTCGACTATGAAGGCGATTGGCTGGCGACGGCCGTCAACAGCGACCTCGTGCACAAAGCCCATCGGGCGGAATTCCGGTTGAACGACGGCGATCGGATCGAAATTCTCTCGCCGATGCAGGGAGGCTAGCGATGTTGGAGCTTTTCGGGACGACGCTTCCCTCACGCCTGCTTCTCGGCACGGCGCAATATCCTTCGCCAGCCATCCTTGCCGATGCGGTCAAGGCTTCGGGCACCTCGGTGGTGACCGTGTCCTTGCGACGGGAGATGGCGGGCGGCCGGGCCGGCGAAAAATTCTGGTCGCTGATCCGCGCGCTCGGCACGAAAGTCCTGCCCAACACCGCCGGCTGCCACTCCGTCAAGGAAGCCGTTACCACCGCGAACATGGCGCGTGAATTGTTCGGCACGACCTGGATCAAACTCGAGGTGATCGGCAACCACGACACGCTGCAGCCGGACGTGTTCGGCTTGGTCGAGGCCGCCCGCATCCTGTGCGAGAACGGCTTTTCGGTATTCCCCTATACCACCGACGACCTCGTCGTCGCCGAGCGGCTTCTGGAGGCAGGCTGCAAGGTTCTGATGCCGTGGTGCGCGCCGATCGGTTCGGCGCTGGGGCCGGTCAACATGACGGCGCTGCGCTCGATGCGCGCCCATTTCCCCGGCGTTCCGCTGATCGTGGATGCAGGCCTCGGGCGACCATCGCATGCGGCCACAGTCATGGAACTCGGCTTTGACGCCGTGCTGTTGAACACGGCGGTCGCCAAGGCAGCCGATCCGGTCGGCATGGCGCGAGCATTCGGCAGGGCGGTCGAAGCCGGCCATGAGGCCTTCCGCTCGGGGATGCTCGAGCCGCGCGAGGTCGCCGTGCCGTCAACGCCGACCTTCGGCAGGGCGGTCTTCTCATGAAGCTCGATCCCTTCTACCTGATCGTCGACAGCGCCGCCTGGATCGAGCGGCTGGTGCCGCTCGGCGTCAAACTGGTTCAGCTTCGCATCAAGACCATGGACGAGGCTCGGCTGCGCGCAGAAATCCGCAAGGCGAAGGCTTTGTGCGTCCAGCACGACTGCCAGCTCATCGTCAACGACCACTGGCGACTGGCAATCGAGGAAGGCTGCGACTTCGTCCATCTCGGCCAGGAGGATTTGCAGGCCGCCGAACTTGCCCGGATACGGGCAGCCGGTATCAGGCTCGGGCTCAGCACCCATGATCATCTTGAACTGCAAACGGCTTTGGCCGCCAAGCCCGACTATATCGCGCTCGGCCCCGTCTACCCCACCATCCTGAAGAAGATGAAATGGGCGCCGCAAGGGCTGGAGCGGATCGGCGAGTGGAAGCGCCGGGTCGCTCCAATCCCGTTGGTTGCCATTGGCGGCCTCAACCCAGAGCGGCTCGACGGCGTTTTCGCGGCCGGCGCGGACAGCGCGGCAGTCGTCACCGACATCACGTTGAATGCCGACCCCGAAGCACGCACGCGGGAATGGATCGAACAGACGGAGCGATGGCGCTGAGGCGAGAACCGCATGTGCTTGCCGTCGGCGGTTCGGATTCCAGCGGGGGTGCCGGCATAGCGCGCGATATCGAGACGATCACTTCCATCGGCGTGCGCAGTTGCCTTGCCGTCACCGCGCTGACGGTGCAGACACACGATGCGGTGTCGGAAATCCATCATGCGCCACCAAGCCTGGTGGCCGACCAGATGCGCGCCGCGCTCCAGGCCAACGAGGTCGCTGCCATCAAGATCGGCATGCTGGCTTCCGCCGAGACCATTGTTGCCGTTTCGGCCGTGCTGCGGGAATACCCGCAGGTTCCGGCGATACTCGATCCGGTGCTCGCCTCCACGTCAGGCCGGGCGCTGCTGGAGGCCGATGCCGTTGGCGTCATGCATGATCTGATGCCGCTTTGCCGCCTGGTCACGCCCAATCTCATCGAGTTGGCGCTTCTTGCCAGCGCGGAGCGCGCCGTCGACGATGTTGGCGCAATCAGGCAGGGCCGGCAATTGCTGGCCGCGGGTGCGCAGGCCCTGCTCATCAAAGGCGGTCACGCATCGGGACCTCGGTCGATCGATATTCTGCTACGACGTGATCAACAGCCTGTCCGCTTCGACGCGCCGCGTCTTGCTGCGTCGATGCGTGGAACGGGATGCATGCTGGCCAGCGCGATTGCGGCGCATCTGGCGAAGGGCTACCCGCTTGACGACAGCGTGCGCAAAGGCAAGCTGCTTGTTTTCGGGAGCTTTCAGAAGATCGAAGCAGGTTGACCAACGTTTTTCCTCGCGGTCCAAGAATCGACCTTCGTCATTTAGATTTTGGTAGGCCCGGAAGGCAACCTCAAGACTTTGATTTAATTATCTTTTTCGTGGCCACAGGTCAGACATTCTTCCCGTATTGTCCCGTATGGTTCCGCGACGGCTGCACGCTCAAAAACTGGCCATCGCTATGCTCCTTCGCGCCAGATCCAGGCTCTGGTCTTTCGATGGTCCGCTCTTATGCGAGCGACCACCAGTTGCCGCCGAGCAACTCCGGCCTGACGTTTAGCAAGCAGACGTTGAGCAGCTTTCAGATCGGCGGTGTCAACACTCTCGCTGAATGGAGCGTAGGTTTCGGCAAGCACGTGACGAGTCATGTCACCTCTTCTGACTGCAACCGAGAGGCTGATTTTGTTTGGCCATCGACTCGACGGGAACTTTTACACCCATTCTGCCCCTCCAAACTTGCCTACGAGGCCTCGGTGGACCCGAGTGGTCGCTCTCAATATAAATGTGAGTCCCAAAGGCGCTTCGGCTTTGTGAGGCCGTGCGCGACATGCTCCGTGGGTGCGGCCGCGGCCATCGATCAACACGACCGCCTTCTCCGGGCGATGGCCGACCCGCTTCACCGACGCCTTTGCCGCCGGCGACGAACGCTCTTCCTCCGTCGAGTCTCAAATACCTATCCGTGGGGCGTGAGGTTCCAACCTTACTCAGCTTTACCCAACCCGACGCCCAAAAGGCCTGTTTGAGACAAAAAAATGACGGGTAGCTTACACCCACTGCCGCCAATGAAGCAGTGATCAACGTCAACGAACAAGGGGAATCTGCTGATGTCAACCGATAGCCGACAAATGAATCGCCGCCGATTCCTTCACAACCTCGCTTTCGCCTCCACGGCCATTGCGACGGGACCGGGCAGCTGGGTAATCCGTCCTGATTGGGCAAATGCGGCGGAAGGTTCTATCAAGATTGGCGTCGCCACAGACCTTACGGGTTCGCTTGCATTCAATGGCAATACCGATGCGAATGTAGCGCGCATGCTCGTAAAAGAGATCAATGACGCCGGTGGCTTGTTGGGACGCCCTGTCGAACTTCTGATCGAAGACACGGCTTCGAACGAGTCGGTGGCGGTCGGCAACGTCCGCAAGCTGATTCAGCGAGACAACGTCGACATGGTGGTCGGTGGCATTGCCAGCTCAATGCGCAATGCCATCAAAGACGTCATCATTTCACGTGGCAAGACGCTCTACATCTACCCACAGGCCTATGAAGGCAAAGAATGTACGCCATACCTATTTTGCACCGGCCCGGTGCCGGCACAAAATTGCGACAAATTCATCCCCTGGCTGATCAAAAATGGCGGTAAGCGTTTTGCTCTACCAGGTTCCAATTATATCTGGCCTCAAACAATCAATGCCTATGCCAGAAAGGTTATCGAAGATAACGGCGGAGAGGTGATTTTCGAAGAATATTATCCGACGGATCAGGTGGAATTCTCCGCCACGGTCAGTCGTGTCATATCTAACAAAGTGGATGTAGTATTCAACACGATCATCCCTCCCGGCGTTGGCTCATTCTTCAAGCAGCTCTACCAGGCTGGATTTTCCCAAAACGGCGGCCGCGTAGGCTGTGTATACTACGACGAGAACCTGCTTGATATGAACCAGTTTGAAGAGATCGAAGGCCTTGCCAGCAGCCTTGATTACTATAAGTCGTTGACAGACGAGGATCCGGTGAGCGCCAAGATCCAGGCTGCTTACGAGAAGCAGTTTCCTGGCAAGTTTCGGTTCTCGGCAGGCAGCGCCGCCACCGGGGTTTATCGGGGATTGAAGCTTTGGGAAGCCGCCGTAACAGAGGCTGGGACGGTTGAGCGAGAGGCGGTGGCCGCCGCCTTGGACCATGCCAAGATTGCGGAAGGTCCGGGCGGGCCGGCCGAAATGGTGCCCGGTAAGCGCCATTGCAAGATGAATATGTACATCGGTGTAGCGAAAAACGGCCAGTACCAAATTGCGGCGAGGAGCGACGGCCTTGTTGACCCGAAGGAATGCTGAATGACAAAGGCATCTTCGAGGGATAACGAAAAATGCTTCGACTGGTTGACGCCCCACCCATGCCTACGACAGAAACAGATGAACCTGACAGACTCCGTCCGGCATTGTTAAAAATAGAAGCGTCCTTGCTTATCGCTGGCGCCATTGTACCATTCCTTCTGCCTGATTACATCACCATCTACGCTACACGCGTACTTATACTATGCTTGTTCGCCATTTCATTTGATTTAGTCTGGGGTTATGCAGGCATACTAAGCTTAGGCCAGTCGCTGTTCTTCGGCATGGGCGGCTATGCCGTTGCGCTGATCGCACGTGATGCAAACGTAGCATCGATATTTGTCGTTCTCCCCGTCGGATTCGTTGTTGGCCTCGTTGCTGCATTGTTGCTCGCAGGCTTCCTGTTGCTCGGACGTCACCCAACAAGCGTGGTTTTCGTCTCGCTAGGTACCATGACAGGCGCCTACGCTGCCGATAGATTTGCTCGAGGATCGCAATACCTGGGTGGGCAGAATGGGATACCTTCGATTCAGTTGATGACGATCGGCCCCTACGAACTGAACGAAGGACCCACTTTCTACTACCTTGCGCTCGGCATTTTGGTCGTCGTCTATCTCCTGTGCCGCTTCATGTTGCGCTCGCAGTTTGGGCTCGCACTCGCGGGGTTGCGCGAAAATGAGCAGCGGATTGCCTTTTTTGGGTATCGTGCACAGCACCTTAAGGCGATCATCTTTGCGGTTAGCGGTGCGATCGCTGGTGTTGCTGGCAGCCTATACGCGTTCCACGAGGGGTTTGTATGGACGAACATGCTGGGCGTCGTGATGTCGACCCAGGTTGTTCTTTATGTTTTGTTTGGCGGATCCGGCACGCTTGTTGGAGCTGTGATCGGCACTCTCGTCATTGAGGCGTTGAGCTATTGGCTGTCGAATGCTTTCCAAGATATCTGGCCAGTTGTTCTCGGCGTGCTCTTGCTGCTCGTAATCATGTTCCGACCTGCTGGGTTGATCAGTTTCGTGGCGAGCGAACGCGAGCGCGTCGGAACCTTCGGTCGACCGAAAAAGCGAGGCAACCGTGGTGCTGCTTGAGACAACCGCTATCCAAAAAAGTTTCGGAAAGCTCGTCGCGTTGGATGGCGCGGCGCTCACAGTCGGTCAAAGCGAGTTCCATGGTCTGATTGGACCGAACGGATCCGGCAAGAGCACGCTAATGAAGTGTGTGGCCGGCGCCGAGACGCCCTCCAAAGGTCGAGTGAAGTTCTCTGGGATTGACATTACTGATGCGTCTCCCGCAGCGCGTGCGCGCGCCGGCCTCAGCCTGAAGTTCCAGATCACTAGTATCCTGCCCGCCCTCACGCTTTACGACAACATTTTGCTCGCTCTACAGGCGAAATCGTCACTCGTGGGCCTGATCTTTTCGCGCAGTCGTGGTGTTCTGCACGACCGTGTGATGGGCATGCTGGAGCAGTTTCGCCTCGCGGCGCGTGCTTACCAGCCCGCGTCGGCACTCTCTCATGGCCAGCAACAGTGGCTTGAGATCGCCATGGCACTTGCGGCCGAGCCCAAGCTCTTGCTGCTCGACGAACCTACGGGGGGCATGAGCCTTGAGGAGCGCCGGGTCACCGGCGATTTGCTGCGGCCTATTAAGCAAAAATGCTCCCTCATCATTGTCGAACACGACCTCGATTTTATTCGGGATGTTTGCGACCGACTCACCGTACTCGATCAGGGCAATGTCATCTGCTCTGGCACGGTTCAAGAGGTCCAGGCCGATCCTCGTGTTCAAGAGGTGTATCTGCGCCGTGCTTGAAGACAATCTGCTCGATATCACCGACCTCGATGCTGGATATGGCGGCAGCCAGGTTCTGTTTGGCGTGGGAATGCAAATACCCCGGCGGGGTGGCACCGCCGTGCTTGGTCGCAACGGTGCCGGAAAAACCACGCTAATGAAGGCAATCATTGGGGAGTTGCCGTTGCGCGGGGGCGCCGTCAGCCTCGACAGTCGTGAGCTAGGGCCACTTCCCACCGAACAGCGTGTCCGACTCGGCCTTGGCTACGTGCCGCAAGAGCACGCGGTATTCGCGCGCCTCTCCGTGCGCGACAATCTAGCTGTAGGTATGCTTTCGACCCGAGACCAAGAGGCCCTCGACCGCGTTCTTACCACCTTTCCAAAGCTCGGCCACCGCTTGGGTCAGGCTGCTGGCACACTTTCTGGCGGTGAGCGTAAGATGCTGGCAATCGCACGGGCTCTGCTGGCCAATCCGCGAGTATTGCTGCTCGATGAGCCGACGGAAGGCGTTTGGATCGGTGTAGTCGAGGAGATCACGGAACGCCTGATCGATCTCGCCAAAGACATCGCGGTAATCGTAGTGGAGCAGCATCTGGACCTTGCGCTTCGGGTCGCCAGCCAAGCCTATGTTCTTGACCGCGGGCGTGTCGCGATTTCGGGCCCTTCACATGGCCTGCGCGATGACCCGCGCCTGTTGGCGTATTTGGCGCCTTAGAGGCCATAACTCAACAAGCGCCAAGATGCAGTTCCCAGTCGACTAGCGGAGAGTTCGAGCAATGCCAGGTTCAATGCGGGAGTTTGTTAAAACATGCGACGTGGTCGACGTTCATGAGCATCATATGCCTCAGATCACACTTGACCGCGACGTCAATCTCTTGAGGCTGTTTCGGCAGAGCTATGCGGCCTGGACGAGCGACGTGCTTCCATCGGAGCCGAAGGCCACCGGCGACATTATATCGAATACCGTCCAACCCACGACCTGGGAAGCTCTATCCCCTTACTTGGAACGAAGCTACTCAAACGCGTTCGTACGCAACCTGGTCCGCGGCGTTTCCCACCTTTACGAGGTTGGCGACCACGGTATCACTCGTGAAAACTGGGAAGCGGTAGATGCCGCGGTACGCGCTCACCACAAGGACGTGAAATGGCCAAGTGAAGTAATCAGACGCGCGGGCATAAAGAGGATAGTGACGGACTCTTTCCTTGACCCGATTTCGGACCTGCGCCCACAGCTGGGCGATCGCTACACCGCGGTGCTCCGCTTCAATGCGTTCGCCTTTGGATGGCACCCGGAATCGCTTGATCACAACGGAAATTCCGCTCATTCAATGCTCGCGCGGCTTGGCATGGAAGTGAGGACTTTCGACGACTATTGTACGGCCATTCGCGAGCTTGTCGCCGGGTGTCGTGGACGAAATCAAGTTGCACTTAAGAACGCACTCGCCTACGACCGGGACGTAAATTTCGACGAGCCCAATGAAGAGCTTGCTCGCCGGGCCTGGGGACAGCTCTCACCCTCTGCTGCAGAGCGCAAGGCGTTTGGCGATTTCGTCGTAGACCTGTTCTGCCAACTAGCAGGTGAGTTGGATTTGCCTGTCCAGACTCACTTGGGGACTGCGATCTTAAAGGGGTCGCATCCATTGCGGATGGCGGGATTAATCGAACGTCACCCTCGTACGCGATTCCTCCTTATGCATTTGGCATATCCCTGGAGCCGCGATTTGCTGGGCATGGCGTTCGTATACCGGAATGTCTGGCTCGATTTGTGTTGGTCTTTTCTACTGAGTCCATCCCATTTCAAGCTGGCATTCCACGAAGCCATCGAAGTCTTGCCTGATCACTCGCGAATGATGATCGGAGGAGACTGCGTGCACGTCGAGGAATCGTATGCCGCCATAGAAAGCGCGCGAAACCTGATTGGCGATGTGCTGCATGAGAAGATTGCGGACGGTTACTGGCACTTGCGCCATGCGGAGCGCTTGGCGACACGGGTACTCTCCGAAAACGCGGCGGAATTTTTCGGATTGACTTCGTAGCAGGAGTGGTGTGGGCGCCCCAGTGATTGGCGCCTTAGCCCACACGAAACCAAGTCGTTCTAGTGGACGGCGCCTAAACCTGAACTCTGCAGAAACTCCGAGGTTAGCAACATGGATACGCTGATTGTCGCCCTGTTCGAGATCCTGAGCTTTGGCGCCATCGTCGTATTGGTGGTGCTCGGGCTCGGGATCATTGCAAGCATGATGGGCATTTTCAATTTCGCGCAGGGCGAGTTTGTCCTGCTTGGCGCATACGTCACCTATCTCGTGCATAGCACCGGTTTGCCGGTCATTGTCGGTATGTTAGTCGCGCCGTTCATCGTCGGCGCGCTGGGGCTGGTGCTGGAGAAGCTGGTAGTCCGGCGTTTCTACGCGGCACCTATAGTTGCCATGCTCGGAACTTATGCGCTGGGTCTAATTATAAGGGAAGTCGTCCGCGGTCTTATCGGCGGACTCTACCTTTCGGTACCCGAGCCGATCGGTGGTTCGATTGATATCGGTACGTTGCATTTTGCGACCTGGCGCTGCTTAATCATCATTGTCACAGCACTTGTCATGGCAGGCAGTTACGCTCTGCTTGCGTGCACGTCCTTCGGTCTACGTATCCGCGCATCGCTGGAGAACCCGTCTTTAGCGCGTGCATCCGGTATCTCGAGCAGCGTGGTCTACAGCGTTACGTTTGCATTCGGAGCTGCGTTGGCCGGGCTCGCGGGCGCCCTGATCGTGCCTGTGTTCTCGCTGTTCGCCGATCTTGGCATTCGCTTTCTTATCCAGGGGTTTGTCGCGGTCATGGTGGGCGGCGTTGGATCCTTTGCGGGCCCCGTTGCCGGAGCTAGCGTGATCGGCACGCTCAGCGCGGCGCTGCCTTGGGTCATGGCACCTGTGATCGCCGATGTTTTGGTGTTCGTCCTCGCAATTATCTTCGTCAAGTTCCGCCCCCAAGGTTTGGTGGCGGGGAGAGCGGTCTAGCGCTATTTAGGCAGGTTCGCCGAGATGATCTGAAGCGGGGGCGGCAGCGGATTCTGCTTTTCCGCCTTTTGGGCGAGCGCGGGATTTTGAGTAGGGCGTAGGCCACCACCGTCTTCCAAGCATGTCGATGAGCGGGTCCATGACGGACCGCCGAGGTGGTCGAGGCCCGAGTTCCTCCTTCATTCGCCGAGGGACCTGCTTCGTGGATCCCGCGCGCGCGATCTGTGCCATCTGATCTTTCGTGGCAATTGTCAAAGCCTTCCAACGGAGCCTCTGAATTGCCTTCTAGCCGATAGTCGGCTGTCGAGAGGCGGTCGTATCTCGGAGACAGCGCGGCGAGCTCTGTCCTTGACGGACATTTGTATGCGCAAAGGCCAAGTCTGTGAAATTGCTCAACTTTACCCAACTCGACGTTCAAAAGCTGTTTGACCAAAAAGAATGGCGGGTAGCTTTCACCCGCTGCCGCCAATGAGCAGTGATCAACGTCAACGAACGAATAGGGGACCCGCTGATGTCAGCCGATAGCCGACAAATGAATCGACGCCGATTCCTTCATAACTTCGCCTTCGCCTCTGCAGCCATTGCGACGGGACCAGGCAGCTGGGTGATCCGTCCCGGCTGGGCTAACGCTGCTGAAGGACCGATCAAGCTTGGTATCGCTACTGATCTTACAGGTTCGCTAGGGTTTCTCGGCAACACTGACGCCAACGTCGCTCGCATGGTCGTTAAAGAGATCAACGATGCCGGCGGCCTATTGGGTCGCCCGATCGAGCTGTTGATCGAGGACACGGCCTCAGATGAAGCAGTCGCGGTCGGCAACGTTCGCAAGCTAATTCAGCGAGACAAGGTCGACATTGTGCTCGGAGGCATCTCGAGCTCGATGCGCAACGCCATCAAGGATGTGATCATCTCACGTGGCAAGACGCTTTACATCTATCCGGAGGGCTATGAGGGCAAAGAATGCACGCCCTATCTGTTCTGTACCGGCCCGGTACCGGCTCAGAATTGCGATCAGTTCATTCCGTGGCTGATCCAGAATGGCGGCAAGCGGTTCGCGATGCCGGGTTCCAACTACGTGTGGCCACAAACGATCAACGCATATGCGCGGAAGCTGGTCGAAAAGAACGGGGGCGAGGTTGTTTTCGAAGAATACTATCCGATGGACCAGGTTGATTTCTCATCGACCGTAAGCCGCATCATCTCCAACAAGATCGATGTCGTATTCAACACGATCGTTCCGCCCGGTGTGGGCTCCCTCTTCAAACAACTTCACCAAGCGGGCTTTACCAAGAATGGCGGTCGGCTTGGCTGCACATATTATGACGAAATCAATCTCGAGATGAACCAGGCTGACGAGATCGAAGGACTTGCTAGTAGCCTCGATTACTACAGGTCATTGGCAGACGAGGATCCGGTCAGCGCCAGGATCCAGGCTGCTTACGAGAAGCAGTTTCCTGGCAAGTTTCGGTTCTCGGCAGGCAGCGCCGCCACCGGGGTTTATCGGGGACTGAAGCTTTGGGAAGCCGCCGTAACAGAGGCTGGGACGGTTGAGCGAGAGGCGGTGGCCGCCGCCCTGGACCATGCCAAGATTGCGGAAGGTCCGGGCGGGCCGGCCGAAATGGTGCCCGGTAAGCGTCATTGCAAGATGAATATGTACATCGGTGTAGCAAAGGGTGGCAGATACGAGGTGGTCTCGCGAAGCAATGGCCTCGTCGACCCGGGGGAGTGCTAAATAACGTGCTAGCTGGAAGCCGCACTACGCACTGAATGTTGTGAGCGATCCATTACTACGCGAGATCAATCCATGCCGGTAGAAACGGCTCGCAGCATAACGCCGGCGTCGTCGCTGGTGGCCATGGTGGCGCGGAGCTTCCAGTCCATGATACAGCGCGAACAGTCGTCCAGCGCGGGGGAGAGGCAAAACCAGTCCCTCCCCTTCAACTTTTAGGTCTATCGCTCACCTCGCGCTCGCGCGGCAACAGGTCCGGCTGAGCAAGGGCGAGCTGAACCCTTAGTCCGGATCGTATCCCGGATGCGGTTCCAAACCTTGGCTGGGCCGGGGTGGGATTAGCATCACCAACCCTTTCTTTCTGTGCGTCCTCCAGTGGGCGGCCGTGTACCCGGAGCGGCGAGTTGATCAGCTACGAGGACCTTGATGCCCGCTGCCGGCTGCGGCTTCTTCCCAGTCTTCTCCGACCGCGGTCCGTATATTGAACCAGTAACGGCACATCTACTTCGCTCTGGAACTCTATACCGCAGCCGACATGGTCCTGCTCGTGAACAGAAGCCAAAGACTATTGGACTTTTGACAGCACAGCTGAATCGCTAGTGCTCGCTCGCCAGACCCAAAGGAGACAGGATTCCATTGAGCTTCTGCATTGTGGTTCTCGATGCGGCAAATCTCACAAGAAGGCGTGCACGATCAAGGAGGTAAGGATCGCATTCAGGCTCATTGCGATTCCCGAGAACAGTCCCGCGAGAGGGTGCACTGCGTAGGCTCTTGCCGTATCGATTCCGTGAGAAGCGAGCCCTACTGCGAACCCTCTGGCGCTGAAATCCTTCACGCGCATCGCATTCATGAGCGGCGTTACCATGACGGCGCCGCAGATTCCGGTGAGGACGACGACAGTGGCGGTCAGGGACGGATTTCCTCCGAGGCCAGAGGAAACTGCCATTGCAATGGCGGCGGTAGTGGACTTCGGCGCAAGCGATGCGGTGACCGGTTCAGCAAGCCGGAAGGCGCGGCAGAGCAACACCGTCGAGCCGACCGCAGTTGCGCTTCCGACAACAAGTGCGACGGATATCGGAAAGAGGTTTGCTTTCACCGGGGAGAGCCTCTCGTAGAGCGGAATTCCCAACGCGACCGTGGCAGGGCCCAGCAGGAAGTGTATGAACTGGGCTCCGTCGAAATACCTGCGGTAGTCTACCTTTGCGATGAGCAGGACGAGAGCGATCGCGCTGACCGACACCAAGGTCGGGTTCAGCAACGGATTGCCGAGAGACAGCTTCGACAGGCCAACAGCGGCGATCCAGACCGCCAAGGTTGCCGTAAGCCACAGAAGGGGCGACGCGGCAAGGTAGACCCACAGTCCCTCACCCATCGGCGCCACCTGCGACGAGGCGCTTCGCTACGACGAACGCCAAAACGGTCGCCGTCAGCGTAAGCAGTGTCGATACAAGCACGACCCCGAGTATTGCAGCACCCTGGGACCGGATCAGGTCAACGTGCTGCACGATTCCGACGCCCGCCGGCACGAACACAATGCCCAGGTTTGCCAGGATCACTGTGGAGACGGAAGAAACCCGACCACGGACATTGTTCAGGACCCGGAGCCGTCTCGAGATTAAAAAGACCGTGGGGATAAGAGCCATTCCAAGGACTGGGCCGGGAACAATTCCGTTGAGGAAGTAGGCAGCGATTTCGCCGATCAGCTGAAAGACGAGCAGCAGGCAGATCCCGACGAGCATGCAGCCATTCCCTACAGCAACCCCGGGCGAAGCAAACGCTGCGCCACCAAGTCGAGCTTGGAACACAAGTCCGCTCGCACGGCTATCGTCTGAGACTGTGACGGAAATCTTTTCGGCGGGTTCTTACCCAACTTTACTCATGTCAGCCACTCCTTCCGCGACGATGCCGCCAGACTTGGGCTATCGCTGCAGTCGGCACATCCGGGATGGAGAAGTGTGCCGGGAACATATCGCCTAACCACCTGGGGAGGATAACATGGGCATTGCATTGGCTGTCTTTTTTACCGACGCTCGCCGTGTCGCGAAGCGTATGCTGCTGACTTCCGCGGTCTTCGTCGCAACGACATCACTTACCAATTCAGCAAGTGCCGAAGCCATCAACTGGCGGCAGTTCGAGGGCACCAGCATTACCTGGGCGTACGACATTCATCCTTATGCGGATGCAGTTGCGGCGCAATTGCCTGAGTTCGAGAAGCTTACCGGCATCAAGGTCACGCCGGAGCTCTATCCGGATGACTCATACTGGAGCAAGCTGACGATCCAGTTGACCACCAAATCGCCTGCATGGGACGTTGTCGGGATCGGGATCCAGCCTGCATGGGACCTCGCGCCCGGCGGCTCGCTTGAGCCCCTGGACAAGTACCTGAATGATCCGAAGCTCACGGATGCCGACTACGACTACAACGACTTCTTCCCCAGCCTGCGCTCTGCGCTCACCTGGAAGCTGGAAGACGGCCAGATAGCGCCGGGCGAAGGCGGCCATGTGTGGGCGATCCCGCACGCCTTCGAGAACATCCAGCTCTTCTACCGCAAGGATATTCTCGACAAGTACAAGATTGCAGTTCCGACCACTCCTCCCGAGATGGCCGCGGCCTGCGAGACGCTGAGGGGGGCTGATCCTTCGATCACCCCTCTCGGCGTCCGCGGTGTCCGCTTCTGGAGCAGCATCCACACCGCACCCGTATCGATCGCCCGGTCTTATGGCGTGAAGGATTTTTTCATGAAGGACGGCAAGCTCGACACGGGTCTGGACTCGCCTGAATCGATCGCTTTCCACAAAGACTACGTGGACATGATCAAGAAATGCGCGGCCCCTTCCTTTGCCAACGACAACTGGTATCAGGTGGTCGATGGAATTTCTTCCGGTCGCACGGCAATGGCGGTCGACGCGAATATGTTCGGTTTCTGGAACGATGTGACCGGTAAGCCCGCCTCGGGCAAGATCGCCTTCGCGCCACCTCTGCGTGCGCCGAACGCGCAGAACTTCGAATCCAACATATGGATCTGGTCGCTGGCCATGAACGCCGCTTCGCAAAAGAAGGGGGCTGCCTGGTTGTTCATTCAGTGGGCGACCTCGAAGCAGGTCGATCTCAACGGCGCCGTGGCGGGCCACCTCGTCAACTCTCCGCGTACCTCGACGTGGAACGACAAGGGCTGGCTCGACTACGCCGCCAAGCCGGAGTTCAACAACTTCGTCGAGACATTCAAGACCGTCCAGGAGCGGGCCGCGCTGGCGTTTACGCCACGTGTCGGCTTCGGTGAAGCGATGAACGCCTGGGCGGTCGCGATGCAGAAGATGGTCAACGGCGACGACGTCGAGTCCACCCTCCACGATCTGGCCGAAGAGATCCGCGCTGGCATGTAATGATGAAGCGGGCGGCAGGCTTGTGCCGCCCGCTTCATCCTAGTGGAGTCCTGACTTGACCTGTGAAGTCATGAAAGCTGCCGTTGCCGTCGATACTGGCAAATCGGCGGCCGGCAAGCGAAAGGCCGATGCCGGCACGCCCGAGCGGTCGATCGACTGGCTGAGCCTCGTCGTCATCCTTCCAGCAATCCTGATCCTGCTCGGGTTCCTGCTTCTCTTCTTCTATGGAGTGTACCAGTCCTTCACCGACCTGCGCCTCGGTCGTCCCAATGTGAACTTCGTCGGCTTCGCCAACTACATCGCGCTGGGTAAAACCGTCGACTTCTGGAACAATATCCGGGTCACCCTCGCTTATGCGATCTGCGCTGTGATGCTGCAGGCTCTCCTCGGTCTGGCGATTGCCAAGCTTTTCGCCTCCGGCGTGATGCTGGCGCGTTGGCTGAGGCCGGTCATCCTGCTTCCGCTCGTGCTGCCACCGATGAGTGTCGCCCTCATGTGGACGACCATGATGAATCCTCAGAGCGGCATCCTGAATTACCTTTTCTCGCTCGTCGGCCTCGGTCCGTTCGCATGGATATCCGATCCGAGAACCGCACTATTTTCAGTGATCCTGATTGACGTCTGGACCTACACCCCGTTCTTCACGCTGATCATCTTCGCGGGGCTCCAGGGCATCACCGACGACATAAGGGAGGCCGCGCGGATCAACGGCGCGAAGGCCTGGGCGATGTTCGTCAACATCGAGCTGCCGCTTGTTGCACCCTACATCCTGATCGCCGCGGTCTTCCGCCTTATCGAGTCATTCAACCAGTTCGACATCATCTTCGGGACCACCCAGGGAGGTCCTGGCGACGCGACGTCCGCGCTTTCCGTGCAGGCCTACATCACCGCTTTCCAGAACCTGACTTTCGGCCGCGGCGCCGCGCTGATGGTGGTCAACTGGCTCATCGTCCTGATCGGCGCGTTCGTGACCGTCAAGGCATGGCAGGCACTTCGCCACAGGGTAAACTGAGGCTCGGATCCGATGGATTACACCCGCTCCCCGGCCACTCGTCTCGTCCTCAACGCGCTGGTCGCGCTTTGCGTCGCCGTGCTGGCCTTCCCGCTTGTTTGGATCGTCATGATGGCGCTCAAGCAGCAGAACGAGGTGATGGCCTGGCCGCCGTCCTTCATCTTCGCGCCGACCCTCGATAATTTCCGCGTGCTGTTTGACGCCGCCCAGGCAGGCGCCACCAGCTACGGAACGATCAAGGTCGACTTCCTCAGCCCGATCCTCAACAGCGTGGTCATCGCGCTCGGATCCGTCGTCGTCTCCCTGATCGCAGGCGTCCCAGCAGGGTATGTTCTCGCCCGCCGCGACATCCCCCTCAAGGAAGACATCGCTTTCTTCATCCTGGGCTTCCGTTTCGCTCCGGTCCTCCTCGTCGTGATCCCGCTCTTCAGCCTGTTCCAGGCGATCGGCCTCTACGACACCTATCTCGGCATGATCTGGGTCTATCAGGTGGTGACGCTGCCGATGATCGTCTGGCTCACCCGCTCGTACGTCGAGGACATCCCGAAGGACATCGAGGAGGCCGCCGCGATCGATGGAGCGAAACCTTTCCGGGTCGTCCTTCACATCGTGTTGCCGCTCTTGAAGCCCGGCCTGATCGGAGCATCCCTGCTCGTCTTCCTGCTGGCCTGGCACAACTTCGCTCTTGGCCTGATGCTGAGCTCGACGAAAGCTCCGGTCACCGTGGCTCTTCTGAAGCTGCTCAATCCTGGGGTTCAATTCTATCCGGTTATGGCGGCCGGATTGGTCGTGACGATGATCGTGCCGGTGATCCTGATCGTCGTTGGCCAGCGGCACCTCGAGCGCGGCTTGACGTTCGGAGCAGTCAAATGAGCACCACGCCGCTCATCTTCTTCGGCACGACCAACCTCGACCTGTGCTTCAACGTCGAGCGTCTGCCGACCCCGGGCGAAAGCCTGATCGGCTCGCTCGTCAGACATCCCGGTGGCAAGGGAGCCAACCAGGCGGTGGCCGCGGCAAGACTGGGACTGAAGCCCAGGTTCTTTACCCGCCTCGGCGACGACGAGTCTGGTGGCATCCTGCTGCGTTCGCTCACTGACGCCGGCGTGATCACCGACGCCGTACAGATCGCCAAGGGCGAAGCCTCCGGCTCTGCTCTTGTGATGGTCGGCGACGACGGCGGCAACATGATCGTCATCGATCCCGGCGCGAACGCCAACGTCACGTCGAAGGTGATCGACGAAGTCGCGGACCGCATAGAGCGGGGATCGATCGTCGTTGCCGAAATGGGCCTACCCGTTCCCGCCCTGGAGCGCCTATTTTCGCTCAAGGATTCGCTCGGCTTCCGGCTGATCTTCAATCCAGCTCCGGTGAGGCCTGGCCTGTCACGCGACGCGTGGTCGAAGGTGGACTTCGTGACGCCGAACGCGTCTGAAACCTTCGAACTCACCGGCGTCGAGGTTGTCGGCCCGGAAAGCGCCGCAGATGCGGCAAGCGCCCTCCTGGAACTCGGTCCGAAAGCCGCCGTCATCACCATGGGGGAGCGGGGAGCGTTCTACGCCGATGCCGAGCAGTCCTTCCTCGTGCCCTCCTTCCCCGTTGTCGTCGTCGACACCACGGCCGCGGGAGACGCTTTCAACGGAGGCTTCGCCGCAGGTCTGGCGCGCGGCCTGACAGTCCGCGAAGCCGTCCGTCAGGCCATGGCCGTGGCAGCCCTATGCGTGACGAAGCGGGGCGCCCAGCCTTCGATGCCGACCGCTGAAGCCGTCGATGAATTCCTGAACCACAGAACCTTGTTGGAGATACGATGACCTCTCCCTTGTTTTCCATGTCCGGGAGCACGATCCTCGTGACTGGCGCCGGCGGCGGAATAGGCGCGGCCATAACTGGCGCGTTCCTCTCGACCGGCGCAAACGTGTTGGCAACTGACGCCAATAGCGACGCCCTGGCCAAGGCGCTTGAAGGGGTCGAAGGCGGTGACCGTGCGGTGACGCTTTCGATGGACGTCACCAGCGAGAGTGATATCCGACGCGTCATGGAGGTCGTCGCGGAGCGCTTCGGCAAGCTCGATGCCTTGGTGAATAACGCCGGGATCAAGTCCGGCGAACGGCTGCTTTCAGGCGACCAGGCCAAGATCGACCGCACCATGAAGATCAATTCCGACGCCGTGCTGCTCTGCTCCAAGCTGGTGGTCGAACGTTTTATGCGGGACACTGGCGGCCGCATCATCAACATCGGGTCTTCACTGTCCTCCCAGGGTGCGGTGTTCAATTATCAGGCGGGAGGCGCTGACTATTGCTTCTCCAAGGCCGTGGTGCACGACCTCACAAAGCTGCTGGCCTACGAATGCGCGCCACTCGGCATCAACGTCAACGGCGTCGCTCCCGGCATCATCGACACGCCGATGCACGGACGGCCGCGCGAGGAAACCGAGGCGCGTCACGCCGGCCGCATACCTCTAGGCCGCGTGGGAACCCCGGAAGACGTCGCGGGGCTCGCCGTGTTCCTCGCGAGCCCCGCGGCTGCCTACATCACCGGGCAGATCGTGCACGTGAACGGCGGGATGTTGATGAATGGCTGAACAGGCGAACACGCTCGTTTGGCCCAAGTTGAAGGGCATCGTCTCCGATCTCGACGGCGTCATCTACCGGGGCAAGATCGCGATACCGGATGCGGTGGAGGCCTTCAAGACCTGGCAGAAGGAAGGCATTCCGTTCTGTTTCGTCACCAACAACTCCACGCATACCGCGCAGGACGTGGTCTCGAAGCTCGTCGGTTTCGGGCTCGACGTCAGCGAGGACAATGTTGTCACCTCAGCGGTCACGGCCGCCGAACTGATACGGCGCACCTATTCGGCAGGAACGCGGACCTATGTGATCGGCGCCGCTTCGTTGAGGAAGGCGATCACCGATGCCGACCTTGAGATCACCGACAGGGAACCCGCCATCGTCGTGATGGGGCTCGACCGGGAGATCACCCACGAGAAGCTGCGCATCGCCGTTGACGCCGTTCTGAAGGGCGCCGTCCTCATAGGCACCAACCCCGATCTCCTGCTGCCGACCCCGACCGGTTTCGAGCCGGGCGCAGGGGCGATGCTGACCGCTGTCGCGGCCGCGGCGCGCGTGAAGCCGATCATCGTCGGCAAGCCCGAGACACACATGATCGAGGCTGCGCTGTCCAGGATCGGGACTAAGAGGTCTTCGACCCTGATGATCGGGGATCAGATCCCGACCGACATCCAGGCGGGCAAGCGCGCCGGCCTCTGCGCGGTCCTGGTCACGACAGGCGTTCCGCCCGTGAACGATGCGACGCTTCTGCCGCCTGACTTCACGATATCCAGTTTGAAGCAGATCCCCTTGGGGCCCTGACGCGGCGAACAGGGGATCGGGAGGTTAAAATGGCTGAAGTCCGTCTCGAGGGTATCAGAAAGGCCTACGGGAATCTCGACATCCTTCACGGCATAGACCTCGACATCGCGCACGGCGAGTTTGTCGTCTTTGTCGGCCCGTCCGGATCCGGCAAGTCGACGCTGCTGCGCATGATCGGAGGCCTGGAGAAGATTTCGGGCGGCACGCTGAAGATTGACGACAAGGTCGTGAACCGGATCGACGCCGCCGACCGCAATCTCGGCATGGTGTTCCAGTCCTACGCGCTTTACCCGCACCTGACCGTTCGCGACAACCTGGCCTTCCCGCTGCGGATGGCGAAAATGCGCAAGGACCAGATCGCGGCAAAGGTTCAGGCGGCCGCCGCTTTGCTGCAGATCGAACACCTGCTCGACCGCAAGCCGAAGCAGCTTTCGGGTGGCCAGCGCCAGCGTGTTGCCATCGGGCGCGCGATCGTGCGGGAGCCGAAGGTCTTCCTGTTCGACGAACCGCTTTCGAACCTCGACACCGAATTGCGCGTCCAGATGCGGGTGCAGATCGCCAAGCTTCACAGGCAGCTCGGCAATACGATGATTTACGTCACGCACGACCAGGTCGAAGCAATGACCATGGCGGACAAGATCGTCGTGCTGAAAGACGGACGCGTCGAGCAGGTCGGAAGCCCGCATGACCTCTATCACCGCCCAGCGACCAGGTTCGTCGCTGGCTTCATCGGGTCGCCCCGCATGAACTTCCTTCCCTGCACACTCAAGTCGATGGATCAGGCACACGTGGAGATCGCCCTCAACGAGAGGCTCACCCGATGGCTTCCGGTCCAAGGGAATTCCCTGGCTTCGGGCGAGCCGCTCACATTGGGCATTCGGCCTGACGACTTCGTCGCTCCCACGGGTGCGCCTGGCGAGCTCATCATCGACATCGATGTGGACTTCGTCGAACATCTCGGAAGCGCTACCTACCTTTACGGCTCGGCGCTCGGCGAAAACATCGTCGCTCTCTCCCCCACGGATCACTTCCATGCCGGGAAAAGCGGAAAGATTACCCTCGCAGCTTCCCCGTCCGACTGTCACGTGTTCACCAAGGACGGGAAGGCCCTGCCCCGGCTGGAAACGCCGGAGAACTGGAACTGAGGCGTCCGGAAGCTCGATGTGCTACAGTGAGCCAGATCTCACGGGGCAGCGAACATAACAGGCCTGAAGCAATTCCTCAGCAACAGCCGCTCCTTCATGCTGGGCGCCGCCATCGGCTCGGGCATGACCGCTCGCGCCGCCGAGCGGGCGGGCGCCGACTTCGTGCTCGCGCTCAATGCTGGACGCTTCCGGGCCATGGGCGGTTCGTCTCCCGCATCGGTGCTTCCCATTCGTGACAGCAATGCGTTCGTCGCCGGATTCGGCCGCTCGGAAATCCTGAGAAGCACAAAGCTGCCAGTTTTCTTCGGCGCTTGCACCTTCGACCCAAGGCTGGACCTCGATCAGTTTCTGGATCGCCTCAAGCGTTGGGGGTTCGCCGGGGTCACCAACTTCCCATCGGTGATCCATCTCGACGCAATGAGGCGCGCAATTCTGGAGAACTGCGGCCTCGGCTACGGCCGCGAGACGGAGCTGCTTGTAAAGGCGGCCGAACGCGGCCTGATGACGATAGCCTACACCCGGACTCAGTCGGAAGCCCGGCGCATGGTGGAGGCGGGCGTCGAGGCGGTCTGCATGAACTTCAACCTCAACCCGGCAGAAACCGCCGTCTCCTCGTCGTCAATTGGGCTCGCCGAACTGGCCGCACGGACCGGAGACATCGCGCACGCCGTCCATGCGATCAACCGCAACGTCGTGTGCCTGCTGGGCGGTGGTCCGATCACCAGGCCGGAAGAACTCATGGACGTCTGCCGCGAGACCGGGACCCAAGGATTCATCGGCGGCTCCTCGCTCGACCGTGTTCCCCTTGAGATGTCGGTCCTCGAGATGACGTCCGGCTTCAAGACGATCCACGTTCTCAGGGAAAAGGTCGACCTGCTGGAACGCCAGCTGCAGCTGAACGGCTACAGGCACGGCATTATCGCGCGCTCCGCCGCCATGAACCACGCGCTGGAAAGCGCCAAGCGGCTGGCGTCCGGCACCAATCCGGTGCTGATCGTCGGTGAGCCAGGCACCGGCAAACGGCGGGTGGCGTCCCTCGTCCACTCGTTCGGGGCTAAAAGACACCGCAAGGCGGTTACATTCCCATGCAGAAGGGTACCGGGAGATCAGAACTCGGTCGCGTTGTTCGGTCTCGAAGCGGGGAAGGATACCAAGCGACGGATTTCGCTGCTTGAAATGGCATCGGACACCGCGATCATCATCCTTCACCTGAACGAACTGTCCGACGACGGGCAGGAACAGCTGGCCGACTTCCTGGAGACGGGAACCTTCGACGCCGTCAATGGCGTCGCTGCTGTGCGATCCGATGCGAAGGTCATCGCGACCTGTACGGTTGCCGCTGGGGCGGACCTGGAGACGCTGCCCATCTCCCCCCGTCTGCGGGCCGCCTTCACTGGTCTCGAGATCGAGCTGCCGCCCCTGCGGGACAGGCTGGAAGACCTGCCCGCACTCATCCACCACTTTACAGTCGAAACGAAGGGCGACGCCGAGGCAAAACCCCTGCCGATTGAAAACTCTGCCTTTCTGGCGCTTGCCAGTCACCGCTGGCCAGGCAATGTCCGGGAGCTCAGGCACGCCGTCGAGCAGCTGGCAACTTTGCCGCCAGGAACGCCAATAACGGCCGATCTTGTCCAGCCGGTGCTGGGAACTCGACCAGCCCATAAGCAAATGACAAGCCTCTCCGAGAGGGAGTGGATCATAGACGCGCTCCGGCGCAACAAGCTCCACAGGGGCAAGGCAGCCGCCGCATTGGGCATGTCCCGCAAGACGCTCTACAACAAGATCAAGAGCCTGCGGATATTGGAGTAGCCGTTGGGCTGCCAACGGACGCTACAGTCCAGACAGGCAGCGCCGAAGATACCTCCTTCGATACGACCTGCCGCAATTCGATCCGCTCCGAAACAGGATACTCCCACTTCTCGGCAGGCATATGGACGATCGCATCCAACCGACCGGGAAGGCGCGCCTCAGCGTTCGCGACTTCCTCGGCAGACGTAGCCATGAATGCCAGTCGCATGCCGGAATCGGCAAACCATTTCAGCCGCTCGATCTCGATCGGGTTCTCCGCGCTGGTGGACGCGGGAGAACCCTCGGCAACGACCGCCGGCGGGAAGTTGATTACCCCTGCGAATCCCTTGTTGGACAGCAGATCAGCGAGGTCTTCCCATAGGGTGAACGGATCGATCATCATCACAGCGGCGTAACAGCGCCGGCCGTCGACCGGGTCCATTTCCCCCAGCGCCTGCAGCAGCACCGCATTCCAGTCGACGATCGGCAGCGTGGCCATCACGAGTGGCAGACCCTTCGGCAAGGCGCGCAACGAGGGCGCGAAGACATACGCCGTCTCAGCTTCGCCGGCGTCGAGGGCATCGCGACCGGCCAGCTCATCCACGATCAACCACCTACCCAATTTTACCCATCTCCAGTTCAGCCAGCGATTATACGCCTGCGGCCGCAGGTCTAAAGCTCGCAATAGATTGTGCAAGGACGGAGTGCGCAAGGGAGCATCCGATGGAACCTATCAGCCGTATTTCGGGGGCACCTCAGCGGCGCGGGCAGGAAATGCCGTGACTGAGGCCAAGTCGTCAGACGGGGCAGTCGCCATCGTCGCCACGCTGGACACCAAACAGGCCGAGGCTTCGTTCGTCGCCGAGATCATCCGGTCGCGCGGCAGGGAAGTCGTCTTCGTCGACGTCGGCACGTCGAAGGACGGCGCCGCGCGGTCGAACGATCCCGCGTCCTTGCTTGCGGAAATCGGGCGGAATGCCCGCGCGTCCGTCAACGCACTTCACGTCGACGGCACGATCACCGCGATCGTCGGCATCGCCGGAGGGAAGGGTAGCGGCGTCTTCGGCGAGGCGGTAGCGGACCTCCCCTACGGGTTCCCGAAACTGCTCGTTTCCAGCGCACGTCCTGCGCTGCTTGCGGATCTCGCGGCAAGGAGCGACATCCTTCTATATCCGACGATTGTCGACCTGTTCGGCATCAACGGGTTCACGTCACGAATCCTGCGCAACGCCGCCGACGCGATCGCAGCGATGCACTACGCGCCGCAACAGCCAGGTTCCCGCCGCAAGATTGTCGCCATGACCGCCTTCGGCGTGACGACGCCCGCGGTCAATCACTGCGTCCGGCTGCTTTCCCAATATGGCATCGAAACCATCGTGTTCCCGGCGAACGGAGCCGGGGGGCGCAAGATGGAGTCCCTTGTCGACGCCGGCGAGTTCGACGCGGTCCTCGATCTCACCACGACGGAACTCGCAGACGAACATCTCGGAGGGACCGCGACGGCCGGGGCTGAGCGCCTGACCGCGGCGGGCCGCAAGGGAATCCCCCAGCTGATCGCGCCCGGCGCCGTGGACATGGTGAACTTCGGGATTCGCTCGTCCGTGCCTGCGCGCTTTTGTGACCGCAAGCTCTACGCGCACACCCCCTACACGACGCTCATGAGGACGAGCGAGGACGAAACCTTCGAGATCGGCCGCATCACCGCCCAGAAGCTTGCGGGGGCCAAGGGTCCGTCCCTCGTTATTTGGCCGTCCGAAGGCGTCTCCGATTACGATCGTGAGGGCGGCGTCTTTCATGACCCGGGCGCGAACCGGGCTTGGCTGGCCGGGCTCCGCAGCGCTCTCCCCGCTTCGGTGCAATGCCAGGAACTCCGTTGCCACATCAACGATCCCGCCTTCGCGGAAGCCGCAGTCGGTTGGATCGTCGACCAGATCCATAACAGGGGAGTTCGCGATGCGCATGTTTGAACGATCGGAGATCCTCGCGAACATCGAGGTACAGACCTCCAAGGGCAACGCCATTCTCGCGGCAGGCAGCAGCTGCGGTCTCGTCGCCAAATGCGCGGCTCTGGGCGGCGCGGACATGCTTGTCGTCTACAGCACGGGCCTCTCGCGGCTCATGGGTCTGCCGACAAGCCGGATCGGTGACTCAAACACCCGGACCGTCGAAATGGCGGCTGAGATACGCAACGTTGTTTCGGACGTTCCGGTCGTCGGCGGCATCGAGGCGTGGGATCCCGTCCGCCTCGACCTCGACAGGCTGCTCGACCAGTTCTGGGCGGCCGGTTACTCCGGCGTCATCAACTACCCGACAATCTCGACCATGGGCGACAAGTGGCGCGACCGCCGTGGCCGCGTCGGGCTCGGCTTCGAGCGCGAAGTCGAGATGATCGCAAAGGCAAGGAAGAAGGACATCTTCTCGATGGCGTACGTCGCCTCCGCCGAAGACGCCGCTGCGATGGCCGAGGCAGGAGCGGACTGCATCGTCCCCCATGTCGGCGCCACCCGCGGCGGACTGGTCGGCCACGAGGAAGGCCAAGCGATCGGGGAAGTCATCCGGAAAATCAACCTGATTAACGAAGCGGCCCGGGCCGTCCGTCCAGACGTCGTGCTGCTCGCTCATGGCGGCGCAATCGCCGAGCCGGAAGACACCGCCGAAGTCTACAGGTCGACGGATTGCGTCGGCTTCGTCGGCGCTTCCTCGATCGAAAGGATTCCGATCGAGCGGGCCGTCAAATCGGCCGCCGAAGCCTTCAAGGCCGTACCCCTCAACCGCGCCAGCGCCTGAGCGCACGCCTGCCTGCGAGAGACACATGGCCGAGACCGCTAGCCCCATCGCCTCGAGGCGACCCGCTGTGTCCCGTTGGGACGCTGTGTTCGACGTCATCGCGGTCGGGAGCGGCGCGGCTGGACTGTCGGCGGCGCTCTACGCCGCGCAGGCCGGTCTCCGCGTCCTCGTCTCCGAGAAATCCCCGCGGCTCGGAGGGACGACGGCCCTGTCGAACGGCATGATCTGGGTTCCCTGCTCTCCCCAGGCCGTGGCCGGGAAGGTGAACGACAGCATCGACAACGCCCGGACCTACCTGAAGGGCGAACTCGGCAACTACTACCGCGAGGACTTCGTCGAGGCCTATCTGGCGGACGGGCCCGCTGCCCTTGTCGAGATCGAGAAGGGGTCGGACGTGAAGTTCACGCTTGCTTCGCCGCCGGACTATCATTCGAGCCAGCCCGGTGGGGTGAACTCCGGCCGGGCGCTGAGCCCCGCGCCCTATGACGGTCGCCTGCTGGGGAAGGATTTCGACCTGGTCGGCGACCCAATCCGGGTGGTCCTCGGCGGCATGATGATCTCGTCCGGCGAGGTCGGGAAGTTCCTGAACCCTTTCAAGTCGATGGATTCGCTGCGGCACGTGCTCCGCCGCTTGGGCCGCTATGCAGGCGACCGGATGCGGTATCGCCGCGGCACGGAGCTTAGCGGTGGCAACGCGCTGATAGCACGGTTCATCACGAGCCTGCGCAAGCGTAAGGTCGACATCTGGACGCAAGCGCCGCTGGCCGAACTCATTATGGACCACGGCAAGGTGATCGGCGCGGTGATCCGCAAGGATGGCCACGAGCTGCGCGTCAAGGCCGAGAGAGGCATCGTCCTCGCGACCGGCGGATTTGCACGTGATGCAGGGCTCCGCGCGGCTCTCAGCGGCGACCACCAGCACGAGGACACACTGGCGCATCCGGACGCGACGGGCGACGGCATCAAGATCGGGCTGGGGGCCGGAGGGAAGATCGACAACGAAGTCGCGAGCGCAGGGTTCTGGACGCCGGTCTCGCTTCTGCGCGACACGAAGGGGGGCGTTCACACGGTCCCCTATGGTTGGCTCGACCGCGGCCGCCCCGGCGTGATCGCGGTGGGACCCGACGCGCGGCGGTTCGTCAACGAATCCAATCCGTACCACGACATCTGCATCGCGATGTTCCAGAACGGGTACCCGAAGGACGATCGGTTCTATTTCATCTGCGATCATGAGTTCCTGAAAAAGCGCGGCATGGGACAGCTGCTTCCGTGGCCCTGGACCTTCAGCACCAAGCCGTACGAGCGCGTCGGCTACATCCATGTGGCCGACACGCTAACCGGGCTGGCGGGCAAGATCGGGCTCGATCCGAACGCGCTCGAAGCGACGGTCAAGGAACACAACGAACACACCGGGACCGGCATCGACCCCTATTTCCATCGCGGCGAGTCCGCCTTCAACCGCACGCTCGGCGATCCCTCGGTCGGCAAGGTCAATCCGAATCTTGGCCCGATCAAGACTGGACCCTTCGTCGCATTGAAGATCGTTCCTGCCACGCTGGGGACGGCGACCGGACTGGCTACCGACACGTCGAACAGGGTTCTCGATGCGCATGGAAAGCCGATTGATGGTTTGTTTGCCTGCGGCAATGACGCGACGTCTGTCATGCGCGGCATCTATCCGGGCGCGGGCATCACAATCGGGCCGGGCATTGTGTTCGCCTATCGCGCCGTGAAGGCAATCCGCGACGGCATCCACTAGCCTTTTTGACGCGGGTCGCTGATGGTTTCCACGCATCGCGTCAAAACGCGTACCGGATACTGCCAACCGACGCCAGAGGGGCCGAATGATTTCGAGAACGATAATCGTTGGAGTGAGCGAGGGGCGAATAGCCTGGTGATGTGACGGTCATGTTCGCGGGCTCAGTCGGCTCGGTCACTCGAGCCTGCTGCAGCAGCCTCATCGACGATATGCCCAGGAAAAAACCCGCAAGGGTCGACACAGGGAAAGGGAGCCCTCGGTCCCAGTGAGATTAAATTGCAACAACCGCCTTCGCCGGGCTCGATTGGAGGATACCTACGATCTTATGATCCGCCTCCGGCGAAGTATGACGGCGCAGGAAATTTGTTCGGAAGTGCTCGAGTTCGCGAGCCGAATTGGCGCCAGCCATCTGCTCGCGGGCGTAATCCCGCCTCCAGCGCTGTCCAGGACCGGGCAGTTGTCCCATGTCCTGTTACACTCCTGGCCAAGGGAATGGTCGGAGCGCTACTTTTCGAGTGGCTATCTGTATCGTGATCCTACGATTCGCCTAGTTCGTGAAGGTACGGCTTCCTTTCTCTGGAGTGAACTCGACACTCATCGTCCGATTTCTCTGCCCGAGAAATCAGTTATGAGCGAAGCGACCGAATTTCGCTTGTTAGAAGGTTTCACGATCGCGCTTTCCACGGTGGAGCGGCAGCCGATCGGCATTTCCATCGCGGGAGAGCGGTTGGAGTTTAGTCGGCGAGAGCGGCTTAGCTTAGAGCTCATTTCAGCGTATGCGGCCGGTTGCGCGATCGTGCTCATGGAAGGAGGCCTCCGGCCCGAGATTCGACTCTCGCCTCGCCAATTGGATGTTCTTCGTTGGGCATCAGAAGGCCTCAAAAACGAGGAGATCGCAGATCGCCTTTCTATTAGCGCTCATACAGCAGAAATGCACTTGCGAGCCATTCGTGAGAAACTGGGCGTCACAAACACCGTTCATGCGGTCGCAGAGGCGCTTCGGCTCAGAATAATTTTTTGAACCTACGGAATTTCGTAGTGCCGACTCCGTACATGACGGGGGACGATCGATTGATCTCCAATTGGAGGACTATCGATGCTGAACATCGTCACTTCTCACACTATCGATCGCTACCAAATAGAGCTGAATGAGGCTTTCCGGCTCCGCCATCGTGTCTTTGTTGAAGAAAAGGGCTGGACCGGTCTCCGTCGTGACGACGGGTGTGAGATCGACCGCTTCGACGACGAGCACGCCGTTCACATGCTTTATGTCGAGGCTGGACGGGTGATCGGCTATCAGCGGATGCTGCCTACAACTCAGCCGCATCTGCTTTCGGATGTTATGCCTGAGCTGTGCGAAGGCAGGCGTCCGGTTGGGCCCAATATCTGGGAGTGGACGCGCTACTGTGTGGAGCCGGCATATCGGGAGCGCGGCCGGATGCTCAGCCCGGTCGCGAACGCGCTGCTCTCCGGCATCGTCGAATGGGGCCTCGACACCGGGGTCGACACGATCATCATCGAGACGAACCCGCTCTGGCTACTGCGTCTGGTGCAACTCCATTTCCGGGTGACGCCGCTGGGCTTGCCTCGATTGATCAACGGCGAGGAGACAGTTGCCGTCACAGCCAGCTTCGACAGACGGACGCTCGACCGGCTCCGCGAAACGCGCACGGTTTCTCCCGCCGCCGTCGCGCCGCCTGCGTTGAGCAGCCGTCGAACCCATAATCGTCAGGCACCATAGTCCGAAACCACGACTCCAGCAGACGGGGCGCCACCTCCGGACGTGACGCCAGATGCCGAGGACCGGGCAGAGAAGGGAACGATAGGCGGTGCGACGTTCCATCCAGCTCCTGACCCTTCATTGCGTACTCGTGGTGGCCGAAGAAGGCAGCTTTCTCGCGGCATCGCCCCGCCTAAACATGCACCACACCGCGCTTAGCCGCCGCGTCCGCGATCTCGAGCTCACGCTTGGCGTCATGTTGTTCGACCGCCATCCTGGCGGCGTCCGCCCAACTGCGGCCGGCGAACGCTTCCTTGCCAATCTTCGCCGCGTGCTGACGGACCTCGACGGTACACTCTCCATGGCTGACAGGAGCGGCCGTGGCGAAACGGGTAGGCTTTCGATCGGCATCGACGCGCCGCTTCCTGCCTACGGGTATGTAGACGCTGTCGTCGCGTTCGTTCGGGACAGACCGGAAGTAGACATTCGGTTCACCGAGGTTCAGCGTGCGGAACTGCGCGCCGGCCTCAGCGACCGGACGATCGACGTGGTGATCGCGCACGGGTTCGATCAGCGCAGTCCAAGCGAGAGCCTGTGTCTGTGGCGCGATCACATAGTCGTCGCAACAGCGATGGAGCATCCGATAGCCGATCGGAAGCAAATCGATTGGGGGGACCTCGTTGCGGAGACCGTCCTTGACAATCAGCAGTCCGTCGATCTGGCGGCTCTCTCCAGCATCGCCGCCAATAGCACGTTCCCTCCTACCGTCCGCCATGACGTGAGCCGATTGAGCCTGCTAAATCTTGTCCGGAAAGGATTGGGTATTACGCTGCTTCCTGAGTGCGATGCCGCAATTCTGATCGAAGGCGTCGTGTCGTCGACGCTCACGACCGACGGCAGGGCGGTCCGACTTCGCTACGATGCGCATTGGCGGTCGGACAACTCCAACCCGGTACTGGCGGCGTTTGTCGCGTTTCTGCGGAGGAAACATCCGGAAGCCTGATCGCCAATAGTAGCCGACTGGCGCCTCAATCGACCTTCCGGTCCTTCCGCGCCTTGGCGAATGCCCTATCGGTCGCCATGAAGCGTTGGAGCATGGGGGCAATGAGCTTGACTGGATCTGGCGGTGTGGTTTCGCGGTTGGTCTTTGCCAAAATCTCGGCATAAGCGACGAGGTCGCGATGGACGGCGGCCGGCAGTTCCACCGTGACTTTGACGGGACGGTCGTCGGGGATGCCGGAGAGCTTCAGCTTGGTCACGATGGTTCCTTCGCCGTGCCGTAGGGCTGCATCACCAGATCGCGATTGACGATGATGCGGATCGGGAAGCCGGGCCGAACCGTCAGCGTCGGCTGGATGTTGAGCTGGCGCCGCACGATCTGCTGGCCAATGTCGGAGACGGAATCCTGCACGCTCTCGCGGATAGCTTGGGCGATCTCACTCTCATCGTCACTCGAACCAAGCTCCGTGCCGATGCCAAGCAGCGTGGAGAGGGCTGCGGCCCGGAAGAGCTGGCCCCAATGATAATCGACGTCATCCTCGAGTCCGGAGAAGCCTTGCGCATCCGCGCCCTGCTGGCGCTCCAGAACGATCGAGGTGCCGTCGGGCATGATGAGCCGGTTCCAGACGAGCAGCACACGTGACTGGCCGAAGGCGACCTGGCTATCGTACCGGCCGATCAGCCGCGCGCCCTGCGGGATGAGGAGATGCGATCCCGTTGGACTGTCATAGACATGCTCTGTCACCTGGGCGGTGATCTGCCCCGGCAGGTCGGAGTTGATGCCGGTGACCAGCGCAGCGGGAATGACTGTACCGCCTTGCAAGACATAAGGCGAAACCTTGTCATGCACACGATCGGGACTGACCGTGCGCCGATCGGATTCCGCATTGACGAAGGCGAGCTTGCGATCTTGCATATTCTGGGCGGAGCCCTCGTCTAGCGGCGGCGGCTCGGCCGGCGTGGTCAGGCCGGTCGCTGGGTCGGTGTCGCCAGATTTTGTTCCAAGTGCCTGCTTCTCAACCCCCCTTTTGCCGAGGCTGTCGGTGAACAGTTTTGCCACTCGCGCCGCCTCGGTCTCGGCAAGGCGGCGCTGCTCCTCCGGATCGGCACGCGGCGTTCGGATGTCCGGCACGGTGACCGGCGCGCCGCGCTCCTGGGCGCGGCGGATCGGTCGGCCAAGGTCGCCAGGTAGCGGCGGCCCCAACTGTGGAATCCCTGTGTAGTCGCGCGGCAGGTTTTGCAGCCCGTCGGCGGTGGATCGGTTTTCGGTGGTGAAGAGCTCGGTGGAAGACTGGCCATCGCGCCGGTTTGTATCCAGCGCCCAGATCAGCGCACCGAAAACGGCGATGGCGCTCACTCCGCCAAGCCCGATCAATACCTTTCGTGAGAGTCGTGTGACACGGCCGGGCTCAGGCCGCAGGCGAAGCTCCGACCTGACGTCGGGAGCGGAGGCATCGGAAGAGCCTGTCATCTGCTGCGCTCCGTCGCAGAGAGCGCCGTCCGCCGCGTTGCCGGCCTGCCGTCTGTGCGGACGATCCGGACGCGGCGCTCGGAATCCTTGTCACCAAGTCGCAGCTCGGCAGCGGCGAAGAGACGATCGACGACATAGTAGTTCTGGCGGGAGCGGTAGTTGACCAGCTCGGAGTTGCCGGACGGACCGATGACGAAGAGCGGCGGCATCTCGCCCTGGCCGATACCAGATGGAAACTCGATATAGACCTTGCTGCCATCATCGAAGGCGCGCCGCGGCTTCCACGGCGCGGCATCCCCCTCGATACGATAGCGGAAGTTAAGCTTCGAGATATCGACGCCGGTGGCGACGGGCTGCGCAGCTGCGGCGCGCTCATTCTGCCGATGAAGCGCAATCAACTGGTCCAGCGCATACTGCCATGAGACCGATGCCATGTAGGTCGAGGGCGTGGACCGCAACTCGAGATGGTAGGTGCGGCGATCGGTGTTGATGACGACGTTGGTCTGGAGGTCGGGACGTGTCGGCTTCACCAGGATATGCACCTGCCGCCTGTCCCCTGCCCCGCTCTCGGTATCGCCGATGATCCAGCGCACGGTGTCGCCGGCTGCGACCGGACCGGAACCGACGAGCTGCTCGCCCGGCTGGAGCGCGATGTCCGTCACCTGCCCGGGCGCGGCATAGACCTGATAGAGCGCGCCGGGTGAGAAGGGATAGACCTGCACGGCGTTGATGAAACCGTCGCGGACAGGCTGCATGCGGGCAGCCTCGTTCGCACTGGTGATGCGGGCCTTGGGATCTGCCTGTTCCGGCTTCTCCTTGTCCGTCGCGACCGGCTTCAACTGGCCGGGCAGCGGCAGCGGCTTCGGCGTCTCCACCACGCGGACCGGTCCGGGCGGGTCGCCAGTGAGCACGGCTGGAGCCACGTCATCGTAGTCAATCTCCGGCGGGACGTATTTCTTGGCACAGCCGGCAAGCGCGGTGGCTGCGGACAGAGCGACGATCAGCGGCAAGGAGCGACCAGCCACCTTCCTGCCCGCATTTTCCTTCGCTGGGTGGTTCATGATCCCATCTCCCTCGACCAGTTGATTGCGTTGACGTAGACGCCGAGCGGGTTCGCTCTCAGCCTGTCGGCCGTGCGAGGCTGCTCGATCACAACGGTAAGAATGGCGGTCCAGCGCTCGGTCACAGCGAGTTGACCGTTCTCGTAGCGGCGCTCGGTCCAAGCGATGCGGAACGAGTCCGGCGAAGCGCGGATGACACTGGAGATGTCGACGGCGACCTGGCTCTTGCCGACCTTGCTGAACGGATCGTTGGAGCGAGCAAAGTCGTTGAGCGCGATCGCGCCGCGATCGGTCGTGTATTCGTAAGCGCGCAGCCAGTTCTGCCGCACAATGATGGGATCGGCGGGAATGCTTCTCACCTGCTCGATGAAGCGTGCCAGATGCCACGCGATCTGCGGATCCGTGGGGCGATAGTCCACGATGGCCGGCGCCACCGCCTGCGCCTCTCCAAACCTGTCGACCTGCACCACCCAGGGCACCACGGTGCCTCGCGTCGACTGCCAAACGAGGGCCACCGCGAAGCCGCCGGCGAGAACCAACGATCCGAAGGCCATCAGTCTCCAGTTTCGCGCCTGCACGCGGGACGAGCCGATCCGCTCGTCCCAGACCTGCGCGGCGCGCTGATAGGGTGTATCGGGTTCGGGCGTTCGTGCGTAGCGCACGGAAGGACGCTTGAAGAGTTTCATCTGCGGTCATCCTGATTGAGGGACACGGACATGGAACCGCCGCCATGGTCGCTGGAGCCGATCGTGTGGGCGGCGACGCTGGCGCCGTGGCTCATCGCGCTGCCACGCTTCATGCGCGCGGCCCAGGGCGGTGGTCCGCCCGAAGCGGATTCGGAAGTTGATGATGCCGCAGAAGCTGAAGCTCCGCCGGATGTCTCGCCACCGGTGGCGGTCCATGCGCCAGAGCGGCCGGCGGCGTGACTGGACTGGAGGGATGCAGCCGCACGCGACATGGCATCGCGCGCCGGCTGCGCAACGGCGCCTGCGCCGGCCCTAGCCATCCCGCTCAAGCCGGCAGCCGCAGCTCCCATGCCGGTCTGACCGGATGTGGAGGCTCCAAGCTCATAGGCGGTCGACGTGTTGCCGGCGAGATGCGCCCCGCCGCGTGCGGCCGCGGCCGTCATGCGTCCACCGGCCGCGACGGTATTGCCGGCCGCACTCAATCCCGCGCGAGTTCCCATGTAGCCGGCAGCACCCACGCCTGCGACGGCTAGGCCAGTGCCAACGGCAGCACCGGCGCCAAGCTGCGGGGCGCCCGAGATGAGTCCTGTCGCGATGCCGGGGCCGAAGATTGACAAGCCCATTAGGGACAGCGCGCCGAGCACGAGAGCCAGAGCATCGGTAATGGTCGGTTGCTCGGCGAAGCCGGAGGTGAACTCGTCGAACAGGCCCGAGCCGATGCCGACGATGACCGCGAGCACGAGGATCTTGACGCCCGAGGCGACAATGTTGCCGAGCACCTTTTCGGCGAGGAAGGCTGTCTTGTTGAACAACGCGAAGGGGATGAGCACGAAGCCGGCAAGCGTCGTCAGCTTGAACTCGATGAGCGTCACGAAGATCTGGACGGCGAGAATGAAGAACGCGATCAGCACGATGGCCCAGGCGATCATGAGCACCATGATCTGCACGAAGTTCTCGAAGAACGAGACGTAGCCCATCAGCTCGCCGGCGGCCTCGAGGATCGGATTGCCGGCGTCAATGCCGACCTGCGCGACGCGGCCGGGCTGCAGAAGCTCGGCGCCGGAGAGCGACGATCCCCCGGCCTGAAGACCGAGGCCGGAAAAGCTCTCGAAGACGATGCCGGCGAGACGGTTGAAGTTGCCTATGATGAAAGCGAAGAAGCCGATGTAGAGCGTCTTCTTCACGAGCCGCTGGAGCACATCCTCGTCCGCGCCCCAGGCCCAGAACAGCCCGGCCAGCGTGATGTCGATGACGATCAGCGTGGTAGTCAGGAACGCCACCTCGCCGCCCAGCAGGCCGAAGCCGGAGTCGATGTAGGAGGTGAAGGTTTCGAGGAAGCGGTCGATGACGCCGGTATCGTTCATGGCGACACCGGCAAGCTGACCGTAGGATGCACCGTGTGCGGCGATGCGTCGCCTTCAGTATCGCCGCCGAACCGTTCCGGCTTCGGCGTGGCGGAGCGCTCCGGCTCGCGGGTCCCAAGGAAGCGTCGGCGGTTCTCCGCCCATGCCTTCTTGCAGGCGGCATCGTCGGCGGCGGCTATGCCGAGTGTGCGGCAGCGAGCAAGCTCTGAACGTTCAGGCTCGCCGCCCGGATGGCGGAGGTGGTGGGAGGGGGCGTCCTCCGTGCCGTCGCCGCGCCAGGCCATGACCGCGGCTGTCATGGCAGCGCCAAGGGCAAGAACGGCAATCATCCGGGCGGCGATCTTCAGATCCATCGCAGGTGTTCCGCTCAGTCGTGGAACATGCGGACAGTGGACGGGGTGTAGCTGCGACCGGCCATGAAGCGGCCGAACTGCTCGCGCGCCTGCGCTTCAGCCGCCGCCTGCCGCGCCTCTTCCAGCGCGCCGGCCCTTCCTTGAGCGGCCAGCATCGCGGTGAGGTCAGCGAACTGCCTTGCCTGCACGGCCAGAAGCTCGTTGCCGGCCTGCGTCGCCTGCAGGATGCCGACCGCCGACTTGCTGGCGGCGACCAGGGTGCCGGTCTGGGTCTTCGTGCCCTCGATGTTGCCGACGGCGACGGCGCCGGCCTTCAGCGAGTGCTCGAACGCGGAGAGCGATGCCTGCCAGCGCTGCCGTGCGCCGTCGACGAGTTCCGCGCCTGTCTTGTCGACAGTAAAATCCTCGAAGGTGGAGGAGAACTGCTCTTCGATTTGGTCGACGCTGTAGGCGAGCTGTTCGGCCTCCCCAAGCAGGTCCTTCATCTCGGCAAAGTTGCCCTCGATCTGATCGAGCACCGATGTCGGCAGCGAAGCGAGGTTCTTCGCCTGGTTGATTAGCATCTGCACTTCGTTGGCGAGCGAGGTGACCTGATTGTTGATCTGCGCCAGCGCGCGTGCCGCCTGGAGCACGTTTTCGGCGTAGTTGCTGGGATCGAAGACGATGAGCGCCGAGGCGTCCTGCGACGACAGTGCGACGGCTCCAGCAAGAATGGTGGCGGCTGCCAGGTGACGAAAGCGGAATCGGGTGGAAACAGGGTTCATGACGAAGCCTCCTATGCGGATTGGTCGATGACGTTGGTGAGATCGGGAATGAGGTCGGCGGCCCATGCGAGACCGCGATGAGAAAGCCAGGCTTCGAGGAAGTACCGCCGGCCGCTCTCGGCGATGATGCTCTCGATCGCCGTCTGATCGGTCTTCGCCGACGCCGCGCAGAGCGCCAGCGCGATCGGTCCAAGGCCGAGCTCGAACAGCCGGTTGCCGCGTCGCGACTGGCAGTAGTAGTCCCGCTTTGGCGTCGCTCTTGCGACGATCTCGATCTGGCGATTGTTCAGGCCGAAACGGCGATAGATAGCGGTGATCTGCGGCTCGATAGCGCGCTCGTTTGGGAGGAACAACCGCGTCGGGCAGCTCTCGACGATGGCCGGCGCAATTCTGCTGCCGTCGATGTCCGACAGCGACTGCGTGGCGAAGATCACGGAGGCGTTCTTTTTCCGAAGCGTCTTCAGCCACTCGCGGAGCTGGTCTGCAAAGCCACCGTCGTCCAGCGCAAGCCAGCCCTCGTCGATGATGAGCAGCGTCGGACGGCCGTCCATGCGGCTCTGGATGCGATGGAACAGATAGGCGAGCACGGCCGACGCCGCCCCCGTGCCGATCAGTCCCTCAGTCTCGAAGGCTTGGATTGACGCATCGCCGAGCCGCTCGTGCTCGGCGTCGAGCAGTCGTCCGTACGCACCGCCGATGCAGTATGGCCGCAAAGCCTGTTTCAGAGCCGACGATTGCAAAAGGACGGAAAGGCCGGTCAGCGTCCGCTCCTCGACCGGGGCGGAGGCGAGCGAGGTCAACGCCGACCAGAGGTGTTCCTTAACTTCGGGAGTCGCCGTGACGCCCTCTCGCACGAGGATGTCGACCAACCAGTCGGCGGCCCATGCACGCTCGGGCGTGTGATGGATGCCGGCGAGCGGCTGGAGTGAGACCGTGTTCGCATCGTGGGTAAGATCGGAGAGAGCGAGCCGCATCAACGGATCGGCTTCATCTCGATGACGGACGGCGCTGCCACCAAGGTCCTGCCAGTCGCCGTCCATGGCCAGTGTCGCGGCCCTGATGCTGCCGCCGAAATCGAATGCGAAGACCTGGCTGTTCTCGTAGCGCCGAAACTGCAGCGCCATCAGCGCGAGCAGCACGGACTTGCCCGCGCCCGTCGGGCCGACGACCAGCGTGTGGCCGACGTCGCCGACATGCAGCGAAAAGCGGAACGGTGTAGCGCCCTCCGTCTTCGCGTAGAACAGCGGCGGCGCCCTAAAATGCTCGTCTGTCGGCGGCCCGGCCCAGACCGCCGACAGCGGGATCATATGGGCGAGGTTCAGCGTCGAGAGCGGCGGTTGGCGGACGTTGGCATAGACATGGCCGGGTATGCTGCCGAGCCAGGCCTCAATGGCGTTGACGCTTTCGACGATCGAGGTGAAGTCTCTGCCCTGGATGACCTTTTCGACCAGCCGTAACTTCTCGTTGGCGATTGCAGGATCGGCATCCCAGACCGTCACCGAGGCGGTGACGTAAGCTTCGCCGACCTGGTCGGAGCCAAGATCCTGCAGCGCGGCATCGGCGTCGGCGGCCTTGTTCGCCGCGTCGGTATCGAGGAGCACCGACGCCTCGTTGGTCATCACCTCCTTGATGATGGCCGCGACCGATTTGCGCTTGGCGAACCATTGCCGGCGAATGCGGGTGACGAGTCTTGTTGCGTCGGTCTTGTCGAGCATGATTGCCCGCGTCGACCAGCGGTACAGGAACGCCAACCGGTTGAGGTCGTCCAGGATTCCGGGGAATGTGGTGGTGGGAAAACCCATGATCGTGAGCGTGCGCAGGTGGAAATCACCGAGCCTCGGCTCCAGTCCGCCAGCGAGCGGCTGGTCGGCCAGCAGCGCATCGAGATGCATCGGCGTCTCGGGGATGCGCACACGATGGCGCTTTGTCGAGATGGTCGAGTGCAGGTAGGTCAGGGTCTCGGAGTCATCGAGCCATTCCGCCTCGGGTACGAAACCTTCGACCAGGTTGAGCACGCGATCGGTGCGATCGACGAAACCTTTCAGGAGCTCCCAGGGATCGACGCCGCTCCTTTCCCGGCCCTCGTAGAGCCAGCTCTCCATGCGGGAGGCTTCCTCGGCCGGCGGCAGCCAGACGAAGGTGAGGAAGTAGCTTGATTCGAACAGCACGCCACCCTCCTCGAACTGTTCGCGGCGCTCCAGGTCGACGAGCGCTGATGCGGAATCCGGGAACAGGCTCTCGGGATAGTCGGTGGCGGGATTCCGCTGCGCCTCGACGAAGATGGCCCAGCCGGACCCGAGACGGCGCAACGCGTTGTTGAGCCGAGCCGTCGTGCCGACCAGCTCGGCTGGCGTGGCGCTGTCGAGATCTGGACCTCGGAAGCGGGCGGTGCGCTGGAACGACCCATCCTTGTTGAGCACGACGCCCGGCGCGACTAGAGCTGCCCAAGGCAGGAAATCTGCGAGGCTGGCGTTCTTCTTTCTGTATTCGGCGAGGTTCAGCATGACATCCGCCTCCCCTCACACGCCGAGATGGGCCGGATAACGAAGATGCCTGCGCACCACGTCGACGAACTGTGCATCGCGCTTCGCCGCCCAGACGGCAGCAAAGTGGCCGATCGCCCAGATAACCAGGCCGGCGATCCAAAGGCGCAGGCCGAGACCGACCGCACCGGCAAGCGTACCGTTGGCGATGGCGACCGCTCGTGGCGCGCCAGCGAGGAGGATCGGTTCGGTGAGCGCGCGATGGACCCGTGCGAAGAAGCCGCGAACCTCGTCCTCCATCAGACCAGGGCTCCGCCGCCGAAGGAGAAAAAGGACAGGAAGAAGGAGCTGGCCGCGAAGGCGATCGACAGGCCGAACACGATCTGCACAAGACGCCGGAAGCCGCCGGCGGTGTCGCCGAAAGCGAGCGTCAGGCCGGTGACGATGATGATGATGACGGCGACGATCTTGGCGACCGGGCCCTCGATCGATTCAAGGACTTGCTGAAGCGGTTCCTCCCACGGCATGGAAGAGCCGGCCGCATAGGCTGGGATGGCGGTCAGCATGGTCACGGAAGCCAGCGCGGTGGCGTGGACAAGATGACCACGAACGTCAGTGAGGATTGAGCGGCTCATTCTTATTCTCCTGTCGGAAGGCATTGCGGATCGGATTCGAGCTGAGCGTTGATAGTGCGGTAGTCGCCGCTTGCCGGATCGAGCCCATCGACAAGAGCGATTTCGACGAGGCGGCGCGCGGAGCCGCGTCCTGACAGAACCGCGATGATGTCGATCGTCTCAGCGATTAGAGCGCGCGGCACCGTGACGACGGCCTCTTGCACGAGCTGCTCCAGTCGGCGCAGCGCGCCAATCGCGGTGTTGGCGTGGATGGTTCCGATGCCACCCGGATGGCCGGTGCCCCAGGCTTTGAGCAGGTCGAGCGCCTCGGCTCCACGGACCTCGCCGATCGGGATGCGGTCCGGCCGCAGACGGAGCGACGACTTCACCAGATCGGAGAGTGAGGCGACGCCGTCCTTGGTGCGCAGCGCCACGAGGTTCTCCGCAGCGCACTGAAGCTCGCGCGTGTCCTCGATTAGCACCACGCGGTCGGAGGTCTTCGCGACCTCCGCCAGCAAGGCGTTGGTGAGGGTGGTCTTGCCGGTCGATGTGCCACCGGCGACCAGGATATTCTTGCGCTTTTCGACGGCGAGTCTGAGCACATCGGCCTGGGACTGCGTCATGATGTCGGCGCCGACGTAGTCGGCGAGCGAGAACACCGCGACCGCGGGCTTGCGGATGGCAAAGGTTGGCGCGGTCACGACGGGCGGGAGCAGCCCCTCGAAGCGCTCGCCGGTCTCTGGCAGCTCGGCAGAGACGCGAGGGAAGCCACGATGAACCTCGGCGCCGACATGATGCGCGACAAGGCGCACGATCCGTTCGCCATCCGCCGGAATCAGGACGTTATCGGTGGCGACGAGACCTTCCCGAAGGCGGTCGACCCAGAGCCGGCCGTCGGGGTTCAGCATCACCTCGACGATTGAGGGATCTTCGAGATAGGACGCGATGGCTGGGCCGAGCGCCGTGCGCAACATGCGCGCGCCGCGCGAGACCGCTTCCCTGCCTTGATGATTGTGGTGAGCCGCCACGATTGTCCCCGTTTCAGCCGGCGCATTGCATCGCGCCGCGAATGGGGATGATTAGAAGAGGCAGGATCCCCGCCCTTGCAACAAGCAGTTCAGGACCCTGCTGCTCCGACGTGAATTGACTTGCGGAATTCGGTGCGGGGATTTCGGCTCAGCGAGCGGAAGGCGGTCCGGAGGCCGAATCATCGTCGTCCGAAGGCGCAGCCGGCACATCCTCGGCGATCTCCTGCCTGAGCTTCGGTCCTTTGCTCAGCCTACGGCCGAGCGCGGCGACGAAGCCGTCATAGCGCTGCAGGCCCTTGGCGCGCGCCTCAGCCTGAACGGATTCCGGCAGCGCCGGAGTGGAGGCGAGCCAGAAGCGCACGAACAGCGCGATCGTCTCCGTCGCGATTCCAATGTCACGTTCGACGCGCTGGATGCGTCGGTCGAGCTGATCGAGACGGCGGGTGATAGCCGCCTCCTTCCTCTCCGCCGCGTCTGGCGAAAGGAACGACGCTATCGCAGCCTCGGCGATCAGCGACAGCGAAACATCGCGCTTGGCCGCGTAGTCGGCGAGCGCGTTCATCACGTTCGCGTCGAGATAGGCTGAGAGCCGCTTCTTCTTCATGACCGGTCAGAGCTCAATGCCGTCGTTCTGGTCGAGCGAAGCCTGCCGGGCCACCTGCCGCATCGCCCGATCGATCGACCGGCGACGAACAGCATCATCGTCCGGCTCATCGGCATCCAGGTCGAACTCGTGTTGCCGGATAGGCTCGTTCGGTTCGATAGCCTCGTGCTCCGGCAGTTCGGGCTCGCGGCGGATGCCGCTGTTGTCGGTATCTTCGTCGTCGGCATTGGACTCCGATGCAGATTGTTCAGGTTTGTCGGGATCAGTCAGTACAGGAAGATCGCTCCAGTCGTCCGGCCGGGAGCTGACCTTCGCCGCTTCGCTTGGCTTCGGCGGGGGCAGCACGCGCTCGGCGAGCCGCGGATCGGCGAAATATCGTGCCTTCTTCGCCCGGATAGGGAAAATGCCTGACACCATGACAATGGCATCGGTCGGCGGAAGTTGCATCACCTCGCCCGGCGTCATCAGCGCTCGCGCCGTTTCCTGCCGCGACACCATCAGGTGCCCAAGCCAGGGCGAGAGCCGGTGGCCGGCATAGTTCTTCATCGCCCGCATCTCTGTTGCCGTGCCGAGCGAGTCCGAGACGCGCTTGGCCGTGCGCTCGTCATTGGTGGCGAAGCTCACACGGACATGACAGTTGTCGAGGATGGAGTTGTTTGGTCCGTAGGCCTTCTCGATCTGGTTGAGGCTCTGCGCGATCAGAAAACTCCGGATGCCATAGCCCGCCATGAAGGCGAGCGCGGATTCGAAGAAGTCCAGCCGGCCGAGCGCCGGAAACTCGTCGAGCATCAGCAGGAGTTGCTGGCGTCTCTCCTTCGCATGCAGGTCCTCCGTCAGTCGGCGGCCGATCTGGTTGAGCACCAGGCGGATCAGCGGCTTGGTACGGGAGATGTCCGAAGGCGGCACGACGAGGTAGAGCGTGGTCGGCCGCTCGCCCTCCACGATGTCGGCGATGCGCCAGTCGCAGCGTGACGTCACCTTCGCCACGACGGGGTCGCGATAGAGCCCGAGAAAGGACATGGCGGTGGAGAGCACGCCGCTTCGCTCGTTCTCGCTCTTGTTGAGCAGCTCGCGCGCGGCCGACGCCACCACGGGATGCGGCCCTGCGTCGCCCAGATGCCTGGTCAGCATCATGGCGCGCAGCGTCTTCTCGATCGGCCGGCGCGGATCGGAAAGGAAGTTGGCGACCCCCGCCAGCGTCTTGTCCTTGTCGGCGTAGAGCACGTGCAGGATTGCGCCGACCAAGAGAGCATGGCTAGTCTTCTCCCAATGGTTGCGCCGTTCGAGCGAACCTTCGGGATCGACCAGCACATCGGCAACGTTCTGCACGTCGCGGACCTCCCACTCGCCGCGCCGGACTTCGAGCAGCGGATTGTAGGCGGCCGACGCCGCATTGGTGGGATCGAAAAGCAGCACGCGGCCGAAGCGCGAGCGCCAGCCGGCGGTCAGTTCGAAATTCTCGCCCTTGATATCGTGGACGATCGTGCTGCCCGGCCAGGTCAGTAGCGAGGGCACGACCAGCCCGACGCCCTTGCCGCTCCGGGTCGGCGCGAAGCACAAAACATGCTCCGGTCCATCGTGGCGGAGGTAGTCGCGCTCGAAGCGGCCGAGCACCACGCCGTCCAGTCCAAGCAAACCCGCCTTCACGATCTCGTCGCGCGTTGCCCAGCGCGCGGAGCCATAGGTCTCGGCGCTCTTCGCCTCTCGCGCACGCCACACCGACATAGTGATCGCGACGACGATGGCCAGGAAGCCGCCAGAGGCCGCGATCGCCGCGCCCTCGTAGAAGACCCACGGCGCATAGGCGTCATAGAAGTACCACCACCAGAAGAAGGCAGGTGGCGGATAGAAGGGCCAGCCGCCGAGCTCGAACCATGGCGAGCCGAGCTGCGCCTGAAACCCCAGCCGCCATGCCGTCCACTGCGTCGCGCCCCACGTGGTCAGGAGCACTATCGTCAGAACGACGAGGATCTGCCCCCACAGGATGCGTGTCGCGGACATGCGCGTTTCTCCGATTGCGTGAAAACCGGAGGGAGACAGGGAAAGCGGCACTTCACTGATGCAACGAAAAACAGCTCGATGCCGCCGCTAGTCGTACCACGACCGGAAAAGACAGGTTATCTGCGGACGGCCGTTTGACCCGCCAACCGATCAGATGAGCCCGAAGCCGACCTCTATTTCCGCACACAGAATAGCAGGGTCACGCCTCATGTCGGTCATAGAGCCAAACTTTGCCTATGCCCGGAAGCAGACATCACGGGTAGCCTTGCCGAACGTCATGGTCGCGCTGCGATCGGGCTAGCTGGCTAGAGAAGCTTCAGTGATTGCCTTGACGGGTAGGAAGAGCAGGAAGGATCACAACGTCTGCCGTCAAGGCAGAATTGTTGAGATCACGCATAGCCGCCGCTAAGGATTTAAGGACTTCCTTGGTCCGCGACCGCACTGACAACGAACTGTATCCGGCAGCACTGCATACTCACTCTGCGGCCAATCGAACACCTGACCGTTTTGCGAGCTGAACCGCAACTTCACTGACAGCTTGTGCGACCCGCTTCAGGATCGGCTCGGAGCGAACTACGCCGTCGATGAAATCCTTGTCGGTCGCGTATACCGCCGTGGGCAGTGCGAAGGCCTCGAAAAAGCCGAACAGCGGCCTAAGCTGGTGCTCGACAATCAAGGCGTGGCGCTCGCCGCCTCCTGTCGCCGTCAGAAGCACCGGCTTGCCCCTCAACGCTGACGGGTCGACAAGGTCGAAGAAATGCTTGAACAAGCCGGTATAGCTTCCTTTGTAGGTCGGCGAGCCGACGACGAGCACATCCGCGGCGACAACGTGCGAAAAAATGGCCTGCGCTCGTGCATCGAGATCCCTCGCCCATTTGGCGGTTCCCAGCGACGGGCCGACATCATCGATGTCATAGGTGCGCGCCGGCAGGTCATGGCGCGTGGCGATGTCCTGGACAATAAGGTCGACGAAGGCGCGCGTCTTCGACGGACGTGTGATGTTGCCGGAAAAGCCGACGATAGCTGGATTTGACATGGAACGGATCTCCGGGATGGCTCCTGGGCTGAAAGTTGGGCGGCTCTACCCGGGCCGCCGTTTGGCGAACTTGACCGAGCCGCTCGACGGAACGGTCCAATCAACTCCAGGCGTGTAGGGGCGGATTTTCACCATTGAGGAAATACTTGCCGAGGATCGAATATTTCCAGCGCACCGGATCGTGCAGCGTATGGGTGCGGGCATTGCGCCAATGCCGGTCGAGATTGTGCTCGGCAAGCGTCGAGCGCGTTCCGGCAAGTTCGAAGAGCTTGTTCGTCGCCGCAATCGCGATCTCGGTCGACAGGATCTTCGATTCCGCGGTGACGATCTGGGCGTGCGCCACCGTCTCGGCGGTCGGCTCGGCGACGGCCCTGTCGATGGCGTGGCCTGCCTTTTCCAGCAGCGCCTGCGCGGCGTGGAGGCGAAGCGTCAGATTGCCGATCGCCTGAATCGTGTAGGGGTCGTCCCAAGCATTGTCGACACCGCTGTCGATCCAGGCGCGGCTCTTGGTCCTGACGAAATTAACCGTCTCGTCGATCGCCGCCTGCGCGATGCCGGTGTCGACCGCGACCTGGATGATCTGGAAGATCGCGCCGTCGGCCGTCGGCTTGTCATAGCCCTTGTAGCCGGGCACCAGATGCGTCTTCGGCACCTTGACGTTGTCGATGATGACCGTGCCCGACAGCGTCGTGCGCTGGCCGAAGCTCGACCAGTCGTCGATCACGGTCAGGCCGGGCGCGCCACGGTCGGCGATCGCGTACCAGGCGCGGCCCTCATCGTCGAGCGCCACGATCGGCACCAGATGCGCCAGAAGCGCGCCGGACGAATAGAACTTCTGGCCATTGACGATGACATGATCGCCAGCGTCGGTGAGCTTGGTCTCGAAATCGGCGGCGCGCTTGGAGCCGAATTCCGAGAAGGCATTGCCGAACCGCGTGCCCTTCAGCACTTCGGCAAACAACAGCGCCTGCTGTTCCTTGTCGGAGACCGTGCGGATGGCCGCGACGACGCCGAGATGGTTCTGCGCGATCTGGCCGATCGAGGAATCGGCCGCCGAGATGATCTCGATCACCTTGGCAAGCGTCGCGTAGGACACTTCCGGGCCGCCGAACGCCTTCGGCACGTTGATCGACCACAGGCCGCTCTGCGAGAACTGATCGAGCTCGGCCACGGGCCAGACCCGGTCGCGGTCGCGCCGGGAGGAGTCCTTGACGAATTCGGCGGCCAACCTCTGGGCGACCGCGATCGCCTCGGCATCATCCCTGATGATATGCGCCGGCTCGGTTGGCCGCGCGACGGGCGGCACGGCTGCCGCGGCCTTGTCGGTCTTGACGTTGGACACAGTCATTTCATTCTCCTTCGGATTTCGGTTCAGGCGACGGCATGAAGATGGACGGGCGGCGTGGCGGGCGAAGCCTGCTGTCCGAGATAGAAGGCGCGCACGTCCTCGCGCTGGCGCAGCTCCGCTGCCGGTCCCGACAGGACGGAAACGCCGTTCTCGAGCACGGAGGCGTGGTCGGCATATTTGAGCGCGACGGCCGAGTTCTGCTCGGCGACCAGGATCGACAGGCCCGACTCCTGGTTGAGTTTCCTCAGCGCCAGGAAGATGTCCTGGACGACCAGCGGCGCGAGCCCCATGGACGGCTCGTCGAGGACCAGCAGGCGGGGACGCGACATCAGCGCCCGGCCGATCGCGGTCATCTGCTGCTCACCGCCCGAGGTCAGGCCGGCAAGCGTGCGACGCTTCTCCTTAAGGCGCGGGAAGAAATCGTAGATCCGCTCGAGGTCCTGGTTGATCTCGGCGCGCCGGCCGCTGCGGCCGATGCCGCCGGAAACCAGGTTCTCCTCGACGGTCAGGCTTTTGAAGCAGTGGCGGCCCTCCAGCACCTGGACAAGCCCGGCGCGCACGAGGTCGCCCGGCTTGCGGCGGGTGACGTCGCTGCCTTCGAACCGGATCGCGCCGGCATTGATCTGGCCGCGCTCGGCGGGCAGCAGGTTGGAGACCGCCTTCAGCGTCGTGCTCTTGCCGGCGCCGTTGGCGCCGAGCAGCGCCAGGATCTCGCCGCGCCTGAGCTCGAAGCTGACGCCATGCAGCGCGGTGATGGCGTGATTGTAGGTGGCATGGACATTGTCCACGACAAGGATGACGTCATTGCCTGGCATCGCGTCTTTCCCGGTTCTTGCAAAGGAGGCGAACGGGCGCCGGAACTTGGTCCGGCGCCCGCTCAAGTGGATCAGTTGGTGGCGACCGAGTCGGCATCGGCTGCGGTGCGCAGCTTGATGCCCTTCTCCGCAGCATAGGCCTCGGCCGACTTCTCGATGATCGGCCGCAGCAGCGCCCAGTCAGGAGCGATCCAGTCGGAGACGACGTTCCACTTCTTGCCGTCCCACTGCTGGAAGGTCACGTAGCCTTCGCCTTCGTGGTTGTCCCAACTGACGTTGATAGAGTGGAACAGGTCTTTGGCGCCGAGCGCCTCGACCTTGGCCGGATCGAGCTTGAGGTGCTCGAAGCCCCAGCGAACCTCGTCGCCGGTCAGCGTGCGATGGCCGAACTTCTCCTGCGCGATGCGGATGGCCTCGACATTGAGGATGCCGTTGACGATGCCGAGGTTGTGGTAGACCGAGCCGATGCGCGACTTGTCCTCGAGGTTGCCCTTGCCGGCATCGTAGACGGTCTTCACGATCTCCTTGACCACCGGATAGGAGTTGCCGGAAGCCTGCGTGGTGATGGCGGTGTAGCCCTTGGCCGCGTCGCCGGCTGGGATGACGTCTTCTTCCGAATTGGACCAGACGTTGCCGATGATGTGGTCGACGGGATAGCCGACCTTCACCGCCGTCTTCAGCGCGACGGGGTTCATAACGCCCCAGCCGCGCAGGACGACGAAGTCCGGCTTGGCGCGGCGGATCGTCAGCCATTGCGACTGCTGCTCGTTGCCGGGATGCGGCACCTCGATCTGCTGCACGGTGAAGCCGTATTTCTGCGCCAAGAGCTCATAGATCGGGATGGTCTCCTTGCCATAGGGCGAGCCGTGATAGAGCACGACGATCTTCTTGCCCTTCAGCTTGTCGATGCCGCCTTCCTTGGAGGCGATGTAGTTCACGATGCCGGACGTCTCACTATAGGGATTGAGCAGCAGCGGGAAGACGTAAGGGAACACCCGCCCGTCGGTGGAGTCGGTGCGGCCGTGGTTGACCGTGATCAGCGGCACCTTGTCGGAGGTGATGCGGTCGATCATGGCGTAGGCGATGCCGACCGAGAGCGGGTTCCAGGCGGCGGCGCCGGCATGGCTCTTCTGCCGCTCGTAGCACTCGACGCCGCGCTCGACCTCATACTGGGTCTCGCACTCGTCCCAGGTCAGCTTGACGCCGTTGACGCCGCCGTCGCGGGTGTTGATGAGGTTGAGGTAGTCGATGAAGCCGCCGAAAAAGCCGGTGCCGCCGGCCGCATAGGGCCCGACGCGATAGCTCTGCAGCGGGAAATACTGCTCGTCGGCGTGGGCGGCCGGCAGGGCCACCGACACGGCCAGCGCCGCCGACAGCGCGACCGCCTTGACTGTGGTGAGGAACGTCATGGTTGAGGTACTCCGTATGGGCTTTGATCGCCCTGGTTTCATTTTCCGATGTTTGATGGGCTGGGAGCGTGTTGCCCCGAGACCGGCTCAGTTCGATTGCCAGGCGAGCGAGAGCCGTCTTCGGACCCTGTCCCACAGGGCGACCAGCCCGTCCGGTTCCAGGATCAGAAAGAGGATGATGAGGGCGCCGAGCACGATGCGCTGGCTCATGTCGAGCACACCGGAATCGAACACGTCGCCGAGCAGGAAATTGCCGAGGCGCGACAGCGCCAGCGGAAAGACCACGATGAGCGCCGCGCCGAGGAACGCGCCGCGGATCGAAGCGAGGCCGCCGATGATGATGATGAACAGGATCTGGAACGAGCGGTCGAGATTGAAGCCGGCCGGCTCGACGGTCCTGAGGTAGGCGAAGGCCCAGATGACGCCGGCGACGCCGATGATGAAGGACGAGATGGCGAAGGCGAGCAGCTTCGTCTTCAGCACCGGAATGCCGATGATGCGCGCCGCCGTCTCGTTGTCACGGATAGCGATGAAGTTGCGCCCTGTCTGCGACGAGACCAGCCGGTAGGCGAGGAAGGTCAGGATGACGACGACGGTGAGCGCGAAGAGATAGCGGCCGACCGCGCCCTCGAACTCGAAGCCGGCGATGAAAAGCTTGGGCGCGTCGATGACGCCCGAGGCCGAGTCGTTGGAGAACCAGCTGAACTTGGTCAGCGCCCACTGCACGAAGAACTGCGCGGCCAGTGTGGAGACCGCCAGGTAGAAGCCCCGCAGCCGCAGGCTGGGAAGGCCGAAGACGATGCCGATGGCGGCCGCGACGATGCCGGACAGGATGATGCTGCCGACGAGCGGCAGACCTTCGACGCGCAGGTTGAAATTGTAGGCGGCGAAAGCGCCTGCCGCCATGAAGGCAGCGCTGCCGAGCGAAACCTGGCCGGCATAGCCGGTGAGGATGTTCAGCCCGACGCCCGCCAGGCTCAGCGCCAGGAACGGTAGCAGGATCGCCTCGAACAGATAGGAGCCGCCGACGAGCGGCACGACCGCATAGGCGAATGCGATGACGATGAGCGGCGCCAGCCATTTCGGCAGGCTTGCGCCCCTGGACAATTCGGCTGCAGGCAATTCGGGTGTGATCGCGCTCATGGTCAGACCCTTTCGACAAGCTTCTGGCCGAACAGGCCGGAGGGACGGATGAGCAGGAAGACGAGCGCGACGACATAGGCGAACCAGCTTTCGATGCCGCCGCCGAAATAGTCGCCGATATAGACCTCGGCGAGTTTCTCGCTGGCGCCGATCAAGAGCCCGCCGACGATAGCGCCGAGGATGGAATCGAAGCCGCCGAGCACAAGCACGGGAAGCGCCTTGAGCACCACCAGCGACAGCGAGAACTGGACACCGAGACGCGCGCCCCACAGCAGCCCGGCCACCAAAGCGACCAGGCCGGCCGCGGCCCAGACGCTCGCCCAGATCAGCGGCAGCCTGAGGCCGACGGCGAGCGCGGCGAACTGGTCGTCGGCGACGGCGCGGAAGCTCAGCCCGATGCGGGTGTAGCGGAAGAACAGCGAGAGCAGCAGCACCATGGCCGCGGCCACCGCGGCGGCGAAGATGTCGAACTGGCTGATCAGCACGCCGCCGACTTCCAGCGGCACGTCCTCGATGCCGAGCTCGAGCCCGTGCACCTGCGTGCCCCAGATGAGCTGCGCGGCGCCCTCGATGATGTAGGAGAGGCCGAGCGTCGCCATGAACAGCGTGATCGGCGGCTTGTTGGTCAGCGGCCGCAGCACCGCGCGCTCGATGCCGATGCCGAGCGCCACCATGATGGCGAAGGTGACGGCCAGCGCCAGCGCGAACGGCACGCCGCGCTCGACGAGACTGACGAAGGTCAGAGCCGCAAAGAGCAGCAGCGCCCCTTGCGCGAAATTCAGCACCCCGGAAGTCTTGTAGATCAGCACGAAGCCGATCGCGACCAGCGAGTACATGACGCCCGACAGCAGGCCGCCGGTCAGCACCTCGATGAAGAACTGGTAGTCGAAGTCGGCGATCATATACCTGCCCCCTCTTCATTTTCGGAGGCGACGCCGAGATAGGCGTCGATGACGCGCTGGTCGTTCCTGATCTCGTCGGGCGTGCCATCGGCGATCTTGCGCCCGTAGTCGAGCACGGCGATGCGGTCCGAGAGTCCCATCACGACCCCTACGTCGTGCTCGATCAGCACGACGGTGGTGGCGAAGCGGTCACGTGCGGCGCGCACATAAGTAGCCATCTCGCCTTTCTCGCCGGCAGTCATGCCGGCCATCGGCTCGTCGAGCAACAACAGGCGCGGCTCGGCGACCAGCGCGCGGGCAAGCTCGACCCGCTTCTGCAGGCCATAGGGCAAGGTGCCGGCAAGCCGGTCGCGCACGCCGGTCAGATGCAGGAATTCGAGGATCTGATCGGCGCGATCGCGTTGCTCGACCTGCTCGCGGCGCGCGCGACCGATACCGATGATCTGGCCTGCGAAGTTGGATCTTGACCTGTAGGCAAGGCCGGACGAGACATTGTCGAGGACATTGAGGCCCTTGAACAAGGCGAGGTTCTGAAAGGTGCGAGCGACGCCAAGACGCGCCAGCTTCTGCGTCGGGACCTGAGCAAAGCGCGCCCCATTGAGGCGAACATGACCACGGTCGGCCCGGTAGACGCCGCTGATGACGTTGATCAGCGAGCTCTTTCCGGCGCCGTTCGGCCCGATGATCGCTCGTATCTCGCCCGGGGAGACCGACAGCTCGACATCCGCCAACGCCACCACGCCGCCGAAGGACAGTCCGATGCCTTCAAGCGCGAGCAAGGGCGCGGAAGCTTCTGCGTCAGCCGATCCCTGCTCGTCGCCGCGCGCTTGATGGTCTCTCGCCGGCAGCCCTCTCGCAAGGATTTCCGGTGCGTAGACCGAAGCCTCGGCCACTCCAAGGGCATAGTTGGCGAATGGCATTCCGGAACGTCCTTGGTGGCTCGTTGGCGCGCAAATTCCCGTTGCCGCCCGAAGGCTCGGGCGCGCAGGGCAATTGCGATTTTGCGGACCAGCCTCTGGGGCCAGTGACGATTTGACTATTCGGCGGCGAGAACCGTTTCCGCCTGCGCGGCTTCCAGCTCGCGGACGAGCGGGATGACATGCTTGCCGAAATACTCGACCTCTTCCTGGAAGTGCAGGAAGCCGAGCAGGATCAGGTCGGCGCCGGCGCGCTTCAGGTCGACGATGCGCTCGGCGACCTGCAGCGGCGTGCCGATCAGATTCGAGCGGAAGCCGTCATTGTACTGCACCAGATCGTCGAAGGACGACTTCGCCCAGTTGCCCTCGCCTTCCGGCGAGGCCTTGCCGGCGTTCTTGACCTCGTGGCCGAAGGCATTGACCGCCTCCGGATTGGCCTTGGCGATGATCTCGGCAAGCACCGCCTTGGCCTCTTCTTCGGTCTCGCGCACGACGGCGAAGGCGTTGACGCCGACCTTGACCGAATGGTTGTTGGCTTTGGCCTTGGCCTGGATATCGTCGACCTGCTTGGCGATCTCGGCCGGCGTGTTGCCGTTGGTGAAGTACCAGTCCGAGACACGCGAAGCCATGTCGCGGGCGGCACGCGACGAGCCGCCCTGGAATATCTCGGGCAGCGGCTTGAGCGGCTTCGGCTTCAGCGAATATTGGTTGAAGCGGTAGAAATCGCCGCGGAAGGTAAAGCTGTCCTCGGTCCAGATTCCGCGCAGCGCGCGGATGAATTCTTCCGAGCGGCGATAGCGTTCGTCATGGTCGAGCCAGTGTTCGCCGATGGCGTGGAACTCACCGCGGAACCAGCCGGAGACGAGATTGATCGCGACACGGCCATTGGTCAGGTAGCTGATGGTGGCGAGCTGCTTGGCGGCCAGCGCCGGATTCCACGGGCCGGGCAGGATCGCGGCGATCACCTTCAGGCTGGTGGTGGCGGCAAGCAGGTCATGGCTGAACGACACCGATTCATGCTGCTCATCGGCGCCGTAGCCGGCAGTGAAGCGGATCTGGCTCAACGCATAGTCGAAGCCGGCCTTCTCGGCGATCTGCGCCAGCTTGCGGTTGTACTCGGCCGAGTGATTGGTCCTCTGCTCGATGTTCGAGATGACGAGCCCGCCGGAGACGTTCGGCACCCAATAGGCGAATTTGACTGCGTCGCGATCGTTCTGTGGCATGAAAATCTCCCGGCTTGGCCTGTCCCAATGATTGGTCCGGCCGTGGCCGAACGTGGCGACAATTATTAGTTTATCGAGTCTATATACAAAGTAGAATTTTCCGTTTTCGGGAGCGCGCCCGAACGGAAATACCAATTTCTCGCGCCCGCATTCGCTGCGGATTTCAGCGTGCGGCCTCGATCGACAGCAGGGTGCCGAGCCGGCTTTCGATTTCCGAAGCCACAGCCTGCGCGTGGCGCGCCACTTCCGGCAACCCCATCAGCTCTCCGAAGGTGCCGCGCGCCAGCGGGCCGGCGACGAACAATCCCTCAAGCGGCTCGCTGTCCGGGCCGACGGCACGATTGTCGAGCCCTGTTTCTATCCCGAGCCCATGACGGTCGACCCGGATCAACCCGACATCGGCAAGCGAGCGCAACGCCGGGTTGACCTGCAGCACCTTGCCATGCGCAGGCCCCGTGGTGTTGATCACGGCGTCGAATTGCAGCGTTTCGATCTGCCTCTGGCCACGCCGCCGCAGGCTGACGGCAAGGCGATCACCTTTGTGGCTCGAGGCCACCAGACTGGCCGCAATGTTCTCGAACGTGCCTGTGGCGCGACGACGATCGAGCACGGCTTCGACCTGCGGCGCGATCCTGAAGCGATGCACGTCCCAGAAGGCGCGCAGCCAGCGCACCAGCCGGGTGCGCTCATCTGGAGCAAGCGCGGTCCACAGCACCGGTCCCTGCAGCCGCAGTTGGTCGAAGACCGAGTGCCACTTGACGCCGTGGGCGTCTGCCACAGCAAGTGTCGAACGAACACTTTCGAGCAAGGCCAAAGCGGTGCCGGCTGGTGCCGAGACGAAATCGCCGAACGGCGCGCCGCGAATGTCCGGATGCCCGCGCGCGCGCAGTCCATGACGCGACACCGCCAGGATGCGGCCGCGATGGCCGCGGCGGTCGAGCTCAGCGACGGTGTCGGCCGAGGTCAGGCCGGAACCGACAATGAGAACCGAGGCCCCCGGAGCGATCGCAGCGAGTGCATTCCTGGCATAAACATCGGCAACGAAGCCGGGCGCATCGGCAAGCGGCTTCAGGGCCGCTGGAACGTCAGGCGACGGATGCGTCATGGCGAGAACGACCACGTCGGCTGAGATCGGCTGATCCGAGGTGAAAACAGTCCAGCCGCTGCCGTCGCTGCTGCGCGTCACCTCCCGGACGTTGTCACGGAGGTGGCGGACCGCTCCGGTCTCGACAAAGGGCGTCAGCTGTTCGGCGACATAGCGGCCGAAGACCCGCCGCCTCGGAAAGACATCGCCATTGCGCCAGACCGAGTCCGGATCTCGGTCGGCTTCACCGTCGCGGTCGAGCCAGCGCAGGAAATGCTCGGGCTCGTCCGGGACCAGGCTCATCCTGGCCGCGGGGACGTTGACGCGATGTGATAGCTCCTCGCTGGAATATGCTAGTCCGCCGCCCAGGAACTGGCGCGGCTCGACTACGGTGACGGAGGGGCGCGCAGACTGTCGGGCAAGGTGCCAGGCCACGGCCGCACCGGTGAAGCCGCCACCGAGAATGACGACGTGACGCAGCGGCCGGGGCGGCAGCGCGTTCACGAGGCGCTGGCGAGAGATTTCGGGCGATGGTCGCCGGCGATGGTCTCGCCGAACGGACCGGTGTTGACATTGGTGCCTGCGGCCTTGACCGCGTGATCGGTCGGCAGGTTCGGCAGCACCAGTTCGCCGAACCGGTAGGCTTCCTCGAGATGCGGATAGCCTGAGAGGATGAAGGTATCGATGCCGAGGCGCCGGTATTCGTTGATGCGTTCGGCGATCGTGGCTGGATCCCCGACAAGTGCCGTGCCGGCGCCGCCGCGCACCAGGCCGACGCCGGCCCAAAGGTTGGGTGAGATCTCGAGCTTCGATCGGTCGCCGCCATGCAGCGCGCTCATCCTCGCCTGGCCGACCGAGTCCATGCGGGCAAAAACCTTCTGCGCCGAAGCGATAGTTTCATCGTCTAGCCGGCTGATCAGCCTGTCGGCCGCCGCCCACGCTTCTTCGGTGGTTTCGCGGGCGATGACGTGCAGGCGGATGCCGAAGGAAAGCTTGCGGCCGGCCTTGTCGGCGAGCTTGCGCACGCCGTTGAGCTTGCTTTCGACATCGGCCGGCGGCTCGCCCCAGGTCAGGTACTTGTCGATCTCCTGCGCCGCCACGGTCGATCCGGCGTCGGAAGAACCGCCGAAATAGAGCGGCGGATAGGGTGACTGGACCGGCGGAAACAAAAGCCGGCCATCCTCGATGTGGAAATGCCTGCCCTCGTGCTCGACCGTCTCGCCGCTAAGCAGCCGCTTGTACACCTGCAGGAACTCCTGCGTCACCTCGTAGCGCTCGGCATGCGGCAGGAAGATGCCGTCGCCCTTGTTCTCCAGCGGATCGCCGCCAGTGACCACATTGATCAGCAGGCGTCCGTTGGAGATGCGGTCGAGCGTCGCCGTCATGCGCGCGGCAAGCGTCGGCGATTGCAGGCCGGGCCGCACCGCGACCAGGAACCGCAGCCGTTTCGTGAGCGGCGCCAGCGCCGAGGCGACAACCCAGGAATCCTCGCATGACCTGCCGGTCGGCAACAGCACGCCATAGAAACCAAGTGTGTCCGCAGCCTGCGCCACCTGGGTGAGATAGTCGAGATCGACCGCCCTGCCGCCTTCGGACGTGCCAAGGTAGCGGCTGTCGCCATGGGTGGGCAGGAACCACAGCACCTTGATGCGATCGGGGATTTCGGCGGCCATGTCTGTGATTTCTCAGTGAAGAAAGATTGGGTCTGACCGAGACTACGGGCGCCGACGGCGCTGCCGTCCCGATCCCATCATCCAACATCAGTCTAGTGAGTCTGTAGAGTTAGTTTATTCTCTTTATCGCGTGGGCTTTGGAATTTTTCTCGGTGAACTAAATCGCATTTAGTAGCGCGGCGGCGCGATCGAGCTTCCGCCTGTGTCGCAGACCTGCTGGAATCTGATACGGGAAAGTGCGAGTTGGTGACGACATGCCAACTGTCCGTTGTCTAGGCTTGGTCTAGTAGCACGAGAGCTGCCATTCGGCTTGCTGCCCCAGAGACGACATTTCGCGATCAGCGTCTCAAGGACAGCTTCCCGCGCTTTTTCCACTCTGCCCTCTTAGATCCCTTTGTCACAGAGCCAGCCCGCGTTTCCGACCAAGATGCCAGTCGATGCCGCCACCCGCTCGTACGACGCCGGAGACGTGACGGTCGATGTGCTTCTCCATTGACGGTGACCAGGGCACGAGCTGGAAGCCTAGCCCATCATCGATCATGGCAAAGCGGCCCGACGCGAGCGAGAGGCGGCGCGTATAGATCCCCGAGACCTTGCCGCCATCCGCGGATTTGGTGAACGGCAGGCCGGTCTCGTTGGCGAGTCGTTCGCCGAGCACTTCAATCTCACGATCGCGGAGTGTTCCTATCAGGTTGCGCGCGACGACGGTTCGCTGGCCAGTTCGGCTGGCAAGGCCTTCCTTGATCAGGTGCTCCGCGCGTGCCTCAAGAGCCTCTTTTACCTCGCGCCCGAAGCCGCCCTCGCCAAGCTCGGCCGGCTCACGTGCGACGAATTGTCGGTCGAGCCAAGTCGCACCGTCGGCGTGAACCTGCTCCGCGACGGAAAGGTCGGAACGAACGGCGAGCACAACACGATCGTGGCCCTTCGCATCTTCGTAGCGACGAAGCTCGACGATCGATCCGGGCGGGGAGTCGGCCGTGGCTTCGAGATTGTGGAAGCGGATATGCTGGGTGCGGCCGTCGATGCTGTCGATGATGGCATAAGCCGAGCCGGAGAGCTCGTCGTGAAGACCGCGCTCCAACAGCCGGCCGATGACGGGCGTGTCGACCTCCTCGGCGGAGAGCACATAGCTGGCCGGTCCTCGGTCGAGGCCGTGCTCGGCCAGACTGCGATGGATGCGCTTGATGATGTCGCCGCGCTCACCCAACGCCCGCAAGGTCGGCTCGGCTTCTTCCGCGATGATCCATTGGCCTGGACCGATTTCGGTGGCCAGTCCGAGACTTTCGAGCTTGCGCAGCCGGCCGACCTTGAGCGTCAGATACTCGTCCGGCGGCTTGTCGGGTGCGGGTGCGATGTCGATGACGCCGTGCCGGTCGGCGTCGTTCTGAAGCTGGCGATCGAGCTGCGTCCAGCGCTCCGCCTCGATCTGGCGGTCGAGCATCCGCCGGATCTCCTGGTCGTTGCGCGGCCCGAGCTCTTGGGTGACGAGATCCTGTGCCCGATCCCGCATGCCGCGTCGGATGTAATCGCGATCGATCACGAGGTCCTTGCCGTCATCGGTCCGGCCGCGCACAATGATGTGGACATGCGGGTTGTCCGTGTTCCAGTGGTCGGCGGCAACCCAATCGAGCTTCGTGCCGAGGTCGTGCCCGGCCTGCGCCATCAGGTCTCGCGCGAACGTCTTCAGATCTGCCATCTCGAAGGCGTCTTCCGGCGAGACGATGAAGCGGAAATGGTGCCGGTCGTCCTCGCAGCGCTCGGTGAAGGCCTTGAGATCGATGTCGTCGGTCTTCGCGCCGAACATGAGTGCATTCTCGCCGTCCCTGGTCACCCCCTCGCGTCGCAGGTAGCCGAGATGCCGGCTGAGCGGCGCACTCTTCCCATTCTGGCGAACGACACGCGCCTTCACAGTGCAGAAGCGTGTGCGGCGCGTGATGAGGCGATTGGCGCGAATAGTGGCCACGCGACCGCGGCCAACTCCTCCGCCCCGGCCGGACGTGATCTTCCCGGTGTGGGAGATATGACCGCCGGCACGTTGCGCGGCCGCGAGCGCCTGAAGGATGAACGGCCGGACTCGCTCGGCGCTGCGCGAGCGCATTCGCCCTGGTCTGACACGGAAATCGTCGTCCTTCGTCATGATCGCGTCCTGCACCTTGCGGATTTCATTGAAAGGATTGAGGAAATCGCAATAGCGCACCTCGCGCTATTCCACCGCACATCGCGAAGTGGGTGCGCAAAGCCTTACAAATCCGCCCCCCAACCGACGCGCACATCGCGCGCTTTTATCTTGCCATGCCTCCTCGGTTCCCTCGGCGGCCCTCCCGCCACCGCAATCCGCATCGCGGCGCAGGCCGGAGTGCGATTGAGGCTAAAGCAATCGGTCACGGTACGAAGCCGGACGATCGCTGCACGAACAGCCCGTTGCCAGGCGGTCTGTGGCCCGTTCCGGAATCGTGGGAAGGGTCACCGGGCAACGGCTCGATCGCCGTGAGATCGGTGACGAAGTCGCGGGCCGGCAACGAGGAGACGAGTGAGCTCGTTGTAGTGGGCGGCGTGTCTGCGGGCGCATTCGGCTTGCGATCAGCATACACAGGATCGACACTCCGGCTGCTCCCGGCATGCGCAAAGATCAGCGAGCGCGCTGCACTCCGTCGGTGGCTCGGCCGAGGCGATGTTGACGGAACAGTCGCTGTTCCGTCGACCATCGGTGCAAGCTTTCTGAGGTAGGCGACAGTCTCGCGTGGCAGCGGCCGGCCTTTGGCAAGGTATTCTTCGTAGCGCGCCGGACCGGCATTGTATGCCGCAAGGAAACCCTTCTTGCCGAAGCGATCCAGCATCTCGCGAAGGTAAGCCGCGCCAGTCAGAATGTTGTCGCGCGGCTTGAAAGGGTCATCGCCGAGACCGTGCCTGGCGCGAAGTTCCGCCCATGTCGCCGGCATGATCTGCAGCAGGCCCATCGCGCCTTTCGGCGAGACGGCATGCACGTCGCCGGCGCTCTCAGCCTGCATGACTGCGCGGATCCAGCGCTCGGGGATTGCGAAGCGCTCCGCAGCCTCTGATATGTGATCCGACCACGGATCGGACAACACCGCAGTAGTTGCCGAGTGTCGCGATGGCGGACCTTTTGCTGGCTCAGCGTGTGCCGTGCATGTAGCGAGCGCTAGCGCGATGCGTGCCGACAACATGGCAACAATGAGCACGTCGACGCACGAACCGCCGTCCCGACGCACCGTCAGCCTGCCGCCGTGCTCGCTTCCGTCAAGGGCAAGGCTGCGCCGGCCGAAAGCGCTTCCCGCGTCTGGAAGCACGTTGTCGACATGATCGCCGTGGGAAGCGTCCGGCCGCCCTTGACCTACGCTGCGCGCGACGGCTGTCCGACAGGCGATCGGGTCGAAGGGTTTGACCGGTGCCCGATCGATCAAAGGGTTTGAGGGATCAGGCTCACGGGAATGCGATGGCCGCATGTCTCATGCCCGCTCGTCGCGCTTCGACAGCCGGTCCCAATGCAGGGTCCAGGTGCCCTTCTCCGCGTCGGCCTCGAAAAGGCGCGCGCGCAGCGGCTGCATGAAAGACGGATCGTCGATGGCGACCGATAGCCATCGGCCGGCCTTCTCGCCGGTGCGGTTCCAGGCCGCACCCACTTCCAGGCCTTCGCAGAAGATGCGGTGGTCGGGTGCGCTCTCCACGTCTGATTTCTCGGCTGGAAGTATGGCGAGCTTCACGTCGATGGTCAGTGTTCGGACGTTGCCGAAGAAGCCGTCATCGTTGCAGGTGAAGGTGCCGATCTTGCTCATCGGATGCTCCTTTCGTGGCTGAGGAATGGGGCGCCCTCGCCTCACCGGCAGGCGATCCGGCGGCTGATGCGGGGGCGGTATCCGTGTCGTCGGCGGTCCAGACCGGAACCGCACGACCGACGATAGATGCGAGCGGGAGCGGACCGAAATAACGGCTGTCGAAGCTGTCCTCGGCGTCCCAGTTCATGAGGAAGGCCTCGCCCTCCGCGACGACGCCACAGCCCTGCCGGTCCGGCAGGCGGCGGCCATGGCTGTCGAACTCGCGGGCGCGGCCATACGTCATGCCGTATGCAGCGATCTCCACGCCCCGCCGGCAGACGGTGGTGCCGGCAAGCGCCAGCACGCGCTTGATCAGCGGTACGCCGCGCGGCAGGTAACCGCGCTCGGCGAGGAGGCTTGCCAGCGGTTCGGGCGGCATCACGACAACAAGGTCAGCGACGTCGATGCGCTCGGCCGGCTCGACGCGGTAGAGCCCGATCGGCACGCTGGCGGATGCATTCCAGACGAAGCGCGGATGCTTGCTCCATGTGGAAGCACTGATCAGGCCGACACCAGCGAGCATCGCGGCGACAATTGCTTCGCGGGCGCTCATTGCTCGGTCCGGCGACGCAGCAGCCAGGCTTCATGGCGCTGGCGCGTGTAGGGACGCGGCGTGTCGCGGATGGCGAGACGGCTATGCACATGCCGCCAATATTCCGGCGCGACATCGGCAGCATCGATGCCGAGCGCCTCGACCTGGTCGATGACCTGCAGCACTTTCTCGACGTTCGGCCATCCCTTGGCCGTCAGCAGGATGTCGGCGCCGGGCCGCACGTAGGCGAGCGTCGAGCAGCGCTTGCCTCGTGCGACGGCACGCACGATGTCGATGCGCGAGGCGATGGTGCCGAAATCGTTCGCCGTCCAGCGCACGAAGGCGAAGACGCTGCCGGGTTCGAAGGAGACGACGCGACGGTTGCGATCGATCGTGTGTTTTGCAACGACGTGTCCGAAGCGGATGTAGTTCTCGATCCGCCTCTTGATCCACACCAGCTCGACGTGGGTGAGATCATCGCGATCTAATCTCCGCTGCGCCCCGGCCCGTCCTCGCCCGCGGTCGGTCATGATGTTTCTCCGTCACTGAAAGGAAGGATGTCGGCAATTCGATCGCGGATGCGCTGCGCCATCTCCATTCGCCCGCTGCGTGGGCCAGCGGCGCGATGGGGCGAGTCCGTGAACGAGGCCACAGGGTTAGCCTGCCGCGCTCTGGGATCTTCGGAACGGAGTTTTCGAAAACGGGCAGCGAGTTTTCGGTTGCGCGGAGACAATGTGGTTCCACAGGGCGTGGAAAGCGGCAGGCGCGTTAGAGGGAATCCGAAGGATTGCCAGTTAGTAAAGTTAGAGGGTTCGCAACCGCCGCCGGCGCAAGGCGTCGCGGGTGGTTTCGGTCCCCGATAGCACGGGGATCCGGTCCCCGATGGCACGGGCTTTGTGGTCCCCGATAGCACGGTTCTGTCCACAGCCACCTCACAGATCGTCTGATCGGCGGCGGGTCGGATGTTCGCTCGGCTCGCCGGTTTTCGGATTGTTCGGATCAGGGCGAAAAGTCAGCCGCTGGCGCCCGTCAGGGTCGGCGGTCAGCGCGAGCCGGTAGCCGGGCAGCGGCTGGCGGCGGACGATCTCACGCAGGTCATAGGCGAAGTGCTTGAGCGGCGAGAGCGTGCCGGACTTCAGGTGGAGGTGGCGGAGATCGAAGCTCCAGCCCCAGGCCTGCCGCCCGCCGTGCTTGCGCACGAGCCGGTAGAGCCAGCGCTCCAAACCGCCTGTGAGGTCAAAATACTCGCGGTCGATCGTCAGGATGAGCGCATCGTCGCGCACGCCGGCATAGAACCAGTCCGGCAGGATCAGCTCGATGCCGAGCGGCCGTCCGTCGCCGTCCAGCCGCTCCTTCCATTCGTTGATCCACGAGAAGCGATGCCGCCGGCGCTCGGACGGCTGCCGAATCGAGGTCGCGACCGTGGTGGATTGCAGCCTGTCGAGAGCGGCTTTCAACCGATCATAGCTGCGGGCTGAATCGTCACGGCGGATGAAGGTGAGAATCTCATACGGCGTGGCGGCCATCAGCCGTGAGGTCAGCAAGCCCTTGTCGCGTGCATCGACGATCTGGCTGGCTGCCCAGATGAGAATATCGGCATCCCAGATGGTCGCCATGCCGTGCTCGAGCGTGGCCTCCACGCGGATGGAGATGTTGCCCATGTGGAAGTCGATGGGCGTGATGCGGCGGGACTTCGCCAGCGAGAAGAACGGCCAGGCCATCAGGTCTTGCGAGTCGCGCGCCGCCATGCCGCCGGTGCGCGCACGAAAGCGCAGAAGCTGTTCGTCCTCAACTTGACGGCGGCGCATGACCGTCCTCCGATCAGCGCTCACGCGGCCGGCCGGTGTAGGCCGGCGCGCGCGCTGCATGCGGTTTGGCGGGAGGGATGACGGTGGTGTCAGTGTCGCTGGTCGAGGAGCGCCGGCTGGTGGCGATCCATTCGCGCAGGTCCTCGACATCGTAGAGTACGCGGCCGCCGATCTTGCAGTAGCGCGGGCCTGTGCCGTAGGTGCGGTGCTTCTCCATCGTTCGAGCGCACAGCCCGACGAAATGGGCGGCTTCCTTGGTTCGCACGTAGCGGTGGTTTAGCCCGTCCGTGTCTTTCGCCATGCTCGTCCTGCTCCTCGCGGTGGCGGTGCGGCCCTGGCCTGCCGGGGCGCGTGGAGAGGACGATGGCGAAGTTCGGAAGAGCCGAGGGAGGGAAAAAACAAGGGAGTGCGTTTTTGCGCACCTCAGCGAGGGGCCTTACCGGGATAGAAGAGCAGGTCGAGATAGCCGCCGGCGACCATGCGGTCGGCGCGGCGCAGGATGGCGCGGACCTTGTGCCGCAGAGGATGATCGCGCCAGTCGCGCGACGCCATCGGTGTGTGGGCGAACAGCGTCTCGGCGATCTGTCGCTGCGGCGCGCCGGACCGTCGCCCGTCGTGTGCACGCAGGTTAAGGATATGCCGCGTTTTCGACTGCCGCGGCAGCGCGCCATAGGCCGGCGCTGGGCGTCTTCCCTTCAACTCGCGCCAGAGGTGGCGGGCAGCGTCGAGGCGGAGTTCGAAAGCATCATCGAGCGGCAGAACGACGGCGTTGATGGGAGCGTCGCCTGCACTTTCGACGACAAGATGATGTGCGCCGGTTGAAGACCAGCGCGCATGCGCTTGGGCGTCATCGCCTAAGCGATAGACGTCGCCGGCGGGAGCGAGATCGACTGCCGGTGCTTTCGGAGCGTTCGGGTCGGCCAGCCTCGTCGCGCGCAGGACACGCGGCGAGGCTTGCTCAGACCAGACGATGTGTTCAGGCGTGAGGGAGCCGTCATCCGGGACGATGAAATCGCAATCCCCACCGTCTGGCAAATTCGGCAGTGCCGATCAATTCGCCGGGCTGTGGCCTGCGACGCTCCAGCAGAGCGCTGCATTCGGCAGCGAACTGCTCGTTGCGCAGCAGGAATTCGGCGGCAAACTCGGAGGGCTCGTAGCCCAGCATGTCCACCCAGTCCGTTGGATCGCTCCAGTCGCGCGGCTGCGACATGGCAATCGTCCTCTCCACGATCGCCCCTGCCCGACCTCAGGAATCAGCTTTCGGTGAAGGCTGAGAAGAGTGGAGTCGGAGAGTCAGCAAACCGGTATGCGAAACTCGCAAAGCCGGCCTGTCGCGGAAGGCGTCAGTGCGGCGCGCCGCCCGAGATCAGGTAGCTGTAGCCCTTCTTGGTCATCCAGTGCGCTCGCGCTAGGTGAGTCTCCCATGCACGGAATGCACGATCCGGATCTTGCTCTGGATCGATGTGCAAGACGATCCTTGCGACCTCGCGCCAGTCGGCATGGTCTATTTCTGCCTGGAGAAGGCGAAGGTACGTGAGCAGCCGTTCCTCGTCGTAGCCAGTCAGGATCGGAGACGTCGGCGCCTCGTCGGCAACGTCAGGGTCGAGCAGCGGCAGACGCAAGGCGGTCTCCATTAGCAAAGCGGCAATAACTAAGGCAGCGACCTGGCAGGGCGACGATCGCGACAAAGGAGCATACGATACCGGATTGCCTGCCAATTATAGTATAAAAGCAATGCCTAACTTTCCAGATCGAGGCATTCGTTGCAGCACAGGCGACGTTCACGGCCCGCATCGACCTGCGTATCAGGCTTTCCGAGACGATGAGATTGCAATCCATGCTCCCTCCTTGCTGCTCGCTTTGTCGAGAATACTCCGTGGTTGAATACTCGACAAGGCGATGCACTCCGATCAATGGAGATTCGAGAGGTTTTCGCGCGCAATCTGCGGCGATACCGGCAGGCAGCCGGTCTGTCGCAGGAGGAGCTTGCGCATCGGGCTGACGTCGATCGTACGTATGTCAGCGCGTTGGAGCGCAGCGTCTACGCCGCGACGATCGATGTGGTCGACAAGCTTGCCGTCGTGCTCGACGTCGATGCCTCCGATATGCTGAAGCGACCAACTACGGCGGCGAATCGAAAGCGATGATTTCGATTTCGACTACCCCTTCTCGTTCCGTGTGTAGCCGAGTGATTTCGGTCGTAACCATGATGGCAGTTGCATC